>JAFTIN010000024.1 GCA_017456895.1 Clostridia bacterium
ACCACAAAGTGGTGGATGAGGTTTATTAAAAGTTAGTTTATCGCAACCTCACCCACCGTCATCACGCGAACCCCTAAACTCGACTTCGCTCGTTTTGGGGAACCCCGTGGCGGTCCCCCCTCCCCAAAGGGGAGTGTATAGTTTTGCTTCGCCAATCTCGCCTGTGGGTTGTAGTGCACGCTTATTCTTGACCCCGTTTACGGGTAGCAAGTAACAATTGCATGGCTGGCAGGCCAATCTAAAACGCACTTGTGCGTAGCCAGTAACATTTAGGGGTTTACCCGAAACTGAAATACCCCCCCGTTTGACGGGGGGGATCTTTATTACAATCACTCCGCCGTTTTTAGAAAATTCCGTCTCCATTTGCATAGGGGCGCCGTTGTTTTTATCTGTCATGCCTGTGCGGTATATACGTAACAGACGTGCGGCAGGGAACGGAGGAGCGCGCAGTATATTGATTATCTACAAAAACGGCGATAAAAATTTGTGAAACATTAAATTTATTTTTTGAAACTTTTTGCTAAATTTTGGTGTAATGATTTTAAATATTTAAAATATTTTGCTTACTTTTTTGGCCGTTGACACAAAATTTTATCTATGATAAAATGGACTTGAAGAAAAATAAGGAGGATACTATGAAAAAGCTTTCTTTACTTTTAGTTATTGTGATGGCGCTATCCTTGATGCTTTCGTCCTGTCGGGTGGTCTGGAGCGTCGTGGAGCCTAAGGATGAGATCGAGCTCTACGAGAGAATAGACAAGATGATGAACAAGCAGAAATCCTACAAGGGCGACGTTACGGCCGAGCTTGCGTTTACCTATATGGGAATAGAGTTTTTGGGAGATATGACCATGCAGATAGTCAGCTCGGGCTATCCCGAGGATGACGACTATTATTTCTACTCCGGGACGCGGTATGAGCTTAAGGGCAACGGCGAGACCGTGAGCACCAGCGATGAGATAGTGGCTTATGAGGACGGTATCGCTTACGTGTGTGAGAACGAGGGCGACGACTTCAGCCGTATAAGCTCGGAGCTTTCCGGGACTGAGTTCTATGACTTCTACGTTGATTCGGAGGTAGATTTTGACGTCTCGCCCGAGGATGCAAGCGAGAGATCGATGAAAAAGCTTGAGGAAGGAGGCTGGAGTCTTTCTTTCAGCGAGTTTGATAAGGAAGAGCTTGACGAGATGCTCGAGAGCTTCGGTATCGCCGATACCATTGGCGAGGAGATGGGCGTAAAGATCTACGACGTTGAGGTAGAGATCACTATCGACAAGAAATACTTAGTGGATACTATGAGTCTCTCCTTCCTCGGAGAGGGATACGAAAAGCCGATATTCTTTATCACCATAGAGTACAGCGAATATAACAAGGCCGAGAAGGTCGAGCTTGACAAGTCCATCTACACCGAGACCTATGACGTGAGATTGGCAAGACGGTTGGAGAGCTTCTACTCGGATGCTCTAAAGGAGGAGCGCTTCAGGTTTGATCTTCTTATTGAGCACAGAGTTACCGTTGACATCAGAGGCGACGAGCAGACCAAGGTCTCGAGCGAGAGAGATAACGTCAAAATTGAGAACAAGGAAGACCTCTTCTTCTATACGGTTGTTTCAAATTCGAGCGGTGAGCAGATCGTCATAGACTACGCGTACGGACTGCAGACCGCCACGCTGCCCGGCAGTGAAGCACAGAAGAGAACACAGAGTGAGCTCGAGGCGATCTCATTCATAAGCTCGCTTTTAAATCCTGCGGACTTTGGGCCGGAAATGGTAAGGGATATATCGAAAATAGGTAAGGGAATATACAGGATAGAGCTTGAGATATCCGACTATACACAGTATAGACAGATCATGCACGACTCCGGCCTTACCTTCAAGGAGGCGTCTCTGTTCCTCGAGGTCGAGATGGACGGTGATGACGTGAAAAGGATAGCCAGCTTTGCGACGGTAAAGGGCGAGAAGAGTTATGTAAAGTGCACCTACATTATCGAGAATAAGGTGACGGTGTTAGAGGACTAATCTTATTTATTTACTACAATTATTTACATTTTAGGAGGATACGATGAAAAGAATAGCTTTGTTATTGGTTGTGATAATAGCGCTTTCGATGGTTCTTTCGTCCTGCGGCCTAATATCATCCTTTATTAAGCCGGATACGGCAGAGGCCGCCTGGAATATTGCAAACCTCGCTATGTCTACACATAATAATTTTCAGGTAGACACGCGGAGTGAAATCTCTATCACTGTTATGGGAAGTAAGTATGAGCAACAGACGTCCGGACGGTCTATAGTTATCGACTCGCTTGGCAAGGGCTTGTATCTTTACGATTATAACGAGGGCTCGGTGTATTTAGACAACACGTTCTTATATTCTATGGAAAGATCTATCGCTTACGTTGACGGCAGAGTGTACGTGTGCAACGGGTTCGACGATAACTACAGTAAGCTGACGGCACAAATGTCGAAGCGTGACTTCCTTGACTTCTATACGTCCGAGGAGAGCGATATCAACGCGCTGTCTCCCGAGGGTGCGGAGCACTCTACTTTTGAAAGGAAGGACGACGGCGAGATCGAGGTTGCTTACACCGGATTTAGCCGTAAGAGAGTTAATGAGATCGTGGAATTTGTCGGCCTTGATATTTATGGTGTTGACACCGTCTTTACCGACGCGTCGATAAAGCTGGTCCTTGACACCAAAAACAGAATAGACGAGCTGACAGTCAAGCTCTACGCGGACTCTAACAGTCCGGCTGTTACCGTGTCCATGGAGTACAGCGAGTATAAGAGTGCCAATAGGGCAGACTTTGACACCGAGGGATTTGTAGAGGTGGTGGACCCCACGGTTCCTCAGAAATTTGCGGATGCGCTGATCGATGAGCTTGAGCTCGATGAAAGCAAGTTCTCTATAACCACGACGGAGACGGTGCTGAAAAAGGATGGCACCGAGGTCGAATCCACAGAGGTTACTAACGGAGTTAGCCTAAGCAACGAGGGCGGCAATTTCTTCTACAGGATATATTCGTATAGCGGTGAGGAGGAGACCTACGTAGACTACGGAAACGGGCAACAGCGCCTTTACGTCGGGGGAGTTATGACCGAGAAGGCGGATCAGACCGAGACTGAGGCCAAGGCCCTGATAAACAGTCTTGTCAACAATCTTAACTTCGACCCCTTTATGGTAAAGGATCTTGAAAGATTGGCTGACGGAGGCTATAAGCTGGAGTGCAGGGTGGCTGATGAGAAATCCTTAAGGCAGCTGATGGCTACGATCGGAGCTGTCTATCAGTCTTATGAGCTCACCGTCACGGTACAGATGTCAGACAAGGGTCTTGAGCATATCGAGAGTTCTCTGATAATATACGGAGAAAACTTTGACTACAGACTTGAGACAACGCATAATTTTGATAAGTGATTATTGCTACGGCCGCGGAGCGAATGCTCTGCGGCCATTTTTGTATTCTAAACTTTACATATTATTGGATTAACGGTGAAGATATACAACAATTGCAGCGCGCATTCGCATAATTGGCTATATCATCAGCCTTGGGATAAGGTCGCGTAAAATGCTTAGGGCGGTTTGTTGTTTTTGCCGAAAAGAATGGCCATAAGCAACAAAAATGTTTTGAATACTTGATTTAATCCACGCAAAATATTATAATATATTTATTAGGTGCGCCTTGTGCGCGCAAATAAAGGAGGAAGAAATATGTCCTTATTCGCTTCGATCAGGCTGCGCACGGTTGCCCTTGTGCTCTTATGCCTGTTTTCCGTATATGCGGTAATGGCCTTCATACCGCCGAATCAGAATTATAAGGGTGACAATCCGCTGATCAAGGACGGTGATCTACCGATGATCGTCGCGCACCGAGGCGGCAGAGATGAGTTCCCGCAGAATACTCTGGAGGCTTTCTACAACGCCTACAGTATAGATAAAAACGTGATCATGGAGACCGACGTCAATATCACCAAGGACGGCGTGCTTATCCTTTTGCATAACGAGCTGCTCGACGGTACGACAAACGTTACCGGCCTTGCTTCCGACTGGAACTATTCCGATCTCATTTCACAGCGAGTCGACTTCGGCTACGATAACCCTACGGAGGACACCGTGCTCGCGGGGGAGAGAGAATACTTTACCGTGGACGGTGAGCGCAGGCTCCCGACCGACGTTAATTACCCCGAGGGTGTTACACCGCGTGACGAGGAGATATACCTCGCCACCACACTTGAGGAGTTGCTCGTAGCCTTTCCCGAGAATATCATCAGCGTTGAGATAAAGCAGAGCGGTGAGCTCGGCCTTAAGGCGGTAGAGGAAGCGGTACGCTTGCTTGAGAAGTACGACGCCTTTGACAGAGTTATTCTCGCCAGCTTCCACGGTGAGATCTTCAAGGAGTTCAAGAGACTGAAAAAGCAGGATCTCGTGCCCGACTCGTTTATGTTCTCTCCCGGAATTATGGGTATTGCCAAGTATTACGCTCTTATGGTTCTGGGTATTGACTCTATGTATCTTGATGGCGTAGCAGTATTGCAGGTGCCTATGGAGGAATACGGCTTCAGCTTTGCTACAAAGAGGTTTATCAGCGTAGCCAACGAGCACAATATCGCGGTACACTACTGGACTATAGACGATGAGGATGAAATGCGTCAGCTCATTGAAATAGGAGCGGATGCAATAATGACCGATAATCCAAGCGTCCTTAAAAAAGTATTGGAAGAGTACGAAAAGTAAAAAATACTTTGCATTTTTGCATTATTAGGAGATAAAATGAATAAAAAAAGATTACAGACAGGGGTTGCGTACCATAGCAACCGCATACTCACTCACGTCGTGACGGATATGAAGGAGATAGCAAGGTCAGGTATGGATATTGTCGTGCATATGTACACGCACAATGATATGGAGCGCCACTCCAAGGTCATGGCAGATATAATCAAGGCGACGGAGTCTGAGGGGCTTGAGGTCTGGGTGGACAACTGGGGAATTGGCGGAGCTCCAGGAGATAAGTGTCATTTCCTTGCTTACCATCCCGAGGCGCACAGCTACTACGGTGACGGCATTATGCACCCTTATCAGATATGCCTTAACTCTCCCGCATACCGCGACTTCGTTAAGGAATGGATAGAGAAGGTTGCTGCTATGGGCGGTAAGACCGTATTCTGGGATGAGCCGCTCATTCCATCCGTGCTTGTTCCCGGCACCGATGACTACTACTCCTGCTGCACCTGTCCGACCTGCAGAAAGAAGTTTGAGAATCGCTTCGGTAAGAAGATGCCCGTGGTTATGGATGCCGACGTTTCCAAGTTCAGAAACGACGTTATTGTCGAGTTCCATAACTTCATCACCGAATATGCGAGCTCTATGGGGCTGAAAAACGTTATCTGCTTTATGCCCTATCAGCTCGGAGGTATGACAAAGCAAACAGAGAAGGAAAAGCTCTTGAACTTTGATCTTGACTCCATCTGTGCGATGCCTTACGTTGACAACGTCGGCACCGATCCTTATTGGTACGGTAAGGACGTGAACCCCTACGAGTATAACTACAACGCGACCAAGCTCTGCCTTGAGAGAGCGGAGAAGTTCGGCAAGGATCATAACATCTGGATCCAGGGGTATAACGCTCCTTTGGGACGCGAGGAGGAGATCATTGAGGCTACCGAGGGCGCGTATGACGCCGGGGCCAGAACCATCCTATCCTGGAGCTTCCATGGCGGCGAGTCCAACGACTACCGTTCCGATAGGCCCGAGAGGTCCTGGCTCTGCACCAAGGAGGCCTTCCGACGCATCAAGGATATGGAGCGCGACAGGATACTTGAGGAAAACAGAAGAAGGTATAGAAAATAATTCCTTGACAACCCCACGCGCACATGGTAAAATAAAAAACACATATCAACTTTAAGGAGTATAATATGGCAATTGAAAATTCCTACAAGATAAGAACAAAGGGTAAGAACCTTTTCCTCCGTGTAACCAAGGGACACTTCATGAAGACCAACGGTCATATGAACTATTACATTGACGTCACTATGCAGAAGTCCAGACTCTCCGAGGCTCGCGCGGTTGCGGAGGAGCTTGTTTCCTACTATAACTCGAACACCGTTATTGATACCATACTCTGCCTTGATGAGATGCAGGTAATCGCGACCTGCATGGCAGAGCAGCTTACCAGCGGCGGATATATGAATCTTAACGCTCACCAGACCATCTACATTCTCACTCCCGAGAAGGTGTCTGCAGGCCGCTTCATCTTCCGTGAGGGCTCCGCAAATATGATCAACGGTAAGAACGTGCTTATCCTCACCTCATCGGTTGCTACCGGTCGTACCACGAGTGTTGCTATGGATGCTATCAGATATTACGGCGGCACCGTTGCCGGCCTCGCCTCCATCTATTCTGCGGTTGACGAGTGCTGTGGCATACCCGTCCACTCGGTATTCGACGCTAACGACCTCGACGGCTACTACTGTGTTCCGGCACATGAGTGTCCGCTTTGTAAGGAGGGGCAGATGGTGGATGGTGTAGTAACCTCCTACGGTTTCTCCTCCAACTCCTAATTTTCGGATATTTCCCCCGTATTCTACCAAGCTCGCAATATGTAAATATTGCTTCGGGTAGAAGTACGTGAGAACTATCTCGAAAATTACATTTTCGGATATTTCCTCCGCATTCTGCCAAGCTCGGAGTATTGATATACTGCTTCGGGTAGAAGTACGTGGCAACTATCTCGAAAATTACATTTTCGGATTTTCCCCGGTATTTTACCAAGCTCGGAGTATTGATATACGGCTTTGGGTAGAAGTACGTGAGAACTATCTCGAAAATTACATTTTCGGACATTTCACTGTATTCCACCAAGCTCGGAGTATTGATATACGGCTTTGGGTAGGAGTACGCGAGTGTGTCTCGAAAATGCTATTTTGAAATTTCTAAAAAACAACAAACCTACGGTCGTGGTGCCGTAGGTTTAATAATGTAATTATTTGTTGACAAAAACGCTTATTATTGGTCCAAAAAGGACAGGAGAATGATGATGGATAAATACATAAATTTGATTAAAGATTATTCTAAAGACGCTTACAAGTGGATAACAAGAGAGCCGAAAGGCTCGCTTCGGCACCCGTTTATAGTACCGGGAAAACCGTATCCTTATCAGCTCTGGGACTGGGACAGCTGGCTGACTGACGTTGCGGCGAGGCAGATAATCCTCGATAACGGCGGCGAGGGGCTTTCCGACTTTTTAGAGTTTGAGAAGGGATGCGTGCTCAACTTCCTTGAGCACACTGACGAGAATGGATATATGCCAATTCTTATCGACGGTGAGGGAGAGGTTATCTTCCTCAAGGACTGCAAGAATATGCACAAGCCCTGCCTTGTACAGCACCTTGCCTTTCTTTTGCAGGTGACGGGCGACGATATGAGCTGGCTTGAGCCCTCGCACCTTGATGCGATCGTTCGTTTTCTTGCTCGCTACAAGAGCGAGTACCGTCACTCCGAGTCGGGACTCTACCGTTTCCTTGACGATACGGCGATAGGCGTTGACAACGATCCCTCTATCTTCTACCGTCCCTTCGGCTCCACGGCATCTATCTACCTTAACTGCCTTATGTACAAGGAGCTTTTGGCGGCGGAGTACGTCTTCCGCGCTTATGGTGACGGCGAGAAAGCCGACTATTACAAGGCGGAGGCAGACGAGCTTAAGGCTATCGTGCGCGAGCACCTTTGGGACGAGAAGTGCGGCATGTATTACTCCGCGGATATCAGCCTTTATCCGGTCGATCCGGATCAGTGGCTCCACAGCGGAAAGCCGCGTCACTGGTCCTCGCTTATCATGAGGATAGACGAGTGGTCCGGATTCCTCACTATGTGGGCGGGAATTGCCACTCCCGAGGAGGCCGAGAGAATGGTGCGCGAGAATATGCTCAACGAGAAGACCTTCTGGTCCAACTACGGTGTGCGTTCACTCTCAAGGCTTGAGAAGATGTATAAGGTTTGGCAGTCGGGCAATCCCTCCTGCTGGATCGGTCCCATCTGGGGCAACGCTAACTATATGTGCTTCCGTGCGCTCCTTGATTACGGCTACGTGGAGGAAGCGCGCGAGCTGGCAAAGAGGACGGTCGAGCTCTTTGGCAAGGGTATTGAGAAGCACGGTGATATGCACGAGTATTACGATCCCGACACCGGTGAGGGCGTACACAATCTCTCCTTCCAGAGCTGGAATCTGCTCGTAAACAATATGATCGCGTGGCTTGAGGGCAGAGACGTAGTAACCGAGTTTTAAATATGAAAAACGATAAATGGATATGGCTTGACCCCGAGGTCTGTCCCGAATACCAAACCACCGAGCTTCACCCCTTCGGCAAGAATAAGGAAAGCTATGCGGTCGTTGAATTTTTGAGAACCTACACATTTACCTCCCGTCCCGTATCGATGAAGCTGCGTTTCAGCGCGGATACGGTTGCGAGATTGTATATCAACGGACAGAGCACTCTTAACGGCCCTGTTTCCGTCGGTGGAGATTTTCTTGACAACCGTCCGGATCTTTCGCCCTATTGGAGATGGTACGCGAGCGAGCTCACGGTGATTTTTGGCGAGGGAGAGGACGACAGAGCAGGGGGCGTGATATATATGCCGCGCCGCGACAGACAGATCGATCTTCACGCCTTGGTACAGCTTATGCCCACCTCGTTCTGCGATTTTTCGAAGGGGCACGGCGGACTCTTGGTTGTGGCTGAGGTGAGACTTGCGGATGGCACCACGGAGGAGATCTCAACAGACGAGACCTGGCTTGCAAGAAGGCTTACGCAGTACGTAGCGCCCGATTGCTACGATGAGACGCGCGGTGAGGATATCCCCCTGTCACGGGCGGCTCTGACCGAGGACATCTGGCAGGCAAGGACTGCGCCGATACCCACCCGTGTGGAGAATTTGATATATCCCGACGGCGGACAGGGTATAAGAGTGGAGGCGGACTCCGAGCTCGAGATACCCTTACACCTTGAAAGGATATATGCCGGATACCTATCCCTCGACCTCCGCTCGGACGGTGAGGTGGAAATAGAGGTCTTGCTCCGCGAGCTTGCCGATGACACCTCCGGAACGTCGGAGAGGTTGACCTTCTTGGGCTCTGCACATTATACAGGCCTGAAGATACATAGCGCGGGTACGCTCTACGTCAAGATAGCTAACCGATCCCGCACCCCGTGTGAGGTAAACGTCGGTATAGTACGGACCTATCTGCCCTCTATGACCGATGCGGAAGCTCTGACGTCCGATACCGAGCTTAATGAGATTCTCGCCAACTGCAAGCACTCGCTGAAGTATTGCAGACAGTATATTCATTTGGACAGTCCGAGGCACCTTGAGCCTCTTGCCTGTACAGGCGATTACTATATCGAGACCCTGATGAGCGCCTTTTCCTATGCGGATATGTCGCTTGCCAAGCTCGATTGCTACCGCACGGCGGAGCTTATACTCGGCAACGGACGAATGTTCCATACCACATATAGCCTTATCTGGGTGAGAATGCTGTGGGACGTTTATATGATGAGCGCGGATCTTGCGCTTCTTACAGATTGCCGCGAGGCGCTCGATAGCCTGCTTCGGATGTTTGACGGGTACGTTGACGAGGGCGGAATAATAGACGATCCGCACGACTATATGTTCGTGGACTGGATCTATATAGACGGCTACTCGCTCCACCACCCGCCCAAGGCGCTCGGCCAGAGCGTATTGAATATGTACTATTACGGGGCGCTCGACTCCGCAGAAAAAATATACGCCGCACTTGGCGATAAAATCACGTCGGAGGCCACCCGTGTTAAGAAAAACGCGCTGAAAATGGCGATAAACGAGCGCCTATACGACGGGGAGACCGGCCTTTATTTCGAGGGAGAGAGCACTCCTACCCCCGAGGAGCTTATCGGCGAATGGATGCCAAGGAATACCTCTAAGCGCTATTACCGCGTTAACTCAAACGCGCTTGCCGCAGCCTTCGGAGTAGCGGACAAGGACAGAGCGAGGCGAATTTTAGGGCGTATTCTTACGGACGGATCCTTCTCTGACTACCAGCCGTATTTTGCTCACTTTGTCCTCGAGGCAATTTTCAAGAATGACCTTACGGAGGAATTTACTCTGCACGTCATCGACCGTTGGCGTGAGCAGCACAGGATATGCCCGAAGGGCTTGGCAGAGGGCTTTTTACCTCCTGAGCCTACCTACCGTTTTGATCACAGCCATGCCTGGGGCGGAACACCTCTTTACTCGCTCCCACGCGCGCTTATCGGCCTTGAGATCCTCGAGCCGGGTATGAGAAAGATCAGGCTTAAGCCTACGCTGCTCGGTCTTGAATGGGCGAGGGTAGAGCTGCCGACGCCTCACGGCACGGTGACCGTCGAGCAAAGGCGAGGGGAGAATGTCAAGATAACCTCTGTTGACGGTATAGAAATCATTATTGAATAAAATACACGGGTATCGCCCATATGGCGGTACCCGTGTTGAGTTTTATAGGCTATTTGGCCTTTTTATGCGAAAAGTCCCCTTAAGAAGAGCTCTATGTTGGCGTACTGCGACATGCAGATAAGTCCTATCGACATGATGATACAGCCGATGATGTTAAGCCTTGAGAGCTTCTCTTTGAAGAATACCGCGGAGGCTATAGCGCTGAGCAGAAGCACGCCGGCGTTGTCGAAGGTGTAGACGAGAGTTGTGTCCGCGCCCTCAAGAGCGATAACGAGAGCGTTGATCGCAAGAGCGGAAACGAGAGCTGTAAGGAGAAGGAATGCGAGCGAGAGCTTGGTCTGCTTGAAGGCCTTCAGAGTATTCTTTCCTTCTTTAACGACCAGCTGTACGAGTGAGATCACCGCCGCACCGATAAAGGTAACTGCCACCATCTCCTCCTTCTCACTAACGCCGGTGAGCTCCTGCTGCACGTTGAGGAGCACGCCGTAAAGACCGTTGGCAAGGCCGAGCAGAGTGCAGATTATGAGGAAGAAGGTCCTGTGCTTCTTGTGCTCCTCCTTGTCCTCGCCCTCGTTCTCCTTCTTGCTTATCATAAGCACCGAGGCAAAGATGATGAGGATGGATACGAGCTGTACGACCGAGAAGGGAACCTCGAAGAAGAGCCAGGACACGATAGCGGGAACAACGATTCCGCCCGTAAGGCTGAATGTCATAAGTATCGAGTAGGGGCCGGTTGCGGAGGCCTTGATAATGAAGGCGTCGTAGCCGTAGAGGATAAACGCATTGATTACGCCGAGCAGTACGGTGAGCCAGCCGCAGGAGAAGGTGAAGCCTGAGAATATGAAGGAAACTACGGTCACGATAAGGCCGCAGATCACCGCAAAGACGGGGGTTGTCAATCCCTTATCACCGGGATAGTGATCTGTGTAGAGTCTGGTGAATAAGGATTGCAGAGTGTAAAGAAGTATTACAAGTGCGATAATTAATGCGGTATACATATTTTCTCCTTGAATTTTTGTCATCAAGATTATAGCAGATAAATCGATCAAAGTCAATGAAATATAAATAAAAGATGAAATTATTAAAAAATATGAAATAATCTTAAAATATACTTTAAAATCTTGTGTTATTGAGTACATAGTGATACAATATGACTGATAAATCAATATATGAGGTATGCAATGGAATTTTTATCAAAGCTCTACACCCTCGTTACTTCAACTATGGAAACACCCACAAATTACGGTTGGTTCCACCTTGTCTGCATCGGAACAATGATACTCGTTACCGTTCTGGTGTGCCTTGGCTTCCGCAGGTCCTCCGACGAGGCGGTCAACCGACTGGTCGCTGCGGTGTGGGTAATTCTTGTGGTTTTTGAAGTATATAAGCAGCTTATTTTCGGTTTTAGCCTTGAGGACGGCAGGTTCGTTTGGGATTACGCGTGGTACGCCTTCCCCTTCCAGTTCTGCTCATCTCCTCTGTACATACTCCCGATAATCGCCTTTACGAGAAATGAGAGGGTGCGCGACTTCTGTATCGCGTATATGATGACCTTCTCACTCTTTGCCGGCATCGCGGTATTCTGCTATCCCAATGACGTCTTTATAAGCACCATCGGTATCAATATACAGACCATGGTTCATCACGGCTCGCAGATCGTCATGGGCGTATTCTTCGCTGTAAAGTACAGAGATAAGTTCTCGTCGGGCTTCTTCTTTGGCGGCGCTCTGGTCTTTGTTATTATGAGCTTTATTGCCATGGTTCTCAACGTCGGCGTATATCACGCCTTCGGTATCTACGGAATAGACGAGACATTCAATATGTTCTATATCAGTCCGTACTTTGAGTGTACTCTCCCTGTTCTTAACACAGTCTGGGAGAAGCTCCCGTACCCCGCGTTTGCCGCGACTTACTTCTTTGGCTGTATACTCGTCGCTCTTATCGTGTACGGCGTACTTGCATTGCTTATCCGCGGACCGGTGTATGTTACCCATCGCCTCCCCACCAAGGGCGCGAGGATAAGAAGGCATATTTGCTAACTTAAATTGTCAAATTTGGCAAATTAATGCCAAATCGGTGAATAAAAAATACTTTGTGGAACCCATCACCTATACAGATGGGTTTCGCTTTTTGAGGTAAAAACAGTGATGGATACCCTGAATTACAAGAGGATAACGAGACTGTCGGCCATAGTGTTCGTCGCGCTTGAGCTGATCCTTTTTCCGCTTATACAGCTCACCCCTGCGAGAGTTTCCGAGGTTGCGTGCTACCTCGCTATAGTCTTTGTCGCGCTCTTTGCCGCCGTCACCTCTGGGGGCGAGAAGGAGGGACACCTTATCAGGCTCGGCATACTCTTTACCCTTGTCGCGGACTACTTTCTTGTCCTTGCGGACGACGCTCAGCTCGAGGGAGTTATAGCCTTTATCGCCGTTCAGCTCTGCTACTTTGCTTATCTGTTTAAGAGGGAAGAGCGGACAAAGGTCAGAGTTGTCAATGCCGCGTCACGTATCGTTCTGTCGATCCTTCTTGTGATAGCTGCCATTGTCGTCCTCGGTGAGGACACCGACGCCCTCGCAATAGCCTCCGTCCTCTATTACGGCAACCTGGTTGCCAACGCCGTCTTTGCCTTTGCGCTTGGCAAGGAGGAGCGGATATTCGCTGTAGGCCTCGTCCTGTTCGGCATGTGTGATCTCTGCATCGGCCTTGAGGTGCTGTGCAGCTCATATCTTGAGTCCTCGGTTATGGACTTTATGTACGGAGCTAACCTCAATCTCCCGTGGGTATTCTACCAGCCGTCGCAGACGCTTATCGGCCTTAGACTCCTCACTATGGTGAGGGAGGATGAGAAACACTAAATGAAAATCGAATAAGGGAAAGCCGTCCTCGTTTCTTCGAGGACGGCTTTTGATAATAAAAAAACACCACACAAGGTGGTGTTTTTGTTTTTCTGGTGCACCTTCAGGGATTCGAACCCGGGACCCACTGATTAAGAGTCAGTTGCTCTACCAACTGAGCTAAAGGTGCATTCGGGACGCGTTTCGTTATTGCGTTCCTGACTTTCTCCGGCGTCCCTTACAAATTCGCTTCGCGAATTTGCAACATTTGAGCGAACGGACGTCGGTGCAGACCGCGGATCTGCCGATGCGCGCTTGCCGCTTGCTCGCAAACGACCATAGAAAACCGAATAAACTCGTAAATACTGGGAAACCGAAACTCATGCTTGAACCTGAAGTTCAAGCCCTCGGTCGATTAGTATCGGTCAGCTTCATACATTACTGCACTTACACCTCCGACCTATCAAACTTGTCGTCTACAAGTGACCTTACCAACTCTCGTTGTGGGATATCTCATCTTGAAGCATGTTTCACGCTTAGATGCCTTCAGCGTTTATCACTTCCGTACGCGGCTACCCAGCTATGCACTTGGCAGTACAACTGGTGCACCGGAGGTACGTCCGACCCGGTCCTCTCGTACTAAGGTCAGCTCCTCTCAAATATCCTTCGCCCACGACAGA
>JAFTIN010000025.1 GCA_017456895.1 Clostridia bacterium
CTACCAAGCTGAGCCACACCCCGATTGGTGTAAAACGGTATTTCTTTGTAAGTGGTCAATCATGTGGTCAGACCGAAGATTGGATGATTTTTCGACATTCGGGAGAGCCGAAAAAGTCAGTGTTTTCAAGGGTTTTCGGCTCTTCTCGAAAATTCTACGCCGAGAACGGTGATTGAGTCCCGAAACTGGCGCGATACCACCTTCGCTACGCCTCGAAACATTATGCACTTCAAGTGCAACACGGATATTATACCACATCGGATCTGGTTTGTCAATTCTATTTTAGCAAAATAAAAAATGTTTTCGGCCTAATTATGTCGGACACGGAATGTATCTATTATTTGAAGCTTTTGCAACATTATTTTGACCCCTCCGTATATCATAGTTGCTTTTGTAACTGCAAACGTGCACAACATAGAATTTACATACAGATTATTGTATAAGAAAATCTAAAGGCCTCCCAAAACAGGAGGCCTTTTAATAATAGTTATTTACATATTTTGCGTTTAAACGATAAAGTATGTGTTATCAAGCACTGCACTGAATCACATCTCCGCGACGTCAATACGTGCGAGAGCTCTTTGCAGCTTGGCCTTTGCGAGGGCGAGAGCCTTGTCGTCCTTTGCCGAGGAGATAGCCTCCTTGGCGTCATCTCTTGCCGCTAAAGCGCGGTCGAGGTCGATCTGTTCTCTGAACTCGAAGGTGATTGCCACAAGCTTTACCTCGCCTCCCGAAACGGTAACAAATCCGCCGGATACAGAGGCGTAGCGGTCATTGCCGCCTTCCTTGATCCTGGCTCTGCCTGTGCCGAGCGAGGCCATATAGTCTATGTGACCTGCAAGGAATTCAACGTCACCGTCGTCGGTACGTATAAGCAAACTCTCTATATCAGAGTCAAAGCACAGTCCGTCGGGAGTAACTACTTTAAGATTAAAGCTCTTCATAGCGTCACCTTAGCTCTGGCTCTTTGCCTTTGCGACAGCCTCGTCGATAGTACCGACGAAGAGGAATGCGCTCTCGGGCAGGTCGTCGTGCTTACCGTCGAGAATCTCACGGAAGCCGCGGATAGTCTCCTTGATAGGAACGTACTTACCCTCCATACCGGTGAACTGTTCTGCAACAGAGAAGGGCTGGGAGAGGAAGCGCTGGATCTTTCTGGCACGGTTAACGACGAGCTTATCCTCCTCGGAGAGCTCCTCCATACCCATGATCGCGATGATGTCCTGTAGCTCCTTATATCTCTGGAGCATTCTCTGAACCTCTCTGGCTACCTCGTAGTGCTCAATGCCGACTACCTCGGGTGAGAGGATCCTTGAGGTGGATTCGAGGGGATCAACCGCAGGGTAGATACCGAGTGATGCAATACTACGGGAAAGAACCGTCGTTGCGTCAAGGTGAGCAAACGTTGTAGCCGGAGCAGGGTCGGTGAGGTCGTCCGCGGGAACGTATACTGCCTGTACCGAGGTGATAGATCCGCGCTTGGTGGAGGTGATTCTCTCCTGGAGCGCACCCATCTCGGTAGCGAGTGTAGGCTGGTAACCAACGGCAGAGGGCATTCTACCAAGAAGCGCTGAAACCTCGGATCCCGCCTGAGTGAATCTGTAAATATTGTCTATGAAGAGGAGCACGTCCTGACCTTCCTTATCACGGAAGTATTCCGCCATAGTAAGACCGGAAAGACCGACTCTCATTCTCGCTCCCGGAGGCTCGTTCATCTGACCGTATACAAGCGCGGTCTTGGAGAGAACTCCGGACTCCTTCATTTCGTTATAGAGGTCGTTACCCTCACGGGTACGTTCTCCAACGCCGGTGAATACCGAGATGCCGCCGTGTTCCTTTGCTACGTTGTTGATAAGCTCCATGATAAGGACGGTCTTGCCAACTCCGGCACCGCCGAACAGACCGATTTTACCACCCTTGGTATAGGGAGCGATGAGGTCAACGACCTTGATACCCGTTTCGAGTATCTCGGTTGCCGCCTCCTGCTCCTCGTAGGAGGGAGGATCTCTGTGTATGCACCATTTTTCCTTAGTCTCGGGAGCGGGGAGATTGTCGATAGGCTCGCCGAGAAGGTTGAATATTCTTCCGAGGGTCTCGTGACCTACGGGTACGGTGATGCCCGTGCCGGTGTAGACTGCGTCCATACCGCGTGACATACCGTCAGTCGATGACATAGCGACGCATCTTACTACGTCGTCACCGATCTGGCTGGCTACCTCACATACAACCTTTTTGCCCTCGTGCTCTATCTCAATAGCGCCGAGCAGGTCGGGAAGGGAGCCGGACTCAAACCTGATGTCAAGAACAGGTCCGATTATCTGTATTACCTTGCCGATGTTTTTTTCCATCTGCTTCTGTTCCTTTCAGATAATGCTATGCGGTTTTTCACCGCAAAGCTCAAAAAATGATAATTATTATTTGCTAAAACTCTGTTTTAAGCGCTACATAGCTGCCTTTTACAGTGCCTCAGCTCCGGAGACTATCTCGGTGATCTCTTGAGTTATCACTGCCTGGCGTGCTCTGTTATACTTCAGCATAAGAGTACCTATCATCTCCTCGGCGTTTTTATTTGCCGAGTTCATCGCAGCACGTCTCGCACCCGACTCGGAGGCCAAAGACTCGCACAGAGCAGAGTAGAGTATACCGCCGATATATTCAGGCACGATTCTGTCGAGCATCTCTGCAGGGTCGCAGTCGGTCTCCATTGTACCTTTGGCGCCGGTGTCCTCACTTGTTAGAGGAAGCAGCTCCTCGTACACTACCTTCTGCGTCATCATAGAGACAAACTCGGTGAAGATCATAACGACTCTGTCGTACTCGCCTTTTCTGTATCCGTCGGCGACGAGTGAGCCGAGCGTAAGCATGCAACCGACACCCTGGTCAGCCGCGTACTCAAATGAGTCAGAGTATACCTCGAGTTTCTTATGTCTTACGTGCTCAAGCGCCTTTTTACCTATAGGGAGCCATACGGACTGAACGTCTTTTGAGAGCTCTGCAGCTACCTTAAATACGTTCGAGTTATAGCCTCCGGCAAGACCTCTGTCACCTGCAAAAAGTATGAAAAGCGTCTTCTTGCCATGACGTGGCAAGAACCAATCCGACTCTATATCAGATGATGCAGCGAGTATCTCGTTGATAGCTTCCCCGAGTATATGGTAGAATGGCCTTGTGCGCTCCACGTTTTCCTTGGCGCGGCGTAGCTTTGATGTAGCGACCAGCTCCATAGCTTTGGTGATCTGCATCGTACTCTCAACGCTCTTAATTCGCGCCTTAATTTCCTTCATTCCTGCCATATCGTCTTATCAGAACTTCTCCTTGACGGCGAGGATAGCGGCCTTAAGCTCTTCTTCGCTTTCGTCGGATAGGTTGCCCGTTTCTCTGATGGAGGCGAGTAACTCGCTCTTAACCGCTGTGAGGTACTCGAATAGCTCACTCTCAAAGCGGCTGATGTCCTCAACTGCGATCTCCTTCAGCATATTGTTTACTACGGCGTAGATGATCGCTACCTGAAGTTCAACTGCGATGGGAGAATTTCTACCCTGCTTGAGAACCTCAACGATTCTGGCGCCCTGATCAAGACGGGACTTGGTATCTGCATCAAGATCGGAGCCGAACTGTGCAAAGCTCTGCAGCTCTCTGTACTGGGAGTAGAGGAGCTTAAGTTTACCGGAGACCTTCTTCATCGCCTTGATCTGCGCGTTACCGCCGACTCTTGATACCGAGATGCCGGGGTTTACCGCAGGGCGTACGCCCGAGTGGAAGAGCTCGGACTCAAGGAATATCTGACCGTCGGTAATGGAAATTACGTTAGTGGGGATATATGCGGATACGTCACCCGCCTGCGTCTCAATGATTGGCAGGGCAGTAAGAGAGCCGCCGCCGTACTCGGGCGCAAGTCTTGCAGCGCGCTCAAGAAGTCTTGAGTGTAGATAAAACACGTCGCCGGGATATGCCTCACGGCCCGGAGGACGTCTGATAAGGAGCGAGAGCGCTCTGTATGCAACCGCGTGCTTCGAGAGGTCGTCGTAGATAACGAGGACGTCACGGCCCTTATCCATGAAGTATTCACCCATTGTACAGCCGGAATAAGGAGCGATGTACTGAAGGGGGGCAGGGTCGCCTGCAGTGGAGGACACAACTATGGTGTAGTCCATAGCGCCGGCTCTGTAGAGGGTATCTACCACACCGGTAACGGTGGACTGCTTCTGACCTATTGCAACGTAGATGCAGATAACGTTTTTGCCCTTCTGATTTATAATTGTATCGGTGGCGATGACCGTCTTACCGGTCTGTCTGTCACCTATGATAAGCTCTCTTTGTCCACGTCCGATCGGGATCATAGAGTCGATAGCCTTTATACCGGTCTGCAGGGGCACTGATACCGACTTTCTCTCTATAATGCCGTATGCGCGTCTCTCAATGGGACTGTAGTCGCTGATGCCGTGGATAGGTCCTTTACCGTCAAGGGGATTACCGAGAGCGTCAACAACTCGGCCGATAAGACCTTCTCCGGTGGGAACAGAAACGACTCTTCCCGTTCTCTTTACAACGCTTCCCTCGGTGATACCAACGTCAGTGCCGAGAAGTACGCAGCTTACGAACGTCTCTTCGAGGTTGAGCGCCATACCGTACGAGCCGTTCGCAAATTCGAGAAGCTCGTTTGCCTTGCATTTATCGAGTCCGTGAACCTTTGAGATACCGTCGCCAACCGATATAACGTAGCCGATCTCGTCCTGACGGGTGCGCGACTCGTAGTTACGGATCTGCTCTTTGATAATTTTGCTTATATCATCTATTTTTGACTGCATTTTTTCACCAACTTTATTTTTTAGATTACAAGCTCTGAGAGGCGTTTTTCAAAGCTGTCGAGCTTTGTCTTCACCGTTCCGTCGAGCTGAACGCCCATATATCTCAGCTTCATACCGCCGAGAAGAGATGGGTCGTGGGTGTTACTGATAATGATCTGCTTTCTCGTGATTCCTTCAAGCTTAGCCTTGAGCCTTGCTGTCTGCGACGGGGTCAAAGGATGAGCGGAGATGACCTCAACTCTCTCTATTCCGCGCGACTTCTCGTATCTTGTTACAAAGGTCTCAAGCGCCTTTGGGAGCGCGTAGGTGAGCCTTTTTTCAGCCAAGAGCTTGGACATATTTACAAGGTTTTTGTCAAGTGTGCCAAAGGACCTATCTATCAGCCCGAGCCTTTCCTCGCGTGCAAGCGCAGGACTGTCGAGCACCTTAAGATATTCGGGAGAATTATTAATTGCTCCGATGAGTGTATTTACGTCGGCAAGCACCTTTTCGGTGGTGCCGAGCTCCTCGGTCAGCGAGAACAGAGCCTCGCCGTAAGCCTTCATACCGCCGTTTACGTCTGTCATGTCGGACCTCGCTTAATTTGTGCCAAGCTCATCGATAAAGTTGTCGATGAATTTCTCGTGCTCGGAGGGGGAAACCTCACGGCCAATAACAGCGGAGGCTATATCAATAGCCATTCCGGACACCTCATCCTTGATCTCACCGAGCATACGCTTCTTCTCGAGGGCTATCTCTTCGTCCGCTCTTTCGCGTATTCTCGCAGCCTCAACCGAGGCTTCCTTTAGTATCTCCTCTTCCTTTAAGAGAGCGCGTCTTTGCGCGGTACGTAGGATCTCCTCGCTCTCCTCGTTGGCAGATTCGAGCTTTTTCTCGTACTCGGCCTTCATAGCCTTTGCGTCATTCTCGGCTGCCTCCGCTGTGGAGTACATATCGTCGACCTCCTTCTGACGGGAGTCGATCATTTTCTTCACGGGAACGAAGAGAATCTTCTTAAGGAACAGATAAATGATAAGCAGATTGCACCATGCGAAGAGCATCGTCCACACGTTAACGCCGACGAATGACTCGAACGCATCAAAAACTACTTTCATATTTTTCTCCTAAAAATTCATTTGCCCTTTCGGGACTTCGTTATTTACGCCAAAGCGCAAACAGGTCTTCTTTAGATCAGTTGATTCCCATGAACATGAGAAGAAGGGATACAACGAGGGCGTAGATACCGGTGGTCTCGGTGATCGCACATCCAAGGATCATGTTGGTACGAAGGGTGCTTGCCATCTCGGGCTGACGGGCCATAGACTCGAGTGCCTTACCTACTGCGTTACCCTCACCGATAGCGGGGCCTATAGCTCCGATACCCATACAAAGCGCTGCGCCAAGTGCTCTTGCTGCATTAACATCCATTTTTTGTTTTCTCCTTTGAAAATGTTATTTATTTAAATTTGTATATTTTAGTTTACTTTTTTACGGATTACACCGTGTGATGTGTTATTATTCCTTCACTGACTTCAGCTCTTCGGGCGGAGGACACGCGGCCGCAACGTACACCATCGTGAGAAGACAGAATACGAACGCCTGAACGAACCCTGAGAAGAAATCAAAATAGAGCGAGAGGAACGCGGGGATACCGGCCTGAAGAACAGGGGGAAAGAGTTCAAGTGCCATCGCAGGGAGCCAGCCGAAGAGCGCCTTGGACGCTACCGCAAGAGCGGCGTAGATAAGCGAGGTAAGCACCGAGCCACCTGCTACGTTACCAAAGTGACGGAAGGCCATTGAGATAGGCTGTGCTATCTCGGAGACGATGTTCATCGGTGTCATGACTACGATAGGCTCGGTAAAGCCCTTGAGCCAGGCTTTGAAGCCGAAGTTCTTGATGTTGTTGTACCATACCATGCCGGTGGTTACCAAAGCCCACGCTAAAGTAACCGAGAGGTCACCGGTCGCGGAGCGGAAGATTGCGGTAGTACCGATAAGACTTCCTATAATAGAGGAGAGGAAGAGGGTACCAATGTAAGGAGTAAAGTGCGAGTTGTGCTTGCCCATAGTGTCCTCTACAAGACCGTAGAGCATACCTACAAGCTTCTCGGTCACCACCTGGAGCTTACCCGGTCTCTTCGTGAGGTTACGGGATCCAACCAATCCTATTATCATCAGGATAATGGTTACAGCAAAGAGTGAGACGGTCGTCTGCGTCACTATGTTACCGAAGTTGCCGAATATATCGGCCATCGAGCCTGCAAATTTTTGATACAACCATTCGATCCGGACGTAGACCTTAGGGCCGTTTACAGACAGATCCAAGCCTTAGCCACCTCTCTTTCCGTTTAGTTTAGTCTTTATGAATTCCACAGTATACAGAACGGGTCTGTACATAATGAGGGGAATTACTGTTGCAACGGGGCTGAACCAGCCCGAGATCATCGCGAGCACGAGAGAGCCTATCATAAGAAACATTCTCAAAAGATAGGATTTGGTCATAGCGTTTTGCACCGCTGTGCCGTGCTCCTTTGCGTATTTTTCGGCCTCCTCGTCGTCCATTTTCTTTTCACCGATCTCGGATACGTAGCTACTGACCGCGCGGTTTATGGCTACTGAGAGGATGAGAAAATTAACTACAGTCACAGCTCCGCCGAGCAGAGCGCCCGTGATCGCCTTATAGATGACGACCTCAGCACCCAACGCTTTCGCGATGATGAAGCCGAGAGTGACGAGCACTCCGATTACCACTTCACCGACGGCGAGCCAGACGGTGTCGATATAAGCCGAGAGTTTATTCTTATTTTTCATTCTTTTTTTCCTCGGTTTTTCTTTTTCTTCGTCTTTCTTCCTCAATGCGCTCAAGAGACTTCATTGCCGCGAGGATAAATCGCACCATGGAAACAAGTCCCGACGCGACACCGAGAAGTATCAGGGGGACGTAGATCCAAGGCGGAGCGCCGACGAAACGGACGAATATCCAACCTACAAGCAGCGCGGCAGCAATTTGCCAGAGCAGAGTAAATATACTCTGAAAGACGATGTTTATTACGTAGAACGTACTGTATCCTTCCTTCACTCCTGCCTCCAACAATATATTACGCGCGTTTACCTATCAATAGGTAGATATTTTTGCATCATAAATCTATTCTATCACATTTTTTTGGACAAAATCAATATGTTTGATAAAAGTTTATTTTTTTAACAAATGTTTATGTGAATAGTGTTGTAAAAAAAAGGCAAAGTATTGTGCAAGGTGCAAGGCGTAAAGCATAATTGGAATACGCGAAATGCTACCGCTGTTGCTTTGGTGTGCTTTTGTACTGCTCACAACGTGTACCGGGGTAAAGCGGATAGTAATAACCTCCGCGGAGTGAGATCATAACCTGTACGGTTAATTATAAATAAAAAGGGTCTCTCGTCACCTCTGCATTCTTAGCGGAGAAAACACGAACAGCACCAAGGAAATTCTTTGGTGGTGTTTTTCCGTTGGCGGTAGCTTTCCAAAGCCTCCCTTGTGTAAAGGGAGGTGGCTCGCGCAAGCGAGACGGAGGGATTGTAAAATCACAGAAGAAAGCAAAACAATCCCTCAGTCACCTTCGGTGACAGCTCCCATCGGGGTCCCCACGGACGATCGAAAGCGAGTCTTGGGGTGATTAAACAAGGGAGCCTTTGCTACACCGTTTCTCTGCGTATAGTGGGTTCGGACTTCTGCCCGATGGTACGTGGAATGACACGCGCTATGCTTGCCCCGGACGCAAGCGTCGGGAAAGCAGAAAACAAGTGTTAATTGTATTATTCAAACGCCGTTTGAGAAAACTCAATAACGCAGTTGTTGACGTTCAGCGCGTTTAATGCTATCATATTACCAGAAGGTGCGCACCTCTAATAATCATTTAGGAGGATTTTATGGTTGAATTGAAAATTGCGGAAGTGATTCTCCGCGAAAGAAGAAAGCTGAAACTAACGCAAGAAGAATTAGCCAATGCGCTTATGGTTTCACCGCAAGCTGTTTCCAACTGGGAGCGTGGTGGTTATCCCGATATTACTCTCTTGCCTCGAATCGCAAATTATTTTAAGATAACGGTTGACGAGCTTATCGGCAACGATGAAGCCAGTCACCAAGCCGATGTTGAATTTTTTATGTCAAAGTTTAATCATTCGCTTCCGGCAGAACAGTTGGTTTTGGCAAAAGAATATTATCAAAAGTATCCCTCGGATTTTGCAATTTGCGATTGTTTGGCTATGGCAATTTTACGAAATAAAGAATGTTGGCAACGTGATTATCCGCTGCTAAAAGAAGTATGCGAGAAAATCATTTCATATTGTACTTGGGAATATACCCGTCAAAATGCACTGGAATGTATGAGCATCGTATGCCCCGATGATGAATGGGAAAAATGGCAATACAAAAGCGAACAATTTTATTCTTCTTGTCAAAATGAACGTATCGAAGAGCGTTTTTGGAAAAGGGGAAAACAAGCAGAATATCAAAAGCAAAATACAGCGAATGTTCTCTTGAATTTGATGCACTTTTTAGGAAGAGAGTATATGCGGTATTATGAAAAAGACAATGGCATGCTCTTTGAAAAACCACAAAAAACTGCTACCCTTATGAAATATAGAATGAGAATTCTTGAATGTATTTCAGATGATGGAGATATCCCTGAGGCATGGAGCGGTTGCTATGCTGATTTGTGCTTAAAGGCCGCAGGCGCAATGATCGGTGCGGGCGAAATTGATGATGGCTTTATATATCTTGAAAAAGCTTTTACATTGTATGATACTTGGTTACAAATACCCGAAGGCAAGAAAATGGAAACAGGTTCTCCGACACTGTTTGAAAACGCAAAGATCTCCAAAACAGAAAAGAATTGCGTTGTTCATATCTTCTTTGAAGATGGTACAAGCGTTTGGACACCATACTTGTGGTTGTTTTGGCAAATCAAAGGCGATATATTTAATGCGATGACAAAGTGGCCTTGGTTTGATAATGTGCGCGAGGATGAACGTTACGCAAAGCTCCTTGCAAAAGCAAAAGAAATGGCTGAAGCAAAATAAATTGTAATCTTCTTATAGCCCCGCCTCGCGGGGCTTTTCTTTGCTTTCTGC
>JAFTIN010000026.1 GCA_017456895.1 Clostridia bacterium
AATATTATAACGAGTTCCGTGAGATAACAGTAATCCGTGTGTTAGTTCAATTCGCAAAATGCATGTATTCACATCGTCAAAATTATTATGTCCGTTATCAATCCATTCAGCAAACATGGTGCGCATCAAATCGGCAATTTCTTTGTTCTCTTCTTTGCCGAAATATCCCAGATTCACACCTTTTCCATGGGCAGTGAACCAGTCACCTGCGATTGCCACCACAGGATTTTCTGCAATCTGTTTCATCTTGTTTGACAAGCCATAAGTAAGCACATAAAATGCGCCATCAAAATAAAAGGCATTTACTTTGCGCACATAGGGCGTGCCATCAGCCGTTGTTGCTAATGCAATAATGCTGTCTTTCCCAAAACGTTCAATCAGTATCGCTTCTGCTTCTTTTGTTAACTTCTTCATTTTCCGTTCCTCCGTCAAATTCTTGATTTCAGGTGAGTATAAAAAAGATATTTTTCGTTTTTCAGTATGGATTTGAACCCACACGAATCTCTTCACTGGAACCTGATGGTAACGACACCTCGGTGGATACTTGCGTACCCGTGTTAAGTTTTTTATGAAATGATTATAGTGAGTTCACTTTTCCTCAGCTTCATTCCTTCGGACTTTAGCAATCTTTGGAGATTGTCCAAATCGGTTAGTGTATGCTTTGTAAAATGTAGAGTAATCCGAATAACCGCATAGAGAATAAACGTCTGTTGGCTTGTTTCCTTCGTTGAGAAGCCTTTTAGCGTATATCATTCGCCTTTGAGTTATATATTTGTGTATCGAAATGCCAAAAGACTTATTAAATTCGGTAAATAAAAATGATTTTGAGACGAAGTATTTTTTTGCCAAATCAGACACAGCAATGTTTTCTGTGAAATGTTCATCAATAAAAGCGATACACTGAGATATTATGCTTTTTTCTGATTGAGACTGAGTAGAAGTACTCTGATGCTTTGTTAATTCCGACATTAGTGACAAAAACGAAGCATATATGGAGAGAGCCTGAGAGGTGAAGGGTTCGCCGTCAATATTTTTTATGATAGCTTCTGCGAAATTTATCACATCAGCCGTCCTTGTGACTATGATATCTCGAACCTCAATAAGAACTTCATCTAAAATTGGAATATCGGGAAAAGAGATTGTCAGTCGAACATATTTATCCTGCTGCTTAATATTAAAATTGTGAAAGAATCCCTTGGGTACAAAAATCAGTGTGTTTCTTTTAAGTACCGTACAACTGTTTCTCGATATAAAAGTTGCATCTCCGTCTATGTAATAAATTATTTCGTGATGCGGATGTATTTCGTGCCCCTTTCTTAATGACGGACCGCGGGAATATCGAAAATAGACTTGGTTATATTGTTTTTCCTTTGCAAAATTTGTTTCCATAATTGTATTATATCACATACTTATATTTTTTGCAATATAATATGGCTTTTTTGACATTTACATTTCAATTTATATGTGATAAAATTACAACCAAAACACGAGGAACAAGAAAATGAAGGGTACTATTATTGAACTTATTAAAAATTACAGACTGATTGCTATTATCCGAAACGTAGAGCACGAGGATCTCATACCGCTTTGCAACGCACTTTATGAGGGCGGTGTACGTCTGGTCGAAATCACGTTTTCATACGATGAACTTCGTGACGAGAGAACCGCTCAGGACATTCGCCTTGTAACCGAGCATTTTGCGGGCAAGTTAGTGGTAGGGGCGGGAACGGTAGTCACACCAAAACAAGTGTTGATGACGCGTGATGCAGGTGGCAAATTTATTATTTCTCCCAATACAAGCGAGGCTGTTATCAATGAAACAAAAAAATGCGGGCTTGTTTCTATTCCGGGCGCTTTAACCCCGACGGAGATTGTTAATGCTTATTCCTTTGGTGCCGATTTTGTCAAGGTTTTTCCCGTGGAGAATTTGGGAAGCGAATATATCAGAGCGATTAAAGCGCCCCTTTCTCATATTCCCATGCTTGCTGTCGGCGGAGTTGACCTGAATAATCTGAGAGAATATCTCGGGACGGGCATAATCGGTGTAGGAATAGGATCAAGCATCGTGCACAATGGATATATAAGACAAAAGAATTTTGCAGCTATACAGCGTTTGGCAAGCGAATATGTGGAAATTATTGAAGAAAACAGGAGCAAGTAAGATCAGTTATGAGTAACTACATTACTATCGACGGTGGCACCACAAATACCAGGCTGCGCTTAGTTAAGGACTATCCGGTCGTAGCGGAATCCAGACTTTCCATGGGCGCTAAGGATTGCACCGTTGGGAATGAAATCTATAAAAACTTAATAAAAGAAAAAATAAAAGAACTTTTGATAGCAGGAAATACGGAAGAAAAAGATATTCGGGCTATCATAATTTCCGGAATGCTTACTTCAGAGTTTGGATTATGTATCCTTCCCCATATAGCAGCCCCTGTGGGTATAAAGGAGCTTCACGGTTCTATGAAGCTTATGGATGTGGGAATCAGCTCTATCCCCTGTTATTTCATTCCCGGCGTCAAAATACAGTCGGAAGATGTGTATGAGATTGATATGCTACGTGGCGAGGAATGTGAGTTTTTTGGTATTTCAGATCAGCTTGCCCCAAGCTCGGTGTGTATTATGCCTGGATCACATAGTAAACACATTTTTTCTGACGAAAGAAAGAGAATATCCTCTTTTCGAAGCTTTTTAAGTGGAGAGATGATTTGCGCATTTTCTCAAAACACCATTCTTTCCAAGAGTGTTGACCTATCTATCACGAATCTTGATGAAGGAGCATTGCTTTCAGGATATGACTGCGTCAGAAAGTTTGGTATAAATCGTGCTTTGTTTCAAACGAGAATAATGGATACTATACTTGGCAACAGCACCGAGGCGCTATATAGCTTTTTCATTGGCGCTATGCTTTGCGAGGAAGTAGAAACTTTGGCTGATTGCAAAAAACAGCTATACATATGTGGTCAAAGGAATATTAGAAAAAGCATGGTATTGCTGCTAAAAAAGCGCCTGTCGATTTCAGCAATCGAAATAGGGGATTCTGAGTCAGAACTTGCTACAGCACGGGGCGCAATTAAAATCTTTGAATACAAAGGGGAATGATTATGGATACGGTTGAAAAAAAGGTAATCGATGAAAGCCTGCGCGGATTTGGAAACGATCAGGCCAAAATCGCCTGTAGGGTTCAGTATAGACCTGTCGATCCAAAATATGACGAAAAAATCCGAAAGTTTCAAGGCTGTCCTACCATTGCCGTATCACGAGGCGGCAGAGTCTTCTTGGGGTGGTATTCCGGAGGAATATGTGAGCCGCATATGGAGAATTACAATTATCTCGTTTACAGCGATGACGGCGGTAAAACCTTTGAAGCGCCTCTTTTGGTTATTCAAAGTGAAAAGGAACGCAATGTACACGCTTTGGATATCCAGCTTTGGATAGCTCCAAACGGTTCACTTTGGGTATTTTGGGTACAAAATAACGCCATACCCCTAACCGATGAAAATAAATATATGCTTTTGGCAAGTCAGACGAGCAAGTTGCCCGTTGTAGACAGGGACGGATACCTTTTTCCGGATATGAGACACACCACATGGTGTGTTGTTTGTGATAATCCTGATGCTGAGGATCCTGTCTTTAGCGAACCCCGTATGCTTGATATCGGCTTTTTACGATGCAAGCCTTTAGTTACAGATAGCGGACGATGGATATTTTTTAATTACGATCAGTTGAACGATACATATGGATATAGCATTTCTGACGATAACGGTAAAACCTTCTCTCGCCACTACGGAGCTAAAAAAATACCTACTTCATTTGACGAGGCTATGGCATATAAAAAGAGAAATGGAGCAATACGTATGTTTGCTCGTAACGAAAGCGGAGAATTGTCAGAAGCAATTTCTTTGGATGACGGTTTTACTTGGTCAGAGGCGTTCCTTAACGGGATTTCCTCTCCAAACACCAGATTTTACGTTTCACGTACGCCGAGCGGTAGAATTATTCTTGTCAATAATGATATGAGGGACGTTAGATGTAGAATGAGCGTATGGTTGTCCGAGGATGACGGAGAAACTTTCGCATATAAAAAGCTCGTTGATGATCCTGATTATTTTACGTCTTATCCGGATGTAGATTTCTTCGATAATAAGATATACCTGACATACGATAGGGAAAGAACAGGCGCAAAGGAAATAAGGATGTTAATATTTACGGAAGATGACATATTATCACCTTCCACTGAATTGCGATCACAAATAGTAAGTAAGTCTAATGCAGTTTAATCTATTATTCACTACCGTTTTTACATCAAATACCTACTACTAATAAACAAAACAAGCACAGCCGCGATGGCTGTGCTTGTTTTGTTTCTCCCTACTTCAAGACCTACCATCCTTATAAAACAAAAAGGACGCACCGCAAGGGCTGTGCCTTTACATGGTGCGGAGGTTTCAAATCCTCGTGGAGCGAAGCCCATTCGCCCCGTCGGATTTAAAAGACGGGATATTGTCATCGCCTCCAAGCGAGTTCTGATTTGAATAACTGATGTTTAATGGGTAACCGAGATATGGCTCAGCCAATTTTGTGAACCCGATCCGCGAGGCTTCAGTTACTTGTGTGCTTGTTGTGTTTTTGAAGTTAAGCTTTAAGTAACGCTTAGTTCTATAACATCCTCGCGAAGTGGGTTCTGCATCCTCGTCAGCCGCCAAAACAAAAAAGGCACAACCACAAGGGCTGTACCTCTTTTGTTGGTGCGGATGACGGGATTGTGACTCGCGGCGCGAACTGCGCGCCTTGGTCGTTCGCGGCTCTGACAGTCCACCGGACTGTCATTCACTACCGCTCCTACTTCAAATCCCATCACCTTACAATGCAAAAACACCCCGACAAGAAGTCGGGGTGCCTTTACATGGTGCGGATGACGGGATTTGAACCCACACGAATCTCTTCACTGGAACCTGAAACCAGCGCGTCTGCCGTTCCGCCACATCCGCTTATTCAGTTGAAAATTGAAAGTGGAAAGTTGAAAGTTATTTAGAAGATTTTATGATACTTACTAAAATCTTTTCAATCTCAACACAATCGTTTAATATAGAAACAGTCTCGGCTTCTGTCAGGTAGCTCGTTGAAGCCAAAAGTCTGATCCAATATTTTGTTTCTGATGCCTCTTTTAAGGCAATGCTCATTTTGGATACAAAGTCCGGAGTGCTTTGCGCCTGTTCTGCTTCTGCTACGTTTGCACCGATGCTTGTTCCGCTTCTTAAAAGTTGCTTGGACAAAACGAATTCTTTTTTCGCTTCATTTAAATGCTTATAAAGATTGACGATCCTTATAGCAAACGCAAAAGATTTTTCTTCGATTATGTTTGCCATATCCGTCTCTCCTCATTTTCAATTTTCCATTTTCAACTTTCAATTGCTTTCTTTTGCGCTCTATAATAATACCACACCGAGGCTGTTTTGTCAAGGGATTTTTCACATTAAAATTTCGCATTAAGAAAAGCATTGAAAAGTGATTGATCTTGTGCTATAATGTATTTATCCAACACAAGGGAGGACGTAACAATGACAAAGCTCAAGACAAGATTTATCGCGCTCATTCTGGCCCTGACCGTTATTTCTGTCACTCTTTCCGGCTGTGACGGACTGTTTGGCGGTAGTGACGTGACAAACTATGATAAAAAGATGGAGTCTGCGACGGGAAAATGGTTGCTCCTTGACGAGGAGGATACGTACTTTGTATTCGACGGCTCCGAGGGAGCTATGACCTTTAGCTATTATGAGGACGGCGCTATGAAATACAAGGGAAGCTTCAGGTCGGTATACAGAAGTGATGCCGATGCTTCAACGCCCCTGACCTTCATCTTCACCAGAACCGACAAGACCAACAAGGACTGGCTCAACTGCTACGTTGAGGGCTTCACCGAGGGCTTTACGCAGTTCAGCGTTATGTATGAGGAAGAGGATCTCGGGGTTACCGACGGTACCGTATATACTCACGTGTATCGCTTAAGCGAGATGCCGTATAAGATCGGCACCTACGTTCTTGAGGGCGAGACCTACAAGACGCCTATGAATACCGGTCTTGAAGACTTCTACATCCCCGAGGGCACGTACGTCACCGACAGCGGTGAGAGTCTTACCGTTTTCCCCGTTATCAACCACAGATATATGCTCTTTAATTACGTGAGCGGTGAAACCGTAGTGGAAGGAATACTCAATCCCTCAGCGGACGGAAACACTCTGTATCTGTATATAGAGCACGACATCTACGAGAAGGTGAGAAACGCAGATAAGGACAAGTACGACACCACCTTCGGCCTTAATTATCCTCCGGACTTCTATCTGAGAGGTAGCTTTAATAACCCCGACAACAGCCTCGTGATCAACGGACTTTACCACCACGATCATAGCCCGACCGAGATCGAGGACTCCACCTGGGTGTTCGGCACATACGTTAAGCATTAAATCACGCTTCAACTGTCACAACCGAGGGAGATCATCATGGAAATAACCTATATTCTTCAGATCACAACCATTGTTATCACTCTGTTTTTAGGCGTAATTACCTATCTGCAGACACATAGGATCCAGGAAGGGCAGAACATCATTTCCGTCACGACAAAGTATCGCAGTGAGCGATGCGAGCAGCTCAAGGAGGTCGGAACGTCCCTGCTTTCCAATACCTCCGCAAGACTGCTGAGCCTGAGCGCTGATGCCACAGATATGCTGAAGGCGGCGACCGAGGCTCAGGAGAGGATCGGAATGATCCTTCACAGAGATTTTGAGGCGGACAGAAGGCTGATAGAGCTCTCCTCTGACCTTCTCGAGGCGGCGTTTGACTACGTTGATAAGAAGAGCGGGGAGGCCCTTAACAAATTGCTTTATTTCCAGGAGAGATTCAGACTGAAGTGCGATCTGTACACAGCCGCGGACTGGAACAGAATAAAGCAGGAGACCAAGGGGCAGAACACCTCATCACAGTCCTGGGAGGACTATTATGCCAAGCTCGAGGAAAAGCACGCGAAGGATTTTGAAGAGATCGAAAGAAGGTATATGCCCGATCCGAAAGAGTAAACAGTTTTACAAAAAAGCACCTTCGGGTGCTTTTTTGCATACCTGACGTCGGGTGAAGTCGGTTGTACGGTTTTGAGGAGTGATACGTGTTGACAAGCGGAGCGGGGTGTGGTAAAATAAATTAAAATACTAATTTTAGGCGGTGTATTATGGCTTTTTGTGAACTCAGATTTCATTCGGATTCCCTCGGACGCGCGGTCAGCGTAAACGTGATCCTGCCCGAGAATGCTCAAACTCTTATAGGAATGAATACAGGCGCAGGGGAGAGCTACAAGACTCTCTATCTTCTCCACGGACTTTCCGACGATCACACCATCTGGGAGCGCAGAACCTCTATTGAGCGCTATGCGACCGAGCTCGGTATAGCCGTTGTAATGCCAAACGGAGGCAGAAGCTGGTACACCGATATGGCAAACGGCGCAAAGTATTTTACATTTATCACCGCCGAGCTGCCGAGGGCTTGCCGCTCCTTCTTCCGCGGTATGTCGGACAGGCGTGAGGACAACTTTATCGCAGGCCTATCTATGGGCGGCTACGGAGCAGTAAAGGCTGCTCTCACCTATCCCGAGCGCTACGCGGGCTGTGTCTCGCTCTCCGGTGCTCTCGACGTACCCTCTTACGGCCACCATTCGATTGATGAGTGGCGCGCTATCTTTGGCTATGGCCTTTCCTGTTCAGAGGAGCTGCGCGGCACGCGACACGACGTTTTTGCCCTTGCTAAGAATAACGTAAAGGAGGGCAAGACCTTCCCGAGGATCTATATGTGGTGCGGATACGACGACCACCAGTATGAGCCCAACTGCCGCTTTGATAAGCTCCTTTGTGACCTTGGTGTTGAGCACACTTATGAGCAGAGCGAGGGTGACCACACCTGGCGCTGGTGGGATCTGCATATCCAGGACGGTATAAGGTTCCTGCTTAATAAGTAAACAGACGAAAAAGTAAAATATAGGTTGCAAATATTTGCGTTATATCAAAACAAACAAGAGGAACCCTTATGAGGAGAACAAATAAAATATTCACGCTAATGATCTTGATAGTGCTATTGCTTGCGCTCACCTCCTGCAGGGAAGAGAAAGACGATGACCCGTCCTCCGGCTCCGAGGGCACAGGCGAGGAGAATATCTCTTACCCCATCGAGGGTAGCTCCGAGGTACCCTTCGTCTTAAAGCTGAACAGCGATAAGAAGAGCTACACTCTTGAGAGGTCATACTCCGAGCCATACAGAGGAGATGTCGTCATCCCTAAGGAGTATAATGGCCATCCCGTCACTGCAATAGGCTCTCTGGCATTTTTTGAGTGCAGTGAGCTCACCTCTGTGGTCATACCGGACAGTATCTGCTTTATCGACTCATCCGCCTTTATGGACTGTAAGGCCCTGACGAGGATAACCGTGCCGTCAAGCGTTACCGAGATCGGCTCCTCTGCCTTTCGGACATGCACCTCGCTTAAGGAAGTGACGCTTTCCGAGGGCATCACCTCTATTGGCCAGGGCGCCTTCGCGAACTGCTTCTCACTTACTGAGATATCCCTGCCGGAGAGCCTTGTTTTTCTTGGCGCGTCTGCGTTCTGTGACTGTACGGCGCTTACCTCTGTGGATTTCCGCAGCGACACCACCGAGTTCCTCTTGAGCACGAGCGGTTATAGTCACGGCATCTTCCACGGATGTGTATCCTTGAAGAATATAACGCTTCCCAAGGGGCTTACCTATCTTCCCGATTTTCTGTTTTGGGGTTGCTCGACACTTGCCGAGGTGGTCATTCCCGACGGTGTTACCAATATCGGCAGATACGCCTTTTCCTATTGTACGTCATTGACCTCTTTGACCGTCCCAGAGCAGGTCAGTATGATCGGAGAATGCGCATTTGACGAATGTGTCTCGCTTTACGAGATAATCAATAAATCGGATACAGACCTACCGCTTTCCGAGTTTTCCGCGGTGAGGCAGGTCATCAGGGATGAGTCGGAGTCAAGGATCAGGACGGTCGACGGCTTTATCTTTTACGATGACAACGGCGATGTGACCCTCATTAAGTACGTTGGTGAGGGCGGGGAGCTGACTCTCCCCACTTATCCGGGTGACACAAAATACTCGGTCGCGACACGTATTTTTTCCACACTACCGGGTATAATCGGCCTCACCGTTCCGGACGTGATCACGAGGATAGATGATAAGGCCTTCTCGGACTGTAATGAGCTCGTCTCGATATCCTTCAACTGCCGGGATGCCGAGATCGATAGGGGCTACTTCGGTGATAATTATTCGGTAAAGAGGGTGTATATAAACACGGAGGATAAGCTTTGGTGCGCCTGCTTCCGCTCGCTTGAGGAGGTACATTTCGGCGAGGGTGTCACAAGGATCGGAGAGTATACTCTGGCACGCTCACCGGTCAAGAAGGTCACCGTACCCTCGTCTGTTACCGAGATATCCGGCTACGCCTTTCGCAATTCGGACGTCTGTGAGCTTCTTATTGCCGAGGGCTCAAAACTTGAGAGAATATGTCCGTACGCATTCTCCGATTGCTCGGATCTTCGGACGCTTTCCTTACCGGATAGCCTCACAGCCATTGAGGAACGAGCGTTTGAGAGTTCGGGTATAAGAGATATTGATCTTGGCGACGGACTGCTTACCGTTGGAGTGTCGGCGTTTGACAACTGTGTATTTGAAACGGTAATCATACCGGACAGTCTGATCAGCATAGGTGAGGGAGCCTTCGCGAACAACCTCTGTCTCTCGACCGTTGCCATAGGAGAGGGAAGCCGGCTTCAGTCTATAGGTGACAAGGCCTTCTACTGCTGTGAGAATCTCAGGACCTTCACCATCCCGAGCGAGCTTTCAGAGCTCGGCAGATACGTTTTCGTCGGCAGCGCGCTGAGCTATATAAGCCTTAGTGAGAATAACCCGTATTTTGAAAAAATAGACGAGTGTCTTTATTCGGAGGATAAGACGGTTCTCGTCCTCTGTCCTCAAAAGGGACTCTGGTCCACCGTGACTGTCCCCGCCTCGGTAAAGGAGATCGCTCCCGGCGCCTTCAGGGCAGGTGTGAGCATCCTTGCCGAGATCATATTCGAGGAGGGATCGCAGCTTGAGAGGATCGGCGAGATGGCCTTTACGGGAGCCGCCATCACCGAGATCACCATCCCCGCTACTGTCACCGAAATAGGCAAGGAGGCTTTTAGCTACTGTCAGTCGCTTGCCAAGGTGACCTTTGAGGAGGGCACGTCCCTGACCGAGCTTGCGGACGGTGTGTTCTCAGATTGCTACAGACTCGAGTCCATAACCATCCCAAAAGAGATCGTGCGCCTTGGCGAGAAGGCATTCTTCTACACGGAAATAGTGCACCTCTACTACGGCGGAACTCTGGAAATGTGGGAGAGTATCGAAAAGGGAGAGTTGTGGGACGGTGGCATGGGTGACTACAGGAATCTTTATACCATCCACTGCACAGACGGCGATATAGAAAAGAAAAAGTGATCCTAAAACAGATCCGCTATTTTTCTAAAATGACAATCAACATTTACAAAAACAACTAATAAACTAAGCTTTACGGAGAGAGGACAAACTATGGATATCAAGAACGAGCTTGAGATAAGAGAGAATAAAAACCTCACTGACAAGGACTTTTACGATCAGGCCTGCTCGTACTTCTACTACCACGCGGGGCAGAGGACCACGATGATAAATTACTTCATCGCCGCCTTCGGTGCGTTTCTTGCTTTATACGGCGCGCTCATCAAGGACTACACTCTCGCGAGCATGCTTATTGCGGTATTTATGGGCGTCGTTTCGGCTATCTTCCTTATGATAGACTTAAGAAACAAATTCGACGTCAAAAAGAGCGAAAACGTCATCCGCCAGATAGAGCGTGACTACGGTGTCGACAAGCCGAAAAGAGATTACCCCTACGGAGTTTTCAGCAACGAGACCAATATTATGAAGTACTACGGCGTCTCTAACAGAAGGAGCCGTAAGAAGGCCTACAAGGAGCTGATCGACCTATACAAGAGGGTGGAGAAGGGCGAGGCTCCGGAGTCATTACTTGAGGAGAAGATACTCGAGTTTATCGGCTCTGATGAGACCGTTTCCTACCACGAGGTGTACGAGAGCCTCGGAGAAAGATCGATAATCCCCTTATCCTTCTCGATCAAGATGCTCTACTATCTCTGTATCTCGATCAGCCTATTGTCCTTCGTCTTCGCCTTGGTTCTCTTTATAACCAAATAGACGAAATACACTAATAAAAAGAGCAATTGCTGATGGGATCCCCCTGTCGCTTTTGCTCTTTTTTCTTTATTTTCCGACCGCTACAGAAATATATTGACTTTTATCGCCAAAAGGTGCTATAATTAAAACATAGTTTAAAAAAACGCGCATACACATAATCGCAAAGTCCCTAAATACATCATATGGAGTGCGAAATGAGTAATAAGAAGAAGTCCAAAAAGAAGATTGGCAAGCCCAACATCCTGCTTTACAAGATAGTTTATGCTGTACTTAAGCTAAAGTATAAGAAGTATAACATTTCCTTTGACAATGAGATCGCCAAGGACATAAAGGGCCCTGCGATAGTCGTTGCTACCCATACATCTGACCAGGATCATATCCTCTCTGCAATGACGCTTTATCCCGTGCGACCGACGTATATCGTCAGCGAGCACTTTATCCGTATAAAGTCGACTGCAAGACTTCTTAAGCTCATGCACGTCATCACAAAGAAGATGTTTACCCCCGACGTCTCCACCATCCGTAACGTCCTTCGCGCCAAGGGGGAGGGAGCGGTAATAGTCATATTCCCCGAGGGCAGACTCTCCTGCTACGGCCGTACGCTCGGTGTGGCCGACGGTACTGCGGAGCTGATCAAGAAGCTCGGTGTCAACCTCTACGCCTGGAAGGCGGAGGGAGCCTATCTCACCTTCCCGAAGTGGCGTAACAAGGGAGATGACAGAATAGGCAAGATCAACGCCTCGGTAAAGCTCTTACTCTCTGCAGATGAGGTTGCGGAGCGCTCGGTCGACGAGATCCGCGCCATCACAGAGGAAGCTATATACAACGACGACGAGAAGGCTATGGCCGGCGTCGAGTACAAGTGCGACAGGATAGCAGAGGGCCTCGAGAAGGTGCTATTCAAGTGTCCTATATGTCATAAGGAGGGATGCATTACCGCCGAGGGCGATCACGTGCGCTGTGAGTGCGGTCTTGATGCGACTCTCGACTCTCGATACAGACTCCACGGCGCTCCACTCGAGAGCGTGAACGAGTGGTTCGACTGGCAGCAGAATTCCATAGATATTGATAATGATTTTATCTCCTGTAAGGCAAGACTCGGCACTCCCGGTGAGGACGGATATATGGATCCCGAGGCCGGTGAGGGAGAGGTCTACATAGACAGGAATGAGTTTAGGCTCAAGGGCACTCTGCACGGCGAGAGCGTTGAGTACAGTGTTGCGCCCGAGAAGATCGGAGCATTCCCCATCTCCCCCGGCGATCACTTTGACGTCTACGTACACGGCAAGCTCGTCTACGTATATCCTCAGCCCGACCTTAACTCCACGGTAAAGTGGGTGTGCTTCCTTGATAAGCTCACCTCCGTTAGGCAAGAGAAAATAATACGAACCAGCTCTAAAGCGTGAATTTTCAGCGCTTTCGGCACTTATCTCTCTTGCAAAGTCGTACTTGGCTGCGAGAGCCAAGCACCAAAATCATCTTAAAATTCAGGCATTAGAGTTCTAC
>JAFTIN010000027.1 GCA_017456895.1 Clostridia bacterium
GTTACCGCGATACCCATGCCCGACGCTTGGTCGAACTTTTTGGATACGCCGAGGAAGGGGCAGATGCCGAGGAACTGCTGGAGCACGTAGTTGTTAACGAGCACGCCACCCATGAGTATGAGTATGAGTTCTTTCATTTTACACTACCTCCTTATTTTCAGCGTTTTCGATCTCCTTATTCTCTACTGCGGTATCGAGCGCCTCTGCGGCGAGCTCGGTAACCTCGGAGCAGGAGGTCTTGTTACAAAGGTGAGCGGAGGGACAGCCGTCGCAGGAGAAGGATTTTCTCTTAACGCCGCCCTTCTTTTCGGTGAGCTTGTTCATCAGGGCGATGAGGATACCGTATACAAGGAAGCCGCCGGGCGCCTGGGTAAGCACGGGGATCTTGATATACTGCATGAAGGGGATAACGATACCTGCGAAGGAGCCGTTACCGAGCACCTCACGGATGGTAGCCATAAGCACGAGAGCTACAAGGAAGCCGATACCCATACCAATACCGTCAAGCGCGGAGTCGAGCACGTTGTTCTTTCTTGCGAACATCTCGGCGCGGCCGAGAATGATACAGTTAACTACGATAAGAGCGAGGTAAACGCCGAGCATATCGTATATCGAGGGTAAGAAGGCCTGCAGTAGCATCTGTACCGCGGTAACAAATGCCGCAATGATAACGATGTAGCAGGGGATCCTTACCGTCTCGGGAATGATCTTACGCAGAGCGGAGATAACGATGTTTGAGCATACGAGAACGACTGTTGCCGCAAGGCCCATGGAAAACGCCGAGATCACCGATGTTGTGGTCGCGAGTGTGGGACAGGTACCGAGTATAAGAATGAGTACCGGGTTATCCATTATAATACCGCGGAGGACGATCATTAATTTTCTATTGTTAGTCATTATTCATTTCCTCCTTCGTTTGTAATAAGCTCGAAGGCTGCGAAAGCGCTCTTGACTGCCTTCTGATAACCGGTAGTGGTAAATGTGGAGCTTGCGATAATACCTACGCCCTGGGTTCCGTCAGCAATAAGGTCGCCGTGGAAGTCGGGAGAGGGAACGGTGACGGTTACGTCGGCATCACCCTTGCCTCTGTACTGCTCGTAGTATTCGTCCTTAGCGCACGCGTCGCCAAAGCCGCTTGACTCGCTGTGAGAGGTTGTGAGCACGTCGATTATCTTACCGTCCGCGCCGATAGATACCTTGATGAAGAAGTAACCCTCGTCTATGCCGGCAAATTCCATATTGGTCGCGTGCTTGTATCCGGAGGCCTTGACCTCAAATACGTAGTTGCCGCTCGCAGTCACGTATACCTTCTCGACCTTTGAGTCTATACCCTCGGGGAGAGTGGTGAGCTCGGTGAGAGAGGAGCCGCTCAAGAGAGTGTAGGCGTCGGTTACGGTAGAGGTGTTATCTAAGCTGACGTCTTGGGTAACTATCTCGCCGCTTAGGTTAACACCTATAAAGATTTCGCCGATAACGAATGCGTATCCGCTATCGCTTTCATATACGGCGTCGATACCCGAGAGCGCCTCGGTAGCAAACCATCTGGTAAACGTCTTACCTTCCGTGCCGAGAGCCGCGTTGCAGTTATCCTGGAGGATCTGCTCGGGAGTTCTCACGTCTACGGAGCCGCCTGCCGCGATGACCGCGGACTGGAGCGCCGCCTTGATAGCGTCAAAGTACGCCTTAGAGCTCTTGGAGCCGGAGGTTGCGCCGGTAGCGAGAATGAGCTCTACCGAGTCGAGCGTGTCACCGACGTACGCGCCGTTAAGCTCTGCCTCCATACCGTAGGTCTCGGAGGACTGGATGTGCTTGACACCCGCGATCTTGCCTTCGGTGTCAACACCGCACATAATTACGAGGCCGGGCTTGTAGCCTACGACCGACATTTGGAACACGTAGCCGCCGTCGGCCTTATATCCCTTGGTAACCACTGCGGGATAGTCCGCTGTGATCTCGATCTCTTCAAAGTTTGAACCGTTCGGGAGAACCTCGGTGAGCGCCGCGTTAGCCGCAGCCGAGTTAGCCGCCTCGATCACGGGAGCCGTGAACATATTGACGACGGAAAGGAGCAGGGCAACAACAAGACATATACAGCCGAGGACCAAAGAGGGCATTAAATTACTTTTCTTCATTTATTTACCCTCCTTTCCGAGAGGCTTTTTTGCGCACCATTTCTCGATGTAAGGGGAGATAATGTTCATAATGAGTATAGCGAAGGATACTCCTTCGGGATATGCGCCCCAGAAGCGGATAAGAACGGTGATAAGACCGCAGCCGAAGGCGAATACCATCTTGCCGTACTTATTGATGGGGGTGGTGGAGTAGTCGGTAGCCATAAAGAAGGCTGCGAGGATAACACCGCCGCCGAGCACCTCGTAGAGCGCGATGGAGAGATCCTGCTTGATGATAAGAGAAAGAATGAATACCGTACCGATAAAGATAACGGGAGTGTGCCAGGAGATGACCTTTCTTACAATGAGGTAGATACCGCCGGCGATAAGCGCAAGGGCGCAGACCTCACCGATAGCGCCCGCTCTGTTACCGATAAGCATATCGACAAGAGAGGGAAGGGTGCTTACGTCACCGGACTTAATGACCTCAAGAGGAGTTGCGCCTGCTACGAGATCCGGGTTTTGGAAGTTGGTCAGAGTTCCGCCGACGATACTCGTCGAGAAGGCGATGAGAAGAAAGACTCTCGCGGTGATAGCGGGGTTAGCAAAATTACAGCCGATACCGCCGAACAGACATTTTACTATTATTATCGCGAACGCGCTACCCACGATACAGTGCCATACGTTGGCGGTGGTGGGAAGGCTGAGCGCGAGCAGAAGACCTGTTACACAGGCGGAAAGGTCACCTATAGTTTGCTTTTTCTTGGTAATAAGGTTAAATAAGAACTCGGATAGCAGGGATACGCCTACGCAAAGTACGATATTAAGGAGGGCCTTAAGACCGAAGAATACTACAGCCGTGATCCATGCGGGAGTGAGAGCGATAAGCACGTCGCGCATAATACCCTGAGTCGTGTCCTTGGTATGGATGTGAGGAGATGTAGATACGATCAATTTTTCCATTTTCTATTCTCCTTTACTTAAGTGAAGCCTTGTGGGCGTTGTACTCACGCAGAGCTGTCTTGCCGAGGCGGTTGTTCTGCACGAGGGGACGGGAAGCGGGACATACGAACGAGCAGCAACCGCACTCCATACAGAGATTTACTCTGTACTCCTCGAGTCTTGCCATCTTCTCCTCGGTGCCATAATTAAGCGCCTTTGAGAAGGCGGTGGGGTTGAGTCCTATGGGGCAGGCCTCAACGCATCTTCCGCAGTGGATGCAGGCAGTAGCCTCGCGCTCGGTGGCGTCCTTAACGTTGAGGACGGTAATTGCGTTGGTGGTCTTGGAGATGGGCTCGTCGAGCGAGCATGCCGCAATACCCATCATCGGACCGCCAAAGAGGATCTTTCCCGCATCCTCCTTGAGGCCGCCCGCAAACTCTAAGATCTCGCTGATGGAGGCGCCGATGGGAGCAATAATATTCTTGGGCTCCTTGACCGCGCTGCCGTCGACGGTAATGCACTTTTCAACAAGGGGCATACCGGTCATTACGTAGTCTGCGAGGGTTGCGAGGGAGGTCACGTTGATAACGAGGACTCCTACGTCTGCGGGGAGCTTACCCTCGGGTACTACGAGTTTTGTGGTGTTATAGATGAGCACCTTCTCTGCGCCCTGGGGGTAGAGAGAGGGCAGAGGCATTACCGAGACCTTGGGGTTGTCCTGGAATATTCTGACCATTTCCTTGATACACTCGGGCTTGTTGCTCTCGATACCGAAGATGAACCTCTCTACCGAGGGGATATACTTCTCAAGCAAGGAGATGCCGTCGTAGATGAGCTCGGACTGATCGAGCATAGTCCTCGTGTCGGAGGTGATGTAAGGCTCGCACTCCGCGCCGTTTACGATGATGGTGTGAATGCCGCCATTCTTTACAGCGTCAAGCTTTACCGAGGTGGGGAAGCCCGCGCCGCCAAGACCGACGAGGCCCGACGAGCGCACTGCTTCGATCAAGCTGTCGAGAGAGTCGACTGTGGGGGGTGTGATGCCGTCTTGGACAGTCATAAGTCCGTCGCTCTCTATTCTGATCGCGGGGACGCTTTTTCCGTCGGGACGGAGATAGGTGTCGAGCTTAACTACCTTGCCGGAGACCGATGCGTAGATGGGAGAGGATACGTAGCCGGCGGGCTCTGCGATGAGCTGACCGACCTTGACCTCGTCGCCAACCTTGACTATGGGAGTCGCGGGCGCACCGATGTGCTGTGCCATGGGCAGGAGCACTTCCTTTAGGGACGTCATTCTGACAGGTGCCATATCCGCAGTGCTTTTGTTGTGCGGAACGTGGGTTTTGCCTAAAAATTTGAACCCAAACATAAAGTCTTCCTTTCGTTCTTGAAATATCGCTCAAAACAGCCACATTGTTACAATTTTAACAAATTTTATATTATTTTGCGCTAATATTTCAAATATTTTATATAAACCATTCCTATTATAATACAAAACTGCGTCCGTGTCAAGACGCAGTTTTTAGGTTTACTTTTAAGTTTTGCTAAATTATGATAGATGAGGCGTTATTCTGCAAACACAACACCGCCTGTGTGCTTTACGTTATACTCCTTGTCCACCCAGATGACCTCTACGTTGCCGAGAGATTCGGCTAAAGCTCTGCCATCCTCGTATGACATACAGAAGAGAGCTGTAGATAAGGCGTCGGCAAATCCGCTGTCGGGTGTAAAGACGGATACCGAGGTGAAGTAGTCCGCAGGCATAAGCGTATCCGGATCTATGATGTGGTGATATTTCACACCGTCAACGGTGTAGTATCTCTCGTAATCGCCCGAGGTGACCAAAGACACGTCTTTGATAGAGACCTTACAGACAAAGCTTTCGGAGGAGAGCTTGTTAGGGTTGGTAATACCGGTTACCCAGCCGCTGCCCGTGACCTTTTCTCCGATGGCGCGGATATTTCCTCCGATGTTCAGCACGTACGACGTGACACCGCGGTCTATCAGCAGTCTTGCCGCCTTTTCGGTAGCATAGCCCTTACCGACAGCCCCTACGTCGAGGCTCATATCGGGATCGGAAATGTATACCGTCCCCGCGGCCTTGTCGATAATGAGGCTGTCTATATCACAGTGTTTTGCAGCCTCGGTCAGCGCATCCTCCGAGGGTATACGCGCCGCGGAGATATCCTCCTCGGCTTCCTCGCGGCAGTCGTGCCAGAGCTTGAGCACCGAGCCCATCGCCACGTTGGTCCTTCCGTCCGTTATCGCGTAGAGCTCCTTGCAGTAGGTGAGAAAGTCTATGAGCTTTTCATCTACCTCGACAGGCGATATTCCTGCGTTTTTGTTTATCGTTTTGATGTTGTTGATTCCCGAGTATTCGTAATAAATGTCAAAGAGCTTGTGATACTCTCCGAGCAGCTCGGACACCGCGTTACAGTTGCCTGCAAACTCCTCCTCGGGATCTCCAAGATAAGAGAAAATGACCGAAACCGTATCAAAAAATTCATAGTAGGATCTTGCTTGCGTTTGAGGCTCTTTCGTTTTTTCTCCGGCGCTATAGTTGCAGGACACGGAGGGCAAAACACATAAGCAAAAGCACAGGAAAAGCGATATAGCTTTTTTAAAAAGCATTTTACTGTTCACCTTTATAATTAATTTTTTCTAACTGTTATTTACAAAAAGAAGTGATTTATACTTTACTATAAAAAACAAGGCGAGCCCGACGGGCGTCGCCTTGTTGACTGATAGATCAGAGAAATTATCTTGCGGACTTAGCTGCCTTCTCAAGAGCCGCTCTGTAACCGCCTGCATAGATGGAGCAGCCTGCTACGTTCTCGATGGAAAGGCCTGCAACCTCTTCTGCGGTCTTGCCAACTGCGGTAGCTGCGAATGCTGCTGCCTGCTGATACCATCTGCCGGAGGGCATGGGGCTGTAGGAGTCGTAAGCGTCACCCTGCTCGAGCTTGGTGCCGGGAGTGGTGATAGCGCCGAATTCGGTACCGGTGAGAGTGCTGTTTACCTCGTTGGAGTCGATTACGGAAGCTACGATCTTACCGTCTGCGAGAACGGTAGCTGCGAAGTCTGCGGTGTACTTAGCAAGAACTGCGTCGTTCTTGGTTGCGGGAGCAACGTCTGCTGCTACTGCTACGCCAACCTTGATCTCGGAAGCGGTCTTGAAGCTAACCTTGTGCTCGCTCTTGAAAGCGTTGTCGATAGCCTTTACGAAATCGCCGATTGCGATGGAGCAGCCTGCGATGAGATCGGTCTTGCCTGCATTAAGGGTGATGCCGTTTACCTCTGCCTGAGTCTTGCCGGTTACGTAAGCCTCAACTGCCTGTGCCTGCTGATACCATCTGCCGGAGGGCATGGGGCTGTAGGAGTCGTAAGCGTCGCCGAGCTCAGCCTTAGACTGATAGGTCTTGCTTGCATCGACTGTGCCGTCCTCGAGGAGCTCAGCCTTAACGTCGATACAGTCTATACGGCAGGAAACGATCTTGCCGTCTTCGCCAATAACGAGAGCTGCTACAGTGTTGGTAACCTTAGCGCCGCTCTGGGTGGTTGCTACACCGATTGCAAGAGAATAATTCTTCTCGGTGGGGGTGTTATCATCGCCATTTTCCTTCTTACAGCCTGCGAAAGCGAAGATGGAAAGGGTGAGGATGAGAACGAGGGAAATGATCTTCTTCATTTTTAGGTTCTCCTTTTTATTTTGTTTACCATATCATTATACATTTTTTCCCACTGTCTGTCAATAGAGAAGACAAAAATAATTAAAATGTTAAAAAAGATTATAAAACAGAGATAACAAAGTATAAATAAAAGTGACTGTTTAGTATATTATAACCGAAATTAAAGCAGAACTATACCTGCTTTTTTACAGCCGACTCTGGTTTCCTCATCCCAGATACTGGACTGCACCTCTCCGATATGCGCAGAGCCCATCATCAGCATACAGAGTCTTGACTGTCCGATACCGCCGCCAACGGTGAGGGGGAGTTCTCCATTAAGCAACGCCTTGTGGAACGGAAGGGCGCGCCTGTCGTCACAGCCCCTCTCGGTGAGCTGACGGTCGAGTGACTCTTCGTCGACGCGTATACCCATGGACGAGATCTCGAAGGCGCGGCCGAGTCTTTCGTTGTAGAACATTATATCGCCGTTGAGCGCCCAGTCGTCGTAGTCGGGGGCTCTGCCGTCATGCGGCTTTCCGCTTTTCAGTTTGCCGCCGATCTGCATTATCAGGGCGGTTTTGTGCTCCTTTAAGAAGGCGTCCTCGCGTTCCTTTGGCGTCAGGGTGGGGTACATGTCCTCAAGCTCTTGGGTGGTGATGGCCGCCATATCTCTTTCCAGCCTGACGTTGAGCTCGGGGAACTCCTCGCGCAGGGCGTCGCAGGTGTCGACGATACAGTTGACTATCGTCATTGCCACCTCTTTTAAGTAGCCGAGATTTCTCTCGTTTTTCGTGATCACCTTTTCCCAGTCCCACTGGTCGACGTAGATCGAGTGTATATTGTCGAGCTCCTCGTCGCGCCTTATAGCGTTCATATCGGTGTATAGACCGTAGCCGACATAGAAGCCGTATTCCTTTAAGGCGAGTCTTTTCCACTTTGCCAGGGAGTGTACGACCTGTCCGACCTCTCCTGCGTCGGGGATGTCGAAGCTGACGGGACGCTCTGTGCCGTTGAGGTTGTCGTTAAGTCCGGAGGCCTCGGAGACAAATAAAGGGGCTGATACTCTCTTGAGGTTTAGAGCCCTTGCCAAGGAGTCCTGAAAGTGCTGCTTGATAAATGATATGGCCCTCTGCGTTCTGTACATATCGAGCGCGGGCTTATAATTCTCGGGTATAAACAGTTTGCTCATTTTTGTTCTTTCTTATGGATTATTGTCTATAATAGTTTACTTTTAGTTGCTTTCTTTGTATTTGATGACCTTCATCTCGGAAATGACGGCCTGCTTTGACTGATCGAAAATAATGCCGTTGTAATTTCCGAATGGGGCGGTGTTACTCGTTATCGCGTCCACGACGTCCATACCCTCGACAACCCATCCGAAGGCGGCGTAAGCGCCGTCGAGCATACGTACGCTCTGTGTGGTCGAGTTACAGATAAAGAACTGGCAGGAGGCGGAGTTATATTCATTCGTCCTCGCCATAGAGATCACGCCGCGCTCGTGCTTGATCGGATTATCATAGCCGTTGAGCAGAAACTCGCCGTATATCGCGTCGGGTGTCTTGCCGTCCTTGGGCATACCGCCCTGGATCATAAAGCCCTCCATAACTCTGTGGAAGGAAAGACCGTCGTAAAAGTCATCCTTTACGAGCCTAATAAAATTCTTTGCGGTCACGGGCGCGGCCTTCATATCCACCTTGATGATCACGTCGCCGTAGCCCTCTACCGTCATTTTTACGTACTTGTAGTCCGAGGAGCAGGCCGTCATGGGGATGACGAGCGTTGCGAGTATGAGTACAAGCGCGATTATTCTTCTTATTGCCTTCATTTTTTCTCCTTAA
>JAFTIN010000019.1 GCA_017456895.1 Clostridia bacterium
AGCGCTTTCGGCACTTATCTCTCTTGCAAAGTCGTACTTGGCTGCGAGAGCCAAGCACCAAAATCATCTTAAAATTCAGGCATTAGAGTTCTACGAATTTTAAAGAGAATAAATTTTACGCAAGGCGAGGCTGAAAATTTGAGATAATATGAGAATATTATAAGAATTTTTGCCGATGGATTATGTGAAATTTATCTCTTTAAAACTAGTTCGTATTATTTTCTCTTGCCTAGAGAGGAGAAGAGCTATGGAATATCTCGGCTTATGGAAGCTAAGGAAAATGACCGCACTGACTAAGGGCAGTTTTAGGGTGATATCCGAGGATGATCTTTCGAGCCTCGAGGATAACAAATATACGAAGCGAGTGAAAATGATGTTCCTCTCGGACTTCATCATTTCCGATAGCTCTCTTTCTATTTACTATAAACCGAGCGACGGCGAGCCTATCCTCCCCGAGGACGAGGGCAAGGAGATGACCGAGAGAGGCATTCTTCTTGACTCCTTCCCCCTAAGGATAGAGGGCGAGGCAATTATGATCGATTATGGAAAGAGGGGAGATGGCTTTTTCCCCGTGTTCACGGATGATGACGGCTACCTTTCCATATCGGGCGGTATTTTAAAAATTCAAAAGGTATAAGTGTACCGCCCGTGTCTTTTACAGAGATCCACGGGCGGTATTATGCCTATATGCAGTCTCAAATTATCACTGAGAGTATTCTTTCACCGACCTTTGCATAAGTAAATGTGTACGGTGAAAACAAATAATAAATAATCAGATAAGAACCCCAAAAACTCCGGTTGCGTGTGCAACGGGATCAACGAAAAGGAGGAAAAAATGAAAAAACGCTTAAGTTTGTTGTGCTTATTATTAGCCGTAATTACCGTTTTTGCATTTTCCCTTACGGCGTGCAATAAGGAAGTCGGCACGCTCGAGTCGTTGCAAAACGAATATGGCGTTACCGTTACGGGCGGCGGCTTTGAAAAAGGCTCGATCCTTATAACCGAAGAGATCAAAGCGGATACGGTAGAGGGTGCAGCAGCCCTCGCGGCAATCGCCGATAAGGAATATGACAAGGATGGCAGAGTTCTCATTCTTGAGATCCACGTCATCAGAGAAAAGAACAAGATCCAGCCGAAGGATAAGGTTAGAATTTCTATACCGAATCCCAACGCTGATATTTTGGATTACGTCATTTTCCACATCAAATCGGACAACTCGGTAGAGGAGATAATTCCTACCGTTGCCGACGGTAAGCTTTCATTTGAAGTAAGCAGCTTCTCGCGCTTTGTTATTGCTAAAAAAGCAAAGTGCGTGCACGACTGGGGCGAATTCAGAATGATAGAAAGAGCCACCTGCACAAGCAAGGGCAAAACAGAACGCACCTGTAAGCTGTGTGGTGCTACCGAGCAGCGAGATACCCCCGAATCAGATCACAGCTATGGCGAATTCGTTCTGGTTGAAGAAAATGACTGTCTTCGTACCGGAAAAGCAGTGCGTACCTGTAGTGTATGCGGTGACGAGGATATTGCCTTTGTGCTCGGTGATCACGCCTATGGCGAATGGATAGAGGCAAAGGAGCCTACCTTAAACGAGGAGGGCTGTATCGGTCACTATAAGTGTGGCGTTTGCGGCAATGCCTTTGATGAGGACAAGAATCCTATTGCCAATGCCATACTTCCAAAGCTTGCCCCCAAGCTTTCCCTCTGCCTTGACGGAGTGCCCTGTGGCGAGTTTGTCACAGCATCGGAGAGTGAAAATGACACTACTTTCATTATCTCGGATCTTGATGTTTTAGCAGGGCAGAGAGTTACGATCTGTGACACAGAAAATCCCGCTAACCTTCGCAAATTTACAGTTAGTGAAAAAGTGCTTGCCAGCATAGGTGCACCCATTCTCGGAAACATTGACCCCGAGGAGAAAACGATCCGCACCGACTCAAGGTCAACCGTTACCGTTATCTACAACGTTGACGGCAGCATTAAGCTCTCTATGGACGGCTACACTCATTCCGGTGTGGTCATTGAGATGAAAAATAGATATACTACCGAGCCGGTAATGTTCCCAATGGAATACGTAAGCTATTACGGTGGCGATATGGGTGCATACGTTTTTGGTATCTTCGGCAGCGATCAATATACCTCGTTCAGAATTATTGATCTTGAAACAGATACAGTTTATGATTATGACGACATCAGCGAGAGTATGGCTTGGAACACCTGGTCGTATTCAAAGGCCAAGGACGGCAGCATAGCCTTCGGTAGCGATGTCTCTGAATGGTGGGTAGCCTTCAGCATCGGCGGCGACGGAAAAATCCTACTGAAGCGTATTGACAGAGCATCTGTAAATAATCCCGTTCTCACATCCGGCGGAGAAAGTATTCCTATGGAGAAGGTAGATCTCGAGGTGGGAAGCGACGAGTACAAATATCACACCTGGCCCTTACTAAACGGCAAGTTTTACAGAACAGAGCTTTGGATCGGTGGTGATTTTCCCATTAATTTGGAAAATATCTTCCTCTTTAAGGCAGTTGTAGACGTAGAGGCCGGCGATAGCTTTGACCTTTCTATTGGAGCTTCCTATATGAAGGCAGCCGATCATATCTGCGATATCAGAACCGCAAGCGGTGCTGTAAGCATCAACGGAAATACTATTAAATTCAATACCGCAGGCAAGTACGTTATTGAGGTTGTATCGTACTGTTCAATAATAAATATCTACGAGTACGTAGAGACCACTCCCGATCCCGAGCCACACGAGCACGTGTACGTTGACGGCAAGTGCGAATGCGGTGAGGTTGACCCCGACTACGCTCCTTCCCACAAGCACGAGTACGTTGACAGCAAGTGCGAATGCGGAGCTGTTGACTCCAACTACAAGGGCATCGTAATTGAGATAAACGGTGAGAAGTTTGCTATGAACTTCGAAACCTATCCTTCGGACGAAAAGACCTCTTACGTTTACGGCTACGTTTATATTAACGCAGGCGACAAGCTCCTTATCCGCGATACCGAAAGCGGTGCTGTATGGGGATATGACGATATTGACGAGGCATTCTCTTGGAACACCTGGGATTATCACAGCGGTGATAACGGCGAGATCGTATTCGACTTTACCGCCCGCTATGCCTTTGAGTTCGATTGTGACGGTTGCAAGAAGCTCTATATCACGAAGGCGTTCGCTCCCAATCACGGCGAGTCCTTCGGCATTGGTTTTGAAGGCGAGCGCGAGGACGTTATCTTCGACAGCTTCGATCTCTCGGAATCTGCTGATGCTGAAGGCGAGTTTATGTGGATGCTCTCGCAAGACACCACTATGAACTGCTCCGACTTCACGGAGTATATAAGCGAGAACGGACTTTGGTTCTACTATGCGATAATAGACCTTGAGGAAGGCGAAAGGTTCAGCCTTAAGAATCTTACCACGGGTGACACTATCGGTGCTGATTACTTGGTAGATATCACAGGCGATATCACTGCTGTTACTCGCGAGGGAGACCTCGTTTCCGTAGAAAAGAGCGGTAGCTTCTATATCGTTTATCTGCCTGCCTTCAACTCCTTCTCTATAGAGTGCGATACCACCGACCCCCTGTCTATAATCAATCTCTACGCAGGCGACAAGGCGATCACCCTTACTCCTGATGAGGACGGTAACATATTCTACGAGGGCTTCGAGTCGGCGACATACCACATCATTTCAATTGACGACGCAAGGTACTCGCCCCTGCCCATAATCCTTGATGAGTCTATGGACAAGACGCTTGTCGACCTCACCGTCAGCGGAGATTACTATACTGCTTATCCCACCAAGGAGGGCATATATAACCTTCGCTACAACGTATATACGGGAGTTTTGTACCTTGAATACGTTGGCGGCGTTGAAGAAGAGGAGACCGTTCCCTATCAGATCTACATTTCTTATGATCACAAGCTCAGTCTTAAGCAGAGTACCGATAACCCCGATGAGTACTATCATCTCGCCGTTACGATGGGCGCGTGGGATGAGATCAAGGTACTTGACAGCAATCTTGACTACATCACGAATATGACCCTTGCCGCGGGAAC
>JAFTIN010000014.1 GCA_017456895.1 Clostridia bacterium
CAAATCCCTTGCTCAAAAGGTCGATGACATTAAAAATGGAATACAGCCTTTACACGTTGCTTTCGATCCGGACGATTATTATTTTGTTTGCGGCTATTATAATCCTATGCAAGAGCATTATGAGTTTGGATATTGTTGTGCTGAGGAATATACTTGGGTAGGATATAAAAACGAGGCTGATATTAAAGAATATTATAATGATACGAAATGGGTTGTCGCGTTCCAAATAAACAGGACTTTAACTATTACTGATATTCTATCGAGCGAAAGAGATGTTCCTCAAATGGAGCATTTTCAAATCTACAACCCCACGTTTGAAAAGGGATCTAACATCGGGGATTCTATTGTATTTGATGAAACCTTTATCTATTTGAATTATCCGAATTGTTATTTAAATCGTTTTTCTCAAGACGAAAGAACGATGTATTATTCCAAGTCTATTTATTATCACCCAATAAATACAATACCGTGTGTTTATTTGGATGGTGAATATTATCTTTCTTTCTATTTGTATACTATCTATTCCGATGGACAGCGTAGTGAAGAACAGGATTATGATTATAGTTTTGGTCATTATTACGACACGTTAATGAGTATAATGCAAAAGGATAAATGCAGTATTACAAATGAGCGAGGGGATACAAGTTTTTACGGGATAATCTCATTTGACAATTTTGTAGATAGTGTTATTAAATAAGTCACGGAAATGATAGATATTTAGCATTTAATCTAAGAAAGAGTCCGTTGTATTCTAATGAAAGCAATCATCAACTCTGATCATGTGACAAAAAATGCTTTATAGCTTTTATTTTGACTTAGTAGGCACGCTTTACACATAAGATAAAGTTCAGCGTTTCCGAGATCCCGAGTCGTCGGGCTCTCGGATGAAACACCTACTCATACACCGACTCCGAGTGGGGCGACCTGCTTACGAGCTATAACGGTACGATTATACCGAGTACAGAAGATCTGATTAATCCATAAAAGATGCACCCCGGGGCTTTGGCTCTCGGGGTGCATTTTGCTTTGCTTATAATCTATCTTTATTAATCGGATGTGCGTGCGGACACTTTTTTTGAGTGTATCGCGTTTTTTGCTATTGATGAAGTATCCTACGGATATAAGGGGAGAAGCTGTTTTTACTTCTGTTGCTCCTTGAGGGCGGCGCGCTTCTGTGCCTGGATCCTCTTTCTGGAGGGGGTGTCGAGGACTACCTTACGGAGTCTGATGGACTTGGGAGTGACCTCGATGAGCTCCTCATCGGTGATAAACTCGATAGCCTCCTCGAGGGAGAGCTGAACGGGGGTGATGAGAGTGAGCTTTTCATCAGCGCCGGAGGAGCGGATGGCGGTGAGGTGCTTCTCCTTACATACGTTGACCTCGATGTCATCAGGCTTGGGGTTCTCGCCGACGATCATACCCTCATATACGGGGGTAGCGGGGCCGATGAAGAGAGGGCCGCGGTCCTGAGCCTGGTAGAGGCCGTAGGTCGTGGACACACCCTTCTCGCTGGCAACGAGGGAGGAGGTGAATCTGGTCTTGATCTCGCCGCGGAAAGGCTCATAGCCTGCGAAGAGCGAGGAGATAAGTCCCTCGCCGCGAGTGTCGGTAAGGAGCTCGGAGCGGTAACCGAACAGACATCTTGTGGGAATGTTGTAGTAGAGCTTCTGTCTTGTGCCGTGGAGCTGCATATCAACGAGGGTACCCTTTCTGGCACCGAGCTTTTCCATTACGGAGCCGACGTACTGCTCGGGAACGTCAACAATGACGTCCTCTATGGGCTCACACTTTACGCCGTCTATCTCTTTATAGAGAACTCTGGGGTTGGAGCAGCAGAGCTCGTAGCCCTCGCGACGCATATTTTCTATAAGGATGGAGAGGTGCATCTCTCCTCTGCCCGCGACTCTAAAGGCGTCGGTGGTATCACCGTCCTCAACACGGAGAGAAACGTCCTTAAGGAGCTCACGATAGAGTCTTGCGCGGAGGTGACGGGAGGTGACGAACTTGCCCTCCTTACCTGCGAAGGGAGAGTCGTTGACCGAGAAGGTCATCTCCATAGTGGGCTCACCGACCTTGACGAACTCGAGGGGCTCGACCTTGGCGGGGGAGCAGACTGTGTCACCGATAGCTATGTCCTCACAACCGGAGAAGCAAACGATGTCACCGACCTTAGCCTCGGTTACGGGAACGCGCTTAAGGCCGTCAAACTGGTATATGGAAACGATCTTGGAGGGACGAGACTTACCGTCGCCGTGATAGTTGCAGATAGCGACTCCCTGGCCCTGCTTGATAACGCCTCTCTCGATACGGCCGATACCTATTCTACCGACGAACTCGTTGTAGTCTATAGAGGAGACGAGGAGCTGGAGGGGATCATCCTCCTCACCGTCGGGAGCGGGCATATACTCGAGTATAGTGTCAAGAAGGGGTGTAAGATCCTTGCCGGGGGTATGAGGATCAAAGGAGGCTGTACCCGCTCTGCCCGAGCAGAAGAGCATGGGAGAGTCGAGCTGCTCGTTGGTCGCGTCAAGCTCCAAAAGGAGCTCAAGGACCTCGTCACCTATCTCGTCAAGACGGGCGTCGGGACGGTCGATCTTGTTAACGACGACAATAACTCTGTGATTCATCTGAAGAGCCTTCTCGAGCACGAAGCGTGTCTGGGGCATAGGTCCCTCGGCAGCGTCGACGAGAAGGATAACGCCGTTTACCATCTTAAGAATACGCTCTACCTCGCCGCCGAAATCTGCGTGGCCGGGTGTATCGATAACGTTGATCTTAACGTCCTTGTAATGGATCGCGGTATTTTTTGCAAGGATGGTGATTCCGCGCTCTCTTTCAAGGTCGTTAGAGTCCATTACTCTATCTTCCATTTCCTGATTGTCGCGATAAATACCGCCTTGACGAAGCATTTCGTCAACCAAAGTTGTCTTTCCGTGGTCAACGTGAGCGATAATTGCAATATTTCTTAAATCGGTGCGTTTCATACTTTTTCTTTTTTCCTCTTATATAAACCAAAAAAATCAATAAACGAAATCAAACTCGAAGTCGTAGATGTTGACGGTGTCGCCCTCCTCGATACCAAGCTCGCGGAGTCTGTCGAAGACGTGATTCTTCTCAAGAACGCGCTGGAAGAAATTCAGGGACTCGTAGTCGGAGAAGTTGATCTGGCCCATAAAGTTGTAGAGCCATTCGCCCTCAACGTAGTACTTATCATTCTTCTTATAAACCTCAGTCTCCTTAGCTCCCTGGGAAGCGGCGAGAGCCTCCTCCTCGGGATTATACTCTGCGTCATAGACCGTGAGGGGGGGAAGCTCCTCAAGAGCCTTGACCGTTACTCTGACAAGCTCGTCAAGGTTCTCTCCGGTAACTGCAGAAACGAAGACTACCTGTCTGTCGAGCCAGCCGCACTTTTTGATAAAGTGCTGTACCCTCTCGTCATCCATATCAACCGAATCGACCTTGTTGGCGACAATGATCTGCGGACGCTCGGAGAGTTCGGGAGAATACTTCATAAGCTCCTCGTCGATCTTGTCGAGGTCATCCGAGGGATCTCTGCCGTCGGTACCGGCTATGTCTACTACGTGGAGGAGCAATCTACATCTGTCAACGTGGCGAAGGAAGGCGTGACCAAGGCCAAGTCCCTCCGAGGCACCCTCGATAAGGCCGGGAATATCCGCGGCAAGAAAGCCTTTGCCCTCACCGATCTTAACTACGCCAAGATTAGGAGATAGCGTGGTGAAATGATAGTTAGCGATCTTCGGTTTAGCCGAGGAGATCATAGATAGGATAGAGGATTTGCCAACGTTGGGGAAGCCGATAAGACCGACCTCCGCGAGCATCTTGAGCTCGAGGAGCACTTCCCTTTCCTCCCCCTTGGTACCGCTCTTTGCAAAACGGGGGATCTGTCTTGTGGGAGTGGCAAAATGTCTGTTGCCCCAGCCGCCGCGGCCGCCCTTACAAAGGACGAATTCGTCACCGTTTGCCATATCGTGAATGATCTTGCCGGTCGACGGATCCTTAATAAGTGTTCCCGGAGGAACCGAGATAACGACGTCCTGACCGTTCTTTCCGTGCTTCTTACCTCCCTTGCCGTTCTCGCCGTTTTCGGCAACGAACTTTCTCTTATATCTGAAGGCAAGGAGGGTGTTAGAGCCCTCGTCAATGCGGAAAATGATACTGCCTCCGCGTCCGCCGTCTCCACCGTCGGGACCGCCTGCATTAACATATTTTTCTCTATGAAAAGCAACGGCACCATCTCCGCCGTTACCCGCTTTTACATGAATTACGATGTTATCTATAAACATAGGAGTTACCCCCTTTCTTATATATTATGATGTGTTTTTGTTAAGTGTTATTTACATATGCGGTGCATCATCGCCACGCTGACGGATAACCATCTTAATAGGTGTTCCCTCAAATCCAAAGGCGTCACGAATGCAATTCTCGATATATCTGCGATAGGAGAAGTGGAAGAGCTCCTCGGAATTACAGAAGATAACGAAGGTAGGGGGAGCTATGGAGGTCTGAGTCATATAGTAAACCTTAAGCCTCTTGCCCTTATCCGAGGGGGGCTGAACGCGATTTGTCGCGTCGTTAAGCAGGTCGTTAAGCATACCTGTTGTGATGCGCTTTCTTGCCTCCTCGTAGACTTTATTGATGAGCTCATAGATGTGAGCGCATCTCTGCCCTGTGAGGGCAGAAACGTAGATGATGGGGGCGTAGGGCATGTAGGAAAGTGCGATACGCACCTCCTTGGTATACTGGTTAACTGTGTTGTTATCCTTCTCTACGGCATCCCACTTATTGATGACGATAATAACCGCTTTACCCGCCTCGTGAGCAATGCCCGCGATCTTCTCGTCCTGCTCGGTTACGCCGTCCTTAGCGTCGATCATAAGAAGGCATACATCGGCTCTCTCGACCGCCATATTTGCTCTGATAACGCTGAACTTCTCTATTCTGTCCTCAACCTTGGAGTGGCGTCTGATACCTGCGGTATCAATGAAGTTGTAGATGCCGTGTGAGTTCTCAACTCTGGTGTCAACAGCATCTCTGGTAGTGCCTGCGATGTCGGAGACGATAACTCTCTCCTCGCCACACATACGGTTGATTATAGATGACTTGCCCGCGTTAGGCTTACCGATAACGGCAACATTGATAACGCCCTCGTCAAACTCCTCGTTCTCGGGGAAGTCGCACTCCTCAATTACGGCGTCGAGAAGGTCGCCCGTTCCCGAGCCGTGGAGCGAAGAAATGGCTATGGGCTCACGCTCAAAGCCGAGCTCATAGAACTCGTAAAACTCAAATGGCACGTCGCCTACCCTATCCACCTTGTTGACCGCGACGACGATGGGCTTACCGGACTTTTTGAGCATGATGGCGATGTCTCGGTCGTCCGCAAGAAGGCCTGCTCTGATGTCACACATAAATATGATTACGTCCGCGGAGGCTACTGCGATCTCGGCCTGAGTTCTCATCTGCTTAAGGATAGTATCATCGCTCTTAGGCTCAATACCTCCGGTATCGACGAGAAGGAAGCTATGGCTGTTCCACTCTGCGTCCGCATAAATTCTGTCACGAGTTACGCCGGGAGTATCCTCCACTATTGAGCGTCTCTCGCCTATAAGCTTATTAAAAAGCGTACTCTTTCCAACGTTGGGTCTGCCAACGATGGCTACAACGGGTTTTGACATTTCCTCTCCTTTCCCAACGTCAATCCAAGGGATCGACACCGAATACCGCCTCGGCAAAGGCGTAGCCGTCGTTGTCGACGGGTGTGACCTTCAAGCCGAGCTTGTCCGAGAGCTCGGCGAGAGTCATTCCGCAAAGGAAGTCACATTCGTCAGCCCTGAGAGCAGAGGAAGGGATAAGGAGCTCGTCGCCAAGCTCAAGTCCCCTTACCTGCTCGTATATATCTCTTCCGGTGAGGAGGCCGGATACGGTAATGCTCTCACCGAAGAAGTTGTTGATAATTTTCACTACGTTGATGCACAGTCCCTCGCAAAGAGCAGAAAGCTTATCCGCAAAGCCCTTGATCATCGGGTAGGATGCGGCGCCGGTAACTGCGGTCACAGTCCTCGGTCCGGAGAAGCGAGAAAGAATATCCTCGACGTCCTCGAGCGCCATGCCAAATTCATCGGAGAAGGAGCGGAGCATACCTACTCCGTTCTCAAGCTGAGGATAGTCCTCATAGTAGTCGGTATCAGGCAAGGGTCTACCCGACTTGAGGTAAAACTCGTCTGCGGCAAAGAACTGTCTTGAACCGTTCTTCTCGAGTTGCTCATTTGCTATAGAGTCGATCATATCAATGACTGCAGCGGCCTCCTCGGGAGTAAAATCAGCGAGGGGGTATAGACCGTCGCGGTGTCTTGTAAGACCTGCGGGAACTATAGATACGCTGCCGAGCTCGGGGTAATATTTCGAAAGATCAGTGAGCGAGCGAAGGAGCTCATCACCGTCGTTTACCCCCTTGCAAAGTACTATCTGTCCGCACATGGATACGCCCGCCTCCTTGAACTTGTCAAGATACGCGAGCACGTCGCCCGAGCGCTTGTTCTTCATCATCTTGACACGAAGCTCGGGATTAGTCGTGTGTATGGAAATATTGACGGGGGATATACGCATCTTGATGATGCGGTCGATATCCTTCTCATACATATTGGTAAGGGTTACGTAGTTGCCGTGGATAAAGGACAGACGGGAATCGTCATCCTTAAAATATATGGGCTCGCGCATACCCTTGGGATTCTGGTCTATGAAGCAGAAGATGCAGCCGTTTCTGCAGTGCTGCTTTTGGTCCATAAGAGGTGTCTCAAACTCAAGACCAATGTCGTCATACTCGCCTTTTTTTATCCTGACGTTGTATTTGCCGTCGACGCCGACGAGTCCGACAACAAGATATTTTTCGGCTAAGTAAAAACGGTAATCGAGAACGTCGCATATCTCATTTCCGTTTATGGTTACAAGCATATCAAGAGGCTTAATGCCCGCTTTTTCCGCCTTCGAGTCTTTTTCAACGCCTATGATCCTTACCATATCGCTACCGCCTTTCCTTGCATTTCGTCAATAATAGTTGTCAATTATAATTGTTAGTATTCTTTTGGGGCTGCTATGCCCTCTGTGCGTCTTATCTTGCGCATAAGCTCCTCGTTCTTGAGATTCTCGAGGACGTAGGGTGCCTCGGTCTCAAGGTAAATACGCGCCTCTTCGGAACCGTCGGTCGCTGCAAGAAGCATAAGCGCGTTTCCGCGATCGCGGTTGAAGTCGGTGCCAAGACCGTCAAGGAAGCAACGGGCGTAAAGGTACTTACCCTTACCCGAGAGCTCCTCAACGTAGTCGGGAGAATGCTTTGCGGCATTCTTAAACCAGGTGAAAGCGCTTATGGGATCCTGCCTCACCGCAGCTATTCTTGCCTCCTCATCCGCCTCAAAATCCGGTACCTCACCCTCTATGTACATACCCTCGCATCTATACTCGGGCGTGTGATACGGAATGAGGGATATAGATACTACGTCGGGCTCAAAGAGACTGCCGAGAGTGTAGGCAACTCCGAGGTAAAGCTGAGCCTCTATAACACCGAGCTCTGCGGCATCCTTCATATACTCAAAAGTCTTTCTGTAATTACGCTTTACTCCATCGCCGTGAAGATACATTACGGCAAGGTTATACGCGGCCTCTCCTACTACGGCAGAGGCAAAGGTGTAGAAGCTCCTGGCAAGTGAGGGGTCTCGCTCGACACCGTAGCCGTTCATAAGACAGTAGGCGTAGTTGAAGGCCGCCTCAGCGTTGCCCTCTGTAGCACCCTCGTAGAACATCTCGGCCGCCTTTTCGTATTCCTCATCAAGGAATGCGACCTTAGCGGTATTAAGCTCGAACATATTCCCTCTCCTTTCCGTAAATCGTCTTTAGTACGGCTTACTCACCGATCTTAAACTTGGTACCCTCTCTGGTATCAATAAGGGTTATTCCCTTTTCAAGAAGCTCGACTCTGATCCTGTCAGCCTCTGCAAAGTTCTTTTCCTTTTTTGCTGCGCGTCTTGCCTCTATCATTTCGTTTATATAAGCGAGAAGCTCGGGATCAACTCCCGCGTTCTCCTCTGCCTTTCTCTTCTCTTCGGCCTCCTTGATCTTGTTCGCCGCCTCGATAAGTCCAAGGCTCATTACCTTCTCGAAGTCCTCGATGAGTGCGAGCCTGGTCCTGTCATTTGTGCGGAGCTTGAAGACGTCGTAGATAGCAGTAACCGCCAAGGAGGTGTTGAGATCGTTGTCAAGTGCGTCGGTAAATCTCTTCTTTCCCTCAGCAAAGGCCTCAAGGTCTATCTCGTCGTTTAAATCCGCATTAAGCTGTGCAACTCTTGCAACGAGCTTATCGTACGCGATCTTGGCGTTATCGAGGTTCTCCCATGAGAAAACGAGATTCTTTCTGTAATGCGACTGCATACAGAAGAAACGGTAAACGAGGGGATCGTAACCCTTCTCTTCAAGAAGAGAGACGGTAAGAAACTCGCCCTTGGACTTTGACATCTTACCGGAATTGGTGTTGAGGTGATGAACGTGGAACCAATACTTGCACCACTCATGTCCGAAGGTTGCCTCACTCTGCGCTATCTCGTTGGTATGATGGGGGAAAGCGTTGTCAATACCGCCGCAATGAATATCAAGGTACTCGCCAAGATGCTTTCTCGCTATGCAGGAGCACTCAATGTGCCAGCCGGGGTATCCTACACCCCAAGGCGAATCCCATTTGAGCTCCTGGTCATCAAACTTGGACTTAGTAAACCAAAGGACGAAGTCGGCCTTATTCCTCTTGTTGTCGTCTTCCTCAACGCTGTCGCGCACGCCTACCTCGAGATCCTCCTCCTTGAAGTCATTGAACACATAGTACTTTTCTATCTTCGAGGTGTCGAAGTACACGTTTCCGCCTGCCTCATAAGCATATCCCTTTTCAAGAAGCTCCTTAACCATAGTGATGAACTCGGGAATACAGTTGGTAGCCGGCTCGATAACGTCAGGACGCTTGATATTAAGCTTATCCGCGTCACGGAAGAACGCGTTGGTATAATACTCGGCTATCTGCATAACCGTCTTGTGCTCTCTCTTGGCTCCCTTGAGCATCTTGTCCTCACCGGTGTCGCCGTCGCTGGAAAGGTGGCCGACATCAGTGATGTTCATAACTCTCTTTACGTCATATCCGACGTAACGAAGATACTTTTCAAGCACGTCCTCCATAGCGTAGGTACGGAGATTTCCTATATGAGCAAAATGGTAGACCGTAGGGCCGCAGGTGTAGATCGAAACCTTTCCCGCCTCTCTGGGTACAAACTCATCTCTGGATCTGGTAAGAGAATTATATAAAAGCATAACACACTCCATCTGCCGAGCGAAAAATCGCAATAATACGGCATTATAATTTTATCTTGAAATATTTTAGCAGAAGGCGATCGGTTTGTCAAGGTTTTTCTTATATTTTGTTAATATTAATAAATAAGTGCAGTATACGCGAATAAAGTTTTTAAAAATATTTTGGAATAACTCTTGTAATCTTGACAAAAATTTGGTAGAATATATGTTAGGGGAATTTTTAGAGTTTTTCAAACAAAAATTGTCACTATCCCTGTTTCCGATTGATTAAATTAAGTTGAGGTTTAAGATAAATGACAGACAAGAAAAAAGTTTCAGCACAGTATTCCTCTCTTACCGGAATACACAGAGCGGTTCCCATCATACTGTTTGCGGTAGCCGTATTCACCATGTTCTGTTTCATAACACAGGACATCGGCGCGCTTGGACACGCGATCTCAACAGTCTTTCTCGGACTGTTCTCCTACGGAGCCTATGCAATACCGCTCCTGCTCGCTCTCCACGCGATCTTCTACCCCTCCGACATCAGCGAAAAGAGAGTGCTCTCGAGAGTTATCTTCTCTCTTATCGCAATAACCTTTATCTCCGCGCTCTCCCACTCAATCACCTATTGGGGCGATGAGATGGTGTTCAACGCTATCGACTTCTTCAAGAACGGTCAGAGCTCTGTGGGCGGCGGATTTATCGGCGGTATCGTAGGCTTCTGTCTTGTCAAGATAGTCGGCAGAGTCGGACTCGTTATTATCGCGGTAGCAGTCTTTGCCATCTACGTCTCCTACTTCTTCGCTAAGGGACAGAGGAGCGTATCCAAGGTCCTCTTTGCGATACTTAAGGGTATAGTTTTCGTCCTCGCCTTCATCGAGAGGAAGTTCAAGTCTCTCTTCGGCCGCGTTAAGAATGCTAAGAGCGAGAAACAAAAGCGAGACGCGGAGCAAAAGAATCAAGAGCTTACCGACGACGAGTTCTTCGCGGTAGATAACGGCATGCAGAGGCTTAGTGTCTCGGAGCTCGGTATCAAGGAGCTCAGAATGGATGCCGACGCTGAAGGAAATCCCACCCTGCATGAGAAAATCTTCTATAAGAGTGCCGTAAGCGCGGAAGAGGCCGAGGAAATGGCCATGCGTGAGAGGGCTGAAGAGATGTTCTATTCCGCAGAGGTCACAGAGGAGCCCGAGGTGATCGAAGAGGTCTCCCCTCTTCCCAAGAGAAGGCTCGTAAACGTTACCTACGACGATCCGGACAGTAAAATAGGCAGAGCGCCCGTCAAGGAGGAGCCCGTAGCAGAGGAGGTCTTCACCGCCCCTGCACACACTCCCACGGCCGACGATAACGCCGACTCCATATTCACCAACGATTTTGACCCCTTCAGTATGATGATGGCAGAGCAGTTAGCCTCCAAGCCCTCATCAAAAAGTCTGCTCGACGAAACACCCCGCAAACAGAAGGTAACCGAGGATATTTCCGAGCTGACCGAGGCGGATATAGAAAGAGAAAAGCAGATACAGGAATTTGAAAGACGAAAGGCTGCGCTTCTCAACGCCCGCAAGGCGATCCCCGTTGACAACGACGGTGAATTCACGGGTACTCCAAAGACCGTGGACTTCCGCGAGCGCACAGACGAAGCGCAGGAAGTGAGGGCCGAGGAGGCTCCGACCTCATCCTTCATCTTCGAAAAGACCGAAAAGCTGGCAGAGCCCCCAAAGGCAGAACCCGCTAATTATACCTCCATCGGATTTGGCGAGGGAGCGGTAAGCTACACTCCCCCCACACCCGCATTCACGGTCCCCGAGACCATCTATTCCTACGAGCCTCCAAAGGAAGAGCCCGCTCCGAAGCGTGAGAGCTATTACTCATCCACCTACGACAGAGAGCCCGTCCGCGAGAGCATCCCCTCCTCCGCTCCTTATATCGAGGAGGAAGAGGTTCAGATCTTTGAAAGAAAGATACCCGAGAGCGGATTCACGCTCCACACACCCGCAAGCGAGAGCGCGCCCACGAGATATGAGAGCGCACCCGCAAGCTCATACACAATAAGCGCTCAGCCCCCCGTTGAGGAGGAGAAGCCCTTCAACTTCACCGTGCCGAAGGCAGAGCCCACCCCCGCTCCCTTCACTTACAGCGAACCCAAGGTTGAGCCTGCGCCTACGCCCTTCAGCTATGCTGAGCCTAAGGCAGAGGAAAGGCCGGCGCCCGTACACACTGCGCCCGTATATACCGCGCCTGTGGCGGAAGAGAGACCCGCTCCCGCATACAGAGAGCCCGAGCCCGTGGCAGAAGAAAAACCCGCAATTGATTACGTCGAGACCACACCCGAGGTGGAAGATACTCCTGCCATCACCTATAGCGAGCACGAAGAAAGGCCCGAATTCAGCTATGCTGCTACTAAGCTCCCCGAGGTGGAGACAGACTTTGTCCCCGAGTTCAAGCCCTTTGAGGTAAACGGAGCCGAGCAAAGTGCAGATATCGAGGAGATCGAGCCCGAAGAAGATGATGCTCCCGCAACCCTAACCGTCGAGAGAGAATACGTCGGCGATGACTACGATGACGAGTCCTATGAGGAAGACGAAGAAGATAACGAAGTCTATCCGGAGGACGTTGAGCCTGAAGAAGACGACATGGGATACGAAAGCGAGGAGATCCCACCCGAGGAGCAGAATCCCGTGGTACAGGGCTACAAGGATATGTTCTCTGCTCTGCGCGACAGTGAGCCCGAAGAGGAAGATGACGACGGAATCGACCACTCAAAGGACTATGAGCTCACTTCTCCCGACGAGGTTGACGACGACTTTGACAGTGACGACGACTATGATACCCCTCCCTTTGACGAGCCTACGGTAAAGCCCGAGCCCAAGAAGGAGGTCAAGAAGGAAGAAAAGCCGGTGAAGAAAAAGCCGGACTTCAAGAACTTCAAGCTGCCCCCGATCGACCTGCTCGGCCTTGATCCCGCGACCGACGACGACACCAGCGAGATAAACGAAAACACGAAGATCCTTATTGACACTCTGGCATCCTTCGGTGTTACCGCATCGATCAAGGGTGTAGACCGCGGACCGCGTATCACCAGATACGAGGTAGTACCCGCAAGAGGCGTTAAGGTCAACGCCATCACATCACTGTACAACGATATTTGTCTTAATCTTGCAAGAGAGGGTGTCCGTATGGAGGCTCCCATCCCCGGCAAGTCTGCAATAGGCTTTGAGATCCCCAACAGATGCCCGAAGAACGTACGTCTGCGTGAGCTGCTTGAGTGCGACGAATTTGTAAATGCAAAGTCCAAAACCTTCACCGCTATCGGTAAGGACGTTGCCGGAAACCCCGTGTTCGGAGACGTTGCAAAGTATCCTCACGCCCTGATATGCGGAGCTACCGGTATGGGTAAATCGGTATGTATTAACTCAATTATGGTAAGTATTCTTTACAGAGTACGCCCTGATGAGGTCAAGCTGATAATGGTCGACCCGAAGAAGGTCGAGTTCAAAATGTACAGCGGAATACCTCATCTCCTTATCCCCGTTATCACAGAATCCAAGCAGGCAGCGGGCGCTCTTATGTGGGCGGTCGAAGAAATGGAGCGCAGATATGAGCTCATCGAACAGTTTAACGTAAGAAACCTTGACGCGTACAACGAAAAGGTAGCATTTGACCCTTCTCTCGGCGAAAAGCTGCCGAAGATCATCATAGTTATCGACGAGCTGGCTGACCTAATGATGATGGTAAGAGATCCCGTAGAGGACCTTATCATGAGAATAGCACAGAAGGCCAGAGCCGCAGGTATCCACTTGATCATCGGTACACAGCGTCCCTCCGTGCAGGTCATCACAGGCTCGATCAAGGCGAATATCCCCACCCGTATGTCCTGTAAGGTTACCTCCCAAGTAGACTCCAGAACCGTCTTTGACATAGGCGGCGCGGAGAAGCTGCTTAACCGCGGAGATATGCTCTACTCCACAGTAGATAAACCCAAAGCTATAAGAGTCCAGGGCGCCTTTGTTTCCGACAAGGAGGTCGAGGATATTATGCAGTTCCTGAAATCCCAGGTCACAGACAGCGCGTACGACGAGGAGGTCTTTGCAGAGATCAACAAGGCGGCGCAGAAGTGCGGCAACAAGAAGTCCGGCGGCGTATCGGCGGACGATCTCGACGACGGAGGCGAGGAGTGCGGATACTATTCCGACCAACAGTTCCTCGATGCGGTCGAGCTTGCAATTCGCTCAAAGAAGGTCTCCACCTCACTGCTCCAGAGAAAGCTCTCTATCGGCTACGGCAAGGCGGCGAAGTACATCGACGCTATGGAGGAGATCGGCGTAGTAAGCGAGCCAAACGGACAAAAGCCGCGTGACGTCCTCATCACAATGGACGAGTGGCACGAAAAGCTCTCGAGAGTAGACCTCGGCTAAATTACTCAAGCATCATTTTCTCTTTTATAAAGTAAAATACGGAGGGTGAGCCGAGCTCACTCTCCGAGATAAGCCGAACGATTACGAATCGGCTGAAAAACAAAAAATACATTTACTTAAGGAGACAAATACTTATGGTTATCGTATTACTTGCAAATGGCTTCGAGGAGCTCGAGGCGATCACTCCCGTGGACGTTCTGAGACGCCACAATATAGATGTAAGAACGGTCAGTGTTACCGGTGAAAAACTTATAACCGGTACTCACGGCATACAGGTCGCCGCAGACCTTCTCTCCACCGACGTTCCTATGGGTGAGGTAGATATGCTCGTCCTCCCCGGCGGTATGCCGGGCGTTAAGAATCTCGACGCATCTCCCGTAACCCAGAGTTTCATCGATGCTACGCTCCGTAACGGCGGTCACCTCGCTGCTATATGCGCAGCCCCCTCCATCTTTGGCAGACACGGCATGCTCACCAACATCAAGGCAACCTGTTTTCCCGGCTTTGAGGGTGATCTGCTCAACGCTATCGTAACCGATAGAGACGTTGTTACAGACGGAGTATTTACTACCGCGAGAGACTATAAATCTGCAACCGCTTTCGCAGAGGAGCTAATAAGAATATGCGTGGCTATGGGAATCGAGCCCAAGGATGAGTCCGAGGTTATCGAGGAAGCAAAATAAGCAAGGAATATTGATATGGCAACCAAAAGAACACAGATAGCCTACCGCTGCCCCGACTGCGCAACTGCGACCGTCGGATTTCTCGGCGGACTCGGCGCAGTTTCGGATATGCTCAGGCTCAAGTGCGCCTGCGGCGAGTCGGCGCTGGATATAAAAAAGCAGACAGACGGCAAGGTGTCCCTGTCCGTACCCTGCGTTTACTGTAAGAGTAACCACTCCTTCGTCGTATCCCCTGAGATAATGAGACGTGAGGAGCTCACGCGATTCAGCTGTCCGTACTCCGGCATGGGCATCGCCTTTATCGGCGACGAGGATGAGGTAGCACATGAGGTAGAAAGCTCTGCCGAGGAGCTCGCCCGCATTATGACATCTCTTGAGGCAGAAGACGTCTCCGACATCCAACCCCAGGACGTAGGCGAGGACTCTATGCCACCGGATCCCGCAATATACGACACCTTGAACTTCGTTCTGCGCGATCTCGAGGCTGAGGGCGCGGTCAAGTGTCCGTGTGAGATGGGAGAATACGACCTGCGCTTTACCGACGACGGTATGCAAGTATGGTGCAAAAATTGCGGCGCAACATACGATTTTTATGCAAGAAGCGTATCTGTAGCCGAGGAGTATCTCACTATAGATTCTATCACTCTCAAGTAAAGTTTATTTTACATAATTCCGTAATAATTCATTATTCCGCGGTATATTCCGCGGGCAAAGAGTTCGGGCGAGTACGCCATAAGCGCCGCATCGGTAGGGTTTGTGATAAAGCCCATCTCGACGAGGACTGCAGGCATATTCGTCCGTCTTAATACGTAAAGGCCCGGTCTTTCAATAACCCCGCGGTTCCTCAATCCGGTAACAAGATTCAATTCATCAAGTATGTTCTCTGCCACTCCAAGTGCCACGCTCGATGAGCGGCTGTATATCAGAGCTTCGCTACCCGTGGCTCTCTCGTTTAAGGATGCATTGGTGTGGAGCGAAAGGAAGAGGTCCGCGCCCCACGAGTTAGCCTCCCTCACCCTGGCGGTGAGACTGGATGAGTTATTTGTGCCGAGTACAGTATCCGACGTCGGGCGAGACAGTCTCAAATCAAATTCACCTGTAGTTGATAGAAGAGTGTATAGGCGTCTGCCTATATCGTAGGTAATGTCCTGCTCGTAGAACCCATTCCCCTCTGCACCGGTGTTGTAATCTCTGGGATTGTGGCCTTGGTCTATATATATTTTAATGCTCATAAGTGCCTCCGGTATATTCTGTATCAATACAGTATATGCTGTGGGCGAAAGGTTTGTTATATGAATGAAATGAAGAGGCTCTTAAGCTTTGTTAGGCGCGCGGTAGACGACTACGCGATGATAGACGAGGGCGATCGTATCGCGGTGGGAATATCCGGCGGTAAGGACTCGCTGACACTGTTATGCGCTCTTGCCGAGATGAGACGCTTTTACCCGAAGAAATACGATATTGTAGCCATAACGGTGGATATGGGATTTGAGGGCTCGGACTACTCTGAAATAGCCGAGCTATGCCGCAGACTCAAGGTAGAGTACCGTATTGTCAAGACCGATATAGCAAAGATAATCTTTGATATAAGAAAAGAGCCAAACCCCTGCTCTCTGTGCGCAAAGATGAGGCGCGGCTCACTGCATGCAGAGGCTCAGGCAGCTTCCTGCAACAAGGTCGCGCTCGGCCATCATTATGATGACGCCGTTGAGACGTTTATGCTTAATTTATTCTTTGAAGGCAGACTCGGATGCTTTTCTCCAAAGTCCTATCTCTCCAACAGAAAGCTGACGCTTATCCGTCCCCTGCTCTACGCGACCGAGAAGGATGTACAGTACTTTGTAAGACGCCGTCCGATGCCCGTGATGACATCGCTGTGTCCTGAGGATCACGCGACCGAGAGAGAAAAAATGAAAAATCTGCTCACAGAGCTCGAGAAGAACAACAAGGGCATAAAGCACCGTATCTTCAACGCTATGTGTCGCGCGGAGATTGACGGATATAAGCTGACAGGAAAATATCCTGACGCAGGAAAAATAGAAGAATAACTTTGATTATGACATACTGTCAATTCATAAAAAAGATCGTGAGTAAGATTTTACTCACGATCTTTTTTCTTATATGGTGATCTGCTTACCGGGGGAAATGGTAATTCTGTCTCCGTCAACCGTCAGATATACCGTCAAGGAGCTGGGATTCTCTATCATTCCCTCCTTGATATTTACCGACCGTACCGCCTCCTCGTAGTCAAAAATATCCTCAACCGAGGCATACCAATACGTGTCGGGACGGTTGCCGTACCTTCTCGCGAATTCACGAAGGTCATCCCACTTGCCGTCACGCTCAAAATCGTAAGAATGAACTCCAAATGCAAAAAACTTAAGCTCCCCGTCATCAGGATAATTCTCGTATTTTTCCATAACCTCAAGCAGATTAGTGTCCACGGCGTTGTATGACCAGGACTTCTTGTCCCTCGGGATGGCAAAGCCGTCAAGGTCATATGTGCAGCCTGTTTTTCTCACAGAGCGGTACTTACCCTTGACATACGCACGTATGCGCTCGTTCTCCATCTCGCGATATGGCCAGACGTAGTCACGAGCAGCTCCCTCACCGAATATCTCGCATAGTTCGCTTTGTCCCTCGTCAACAAATCGAAGGTAGTCCTCCTCAAAGACCATTTGACGCCAGCCGTTAGGTTGTATTGCCCAGTAGAAGCCCTTCGCCTCCTCTACAGGATAAATAAAGGCAGGATCCGCGGTCGCCTCATCAAAGCGCTCTTTGGCTATCCTGTATTCAATTCCATCAAGATTAACAAGCGGGTGATACTTACAATGGTTGGCTATACCGTATCCGCGATAAAACGTTGTAAGCTCCTCTCTCATGCTCGGAGAGCTGATGTTAGAGCAGAGGTTGAATGTGCCCTTGATCCCCGCCGGCCTTAAGATATCAAGAAATATTGTATCATATTTTTTGTTACCGTCGTCAATAGTGAAGGTCACAGCTTTTTTTGTAAACGACGGATAGAAAAACTCAATTCTACTCATTTTTATTTCTCCCATAATAAATTATCGATCCCGGCTCAACAGATGACGTAAGCCACACATTTGCGCCTATGACTGAATCACGCCCTACTACGGTATCTCCGCCAAGGATGGTCGCGTTAGCATATACGGTGCAGCCGTCACATAGAGTCGGATGGCGCTTTTTCGTCCTGTCAAAATCACCTTTTTCATCTCTTGGAAAGCTCCTCGCCCCTATCGTGACGCCCTGATATATCTTGACGTCATCCCCTATGACCGCTGTCTGGCCTATCACGACACCCGTGCCGTGATCAATGGAAAAACGAGCGCCGACAGTCGCGCCGGGATGTATATCTATACCGGTCAGAGAGTGAGCGTATTCGCTGATGATTCGCGGCAAAATCTTCACTCCCTCAAGATAAATAAGGTGAGCGAGTCTATGACACATTATGGCAAAGAATCCGGGATAACAGCTGACAACCTCGTCTACCGAGGTTGCGGCAGGATCGGAAATATATATGCTCTCAGCATCAGAAAGCAATCCTTGGTATATTTCCGGCATTTTGAGAAGCATTCTTGCAGTCTTCTCACGAGAGATAGCTACATCGGATATAAAAATATTCACAGCCCCGAAAAGCTGCTCGTAAAAGCAAGTATCCGTCTTCTCGGATCTTGAGTAATGGTCGAAGGGCGACAAATTAAAATACTCAAGCGAAAATGCTCTCACCAATCTTGCTGCGTCAAAAAAATTAAAATATCTATTATTCATACTCACCTCTAACTTCATATTAATATTATATATACGATAGTAGGAAGAGGTGAGCGAAGGATTCGGTATAAGCTATACGGCTCGAGAAGGAGCGTTGTCTCCGACTCGAGCCGTACCTTTATTTATCGCTTAGGAAATTATTCCTCGTCAAAAAATTTCTTGATCAGTGCGATAACGTGATCTGCTACAGTATTGGACTCAACTCCAATTCCACAGGTATTAGCGGCAACTTCGCTTGCACGGGCAAACTCAGCGTTAGCCTCACTAACCTGCTTATTGTAGTTGGAAATAGCAGAAGCAAGCTTCGCAGATGCATCCTTAACACCTGGGTAGGAAGCGTCAGCATCTACCTCAGCATTCTTTGCCTCCTTAAGAATGGAGTAAAGGTCGGATGCGGTCTTAGCACTGTCAATAGTTGCAACGACTCTTACAAAGTGCTCAGCATATCTTACGCCGAGATCGAGAGAAGCCTCTGCCTTATTGAGCTTGATATTAGCCTCGGTAACACCCTCAACGCCAAGAACATTTCCTGCCTGCTTGAGATTGTTGGCCTTATCAATAGCTGCCTTGAGTGCATCACCGGAAAGAGAATCAAGAGCATTAACAGCGTCTATGTAAGCCTTTGCACTTGCGATCTTGCTGTTAACCTGCTCCTGCACCTCAGCATAGAGAAGCTTAGCCTCAGCCACACCTCTGTAATCAGGATGGCAAACATCCATATATCCCTTAGCGATGTTGAGATTCTCCTGCTTTGCAGAAACATAAACAGCGTAATCAGCCTTATTGACGTATTTAATGAAGTTATCACAGTTCTCGATCTCTGTAGTCATCTCGGGAGAAATGGCAGCATAGGTAGAGAGAGCCTCTGTAACACCGGGGTAGGTCTCGTTATCATAATAAACGGAAGCAATAGCGCGGAAGGCATCTGCTCGCTCGTTAATACCAAGCGTTACGTCAGCAGCGATGGCAACCTTATTGATGAAGGTGTCAGCGCTATTCCTGATGAGAGCCTCCGTATCTACAAGATAGTCATAGAAAAGCTTAGCCTCGCCTACTCCGTCATAGGTATAATCGGGATCAAGAGCACTGAGCTTCTCTACTACGGAAAGGAGAGCGGGATAATTAGTAAGATCCGAATCTCTTACAGCGTTAACCTCAGCAATATACTGTTCGGAAACCTCGGCAACAGCCTTTACCTGACTGTCAACCTCCTTAAGCTTTGCAACATTTTCATTGATCTCGGAGAGTAACTCGTCGGTAATACCGGACAGATCCATTTCTGCAAGGGAATCAGCAAAGCCGAGAGTCTCGTCAAGGAGCGCCCTCTTCTCTGCGTACGTGGGTAGAGTGGGACACACGTCTACACAAATAGCGATCTTCTCGTTGTAAAGGCCGATAATACCTATGCTAAGAGCGGTGAGAGCGTCATTAACATCCCCATTCTCGGAGGTGAAGCCGTAATCCACGATCTTCTCAGCAATGTCGCAAATAGCAATCTTTTTCTCAATAGAAACGTTCTCGGACTGGAAGTCCTCAAACATCTTGATAAGAGCTGCCTCAACGTCAGCCTGCTTGTTAGAGGGAACGCGCTTATACGTGCCCGCGAGACCGAATACGTTAGCAAACTTCATCACACTGCCTCGCGCACTACCGGAATCGGTACCATGGCAGCCTACTCTGACATCTCTGATCTCGTTAACGGGAAGGAATACATCGGCCACGGTAATAGACTTTTCGGGATCGTCAACGTTGACGATCTTGATGGAGGCGGATCCGTCCTTTACGGAAAGGGATACGTTATACCAGGCATTCTCCTCGATTACAAATGAGGTGTTGGTCTCAACACCGGATACTGTACCGTCCTGAGCGAGATTCCTCTTGAGATAGGAGAAATAACCATTTCTGTAGTCGATAGCGAGAATAGTAGTTCCCTGTGTGGATCCAATAGCAGCATCGGTATACGCCTCACTGCCTATAGCGACGATGATCCTGGGAAGAGTCTGCTCCTTATCGGAAGATCCCTTCGAACCGGAAAGCGTCATATCGATCATAAAGTCGTCTATGGCATTCTCTCCCGACCAGCTGAAATACACGTTGTTATCAGCGTAAGCGTTGAGCTTATTGGTAGCGGAAGCGATCTCGAATGAAAGGTACTTTCCTCCGGGAGCCGTCTCGTCGGTGACATAAGCCTGCGTCAGCGACTTAGGGCGCTTGATGAGCATGGAAGAAGAGCAATCTACGTCCTCACCCGTAAAGTCGTAATAAAACAGGGTGGGTTCCTCGAAATGCTCAAGGATATATTCGTAGCTTGCATCCTTGTCATCGGCAGCGCTAACCGAGAGTGCAAAGATCGACATCATAATAGAAACGATCAAAACAGCGACGAAAATTCGCTTCATCATTTTCATGGTTTCTCTCCTTTATATGCGTGTATGCATTTTATATCATAATAATTATAACATTTTAAGGAAAAAAAATCAACTTGTCAATATGGCAAATTTTAATTTATGCTTTTGTATCTTTTGTACAAGTGAAATGTTTTTCCGCCTTTGAATTCCTGACAAAAAAATACTTGTAAAAAACGTGTAAAAAAACGCAAAATTATTCTATTTTTTGAGTTTTTTCGGTTGATTTTTTCACACGGGTATGGTATAATTGTAAAGAAAGGGTGTTTTGACACCCAAATTCAGAACAGGAGAAAAGCAATGGGAAAAGGTATTTACACGTACTACAAAGAACGCCTTATCGAAATTGGCGGAAACAACAAGTGCCTTTATCTCAAGAGCATAGTTCGTAAGAGCGCCTACGACCTCGGAAGACTTTTTGAAGGTCGTGACGAAAAGATTGCCGAATTCGTCGATTTTCTCTGGTCGGGAGGCAAGTATCCCCTGACCGTGATCTCGAATAAAGAAAAGGCAAGCATTCTCCGCAATCTTGACCTCTCGGATAAGGGAGCAAGGATACAAAGAGACGTTGAGAGCGGTCTCAACGTTGACGAAGCCGCAGTAAGAAAGCTTGAGAGGATCCGCCGCGAGGAGTCCACCCGCGCGATCGAAAGTGAGATAACCAAGATCAAGGAACTCAAGCGTGAGGTAGAGGAGATCGAGAAGGAAACCGGTAGATACGAGCTCTACGTAGGCTACCCCTTCGTTTTCGGCTGTATTCCTCAGGGCTCGGCAAAGACGCTTATCAAGGCGCCCCTCCTTCTCTTTCCCGTCAAGATCGACGTAATTGATGAAGCAACGGTAGAAATCAGTATAAATCAGGCAGAAAAGATACGTATCAACCCCGCGTTAGTCTACGCCTACGCACAGTCCAAAAGGTTGAATATCGAAAATCTCGAGCTCGAGTTTGACGATATGTCCTCCTTTAAGAACGTAAAGGACGTTGTAAACTATCTTGCCGACGCACATATAAGGATCGACTGTCCCGGATCGAGCAACGTACACAAGTACTCGAGCTTTAAGGAGCCCGACACAAAGTACGAGCTGGCCGTAAGATACGCCGCGATCATGGCAAGACTGCCTATATCGAACTCCATCTACAACGACTATACGCTCCTTGAGAAGAAGAATCTGGCAAACGATGCTGTAAGCGAGCTATTAAGATTCGCAAATAAAGGTAAGCAAAAGAAGATAAAAGAGCCAAAGAAGGCCAAGAAACTCCACGAGGACAACAGTTACATAGTCAAGATGCTCGACTACGCCCAGTCCGAGGTGGTAAAGAAGGTAGACCAGAGAGGAAACATGGTCATCTACGGCCCTCCCGGAACCGGTAAATCGCAAACCATAGTTAACATCATCACCGACGCTATCTGCAAGCACAAGAGAGTGCTCGTGGTATCGCAGAAAAAGGCCGCCCTCGACGTAGTATACAACCGTCTCGGTGTACTCAACGCCAAGGCTATGTACGTAACCGACGAGGCAAAGGAAAAGCAGGCCTTCTACGAAAAGTGCCTCGCGGCGCACCAGAGAGACCAGATAGAGAGCTTAGAGGACGTATCCAAGCTCGAGAACGACTATAACGAGCTCGAGGATAAGATCGCCGGGGAGGTAAAGAGCCTTGAGACCATCTTCAAGGTGCTCAACGACAAGCGCCCCTTCGGTCTGTCCCTGACCGAGATGTACTCCTCATCCTACAATCTCACCAAGAGCTCTACCGAGTACGGAATCTACTTAAAGCTCATAGAGGACAAGGACGTTATGGCCCTGAGCTACAAGCAGCTCAAGGACGCGATGTTCGGCATACGCTCCATGGACCTCGGAGCTACCTACTACAACTTTATGCAGGATAAGGAGAAGAATCCTATCATCGACTGTACCCTGCCCGATCTTGACATCAGGACGCTCTCCGAGGTCAAGGGCGAGCTCGAGGAGGTACAAAAGTCGAGAAAGGGCCTTTTCGCTATCTCAAAGTACCCCTACTACAGACACGTTCTCACCTTCTACGCGACGCTCAAGGACGAAAAAATCCTCGACAAGGTAGTATCCTTTGAGAACAAGCTCGAGTTCCCCACCAAGATGTTCCGCGGTAAGTCTAAGAAGGAGACCAAGGCGCAGTTCGTCGAGACGCTCGAGGCTATCAACAATTTTGCAAGAGAATATAACTGCTTAAAGCGCGTGCTCACAGAGGACGGCTATATCGCGGTTATAGACAATATTCTCCGTGGTAATACCGCGTACGTCAAGCACGTCTACGAGGCGCTGGACAACTACATCGCCTTAAGAGACATCAACAAGCTGCTCGGCAGTCTTGACTCAGATAAGCTCGCGGTCCTGAACTTTGCTTACACTTCGTGTAAGAATTACGCAAATTACCTGGATATCATCAACAAGCTGCTCGAGATCAGGATCTATCACGAGGTCATCAGATACGAGGAGGAGTGCAAGGACGACTTAGCCAAGCTTGTGGACTACCACAACATCACCTCCAAGATCTATAAGCTCAAGGAGCAGCAGCTCTCGGTCGCGTACGAGCTGTGCGCGGGTAAGAACAGCCGTGTCTATGACGAGCTGTACGAGAACTCCAAGGACAACAAGGACTATCTGTACCAGATATCCAAGAAGTCCAAGTACTGGCCTATCAGAAGAACTATGGAGGTCTACTCCAAGTTTATACTCACTCTCTTCCCCTGCTGGCTGTTGTCACCGGAGAACGTATCCAACCTTCTGCCCCTGACAAAGAACCTCTTCGACGTAGTTATCTTTGACGAGGCGTCGCAGGTATTTATCGAGAGCACAATACCTACCATCTACCGCGGTAAGTCCATCGTCGTCGCGGGAGATGACAAGCAGCTCCGTCCCTCCGCAACCTTTATGAAGCGTTATCTCGGCGCAGATCCCGACACTATCGACGACTACTCGGTACAGGCGGCGCTCGAGGTAGACAGTCTTCTCGACCTTGCGGTATCGAGATACGAGAGCTCCAACCTCACCTATCACTACCGTTCAAAACACCAGGAGCTTATCGACTTCTCCAACTATGCCTTCTATAACGGTGCCCTGCAGGTATCCCCCAACATATCCAAGAACCGCGACAGCCGTCCTATTGAGAGATACAAGGTGCGCGGCAGGTGGATAGACCGCAAGAATACCGAGGAGGCAAAGGAGATAGTAGAGATACTGAAGCACATCTTCGCCACGAGGAAGAACGAGGAGACTATCGGTATCATAACCTTCAACAGCGACCAACAGAGTCATATCGCCGACGTCATCGACAAGGCCGCCGCAAAGGATCCCGAGTTCCGCTCGAATATCCTGAAGGAGACTCACAGAGTCGAGAACGGAGAGGACACGAGCCTCTTTATCAAGAATCTCGAGAACGTACAGGGTGACGAGAGAGATATTATCATCTTCTCTATCGGATACGCACCCAATGAGGCAGGAAAGCTGTATACCAATTTCGGCTCCCTCTCACAGGAGGGCGGCGAGAACCGTCTTAACGTTGCGATAACGAGAGCAAAGTCCAAGATAATCATAGTAGCGAGTATAGAGCCCGAGGAGCTCAAGGTCGACAACTCTAAGAACATCGGCCCGAGGCTCTTGCAGAAGTACCTTATGTTCACCAGGGCGGTGTCAAGAGCCGATGATGAGGAGGCGGCAGTTATCCTCTCCGAGCTCAAAGCCCCCGAGGCAAAGCCCGAGGCTATGTTCACCAACGTAGCGGCGGTAGAGGTGCAGATGAAGGAGAGGCTCGAAAAGCTCGGCTACAAGGTAGACACCGGCCTCGGCAACGAGAACAATCGCATCTCCCTTGCTATCTATGATGCCGAGACGGATAAGTATCTCGTGGGTGTAGAGCTGGATACCGACGCCTTCAAGGAGTCCTCGTCCTGTCTTGAAAGAGACGTATATAAGCCGAGATTCCTCGAGGCACGCGGCTGGACTCTCGTCAGAGTCTGGTGCCGTGACTGGTGGCTGTACCCGAACAAGGTAATCAAGAACATCACTACCCTCGCAGAGAAAAACAAAAAGAGTAAATAACAAACAAGCGCCGAGGCGGTCTACCCTGCCCCGGCGCTCTTTATTATTTGTTGTAAGGACGAAAACACCCCGAGAGCCAAAGCCCCGGGGTTCATCTTTTATGGATTAATTTGGGTTGCGGTAAAGATTTAATTCCACCGTTATAGCTTGTAAGCAGGTCGCCCCACTCGGAGTCGGTGTATGAGTAGGTGTTTCATCCGAGAGCCCGAAAAATCGGGCTCTCGGAATCATAAGCAAGGAAAATACGATTCGAGTTTATTAAAGAAAACAGATTATGAATAAAACTAATGAAAGCGGAATGAGTAGCGAGGATACGTTTAAGAAAGTATCCATTGCTTTGGATATTCGCTTTTTTTCAGGTTCCTCTTTATCCAAGCCTATTCCTTTATCTTTTCTGGGGATATGCGTAATTCTAATAAAGTAATGAGCATTTGGAAAGAGCCTGTTAAATGCGTACATAAACAAAAGCAAGCATGATATCGCGGATAAAATCAATGGTAGATAATAGAGAGACGTCCTCGAGGGGTCAATAAACGCATCACTCAATATAGCTATCAGTGCAGATATGATTATAAAAAGTGGATATGCCTTTTCATAAATTAAACGATATTTAGCCAATAATTTTCTCATTCTACACACCCTTTAATGTAATGATATTTGAAACGACAAATGTGAAAAATAAAACTAATGAAAGTGAAATGAGTAACGAGGATAATCAGAAATATAGATTATCGTTTCAAGCTTTTCTCTTGTGCTACTATTTTCTATGCAATAATACGTGACGTTGTCAACTCAAAATATTAGAAATTTCGTTAAGTATTAAGGGCAGGTTTCGTTCTTTATGATCTTTTATGCATTCAGAATAATCCTCTTCGCATCTGCCATACACTTCCATAAATCTATTCACCTTTTCCGGGTTTCCGCCCAATATACCAATACCGCCGTCAAAGCACTCGGTTATCTGCAATATCCAGTCAAGCGAGTCGGAAAACATAAGCGATTTTGACCAAAAGTAATACATATTGAAGTCACTGTGTCCGTTTGCCCGAAATTCTTCTATATTTTTCTCATACTCGTCGTATACGCGCTCGTAATCATCATAACTCGAAATTTCAAATATGCAGTTCCCGGTGCTGAAAATTTGATTTATTTCCTCGAGTTGCATCACGTAGTAGCTTTTTTCATTTATAGCTCTCGTGAGTGCGAGAAATTGCTCTTTGCTAAGATGTATGTCATCCGTAGGGTAAATCAAGCACTTTTTGCTGTCTTTTTTAAAACCGGCGAAAAGTGAATCCTTGTTTTCATTAGATGAAAGGATCTCCTTGATTTTTGTCACCAAATCTTCTGTTAATACTTTTTTCTCCATATCCACCTCTAAAACTTGAATAAAAATTGTTTATTTAGCTCTTAACAACGCGATATTAGGTAAGGAAGGCCAAGGAGTTGGTCGTCATATAGTACTTTGCGTCGTTGCAGTAGATGCTGCGCTTCTCGAAGCCTCGGTAAGGGATAAGCTCCTCCTCGAGCTCGGGAATGGAGTCAAGCTTGCCATCTACATAGTTGAGGATACGCCTGCGGCAGGACTCCGTCCTCTGAATTATTGCGCCGAGGCGAATGTCCTGGACGTCGAAGCCACAGGGCTTGTTCTCACGGAACCACTGCTCCTCAAAGGCACGGGCATAGGCTCTGATAAGCTTTGCGGCCTCCGGATAATCCTGCTCTGCGAGGCGGCGGAGCTCTGCCTTATCGCCCTTTTTATATGCCTCACGAGTCTTTAGGCCGAGCTCAAACTTGACCGCGAGGGCATCGGAGAGCCTTGCGGCGCTCTTGAAGAGGTAGCCGTACTTACGCGATGAAGACGCGACCTTATACAGCTTCTCGGCGAGGGCGCGATACTTCTCACCCTCCCCTCCCCTGACGGTAACGTCGAGGAAGCCGTTGAAGTAGTCGGAGAAGAGCATATACTTTGAGGGATTGACAGGTCCTGCGTACTCTCTCGAGGTACCGTCGATATCGTTGGGCGCGTCGAGGAGGATGAAGTCGTCATAGGAGATGCCTGTGAGCCTCTTAAACTTGGACTTGATCAGTTCCATATCCTCGTTACCCTTGGCAAACTCGGAGATAGCGAAGAGGGACGGGAGCATAGCCACCTTGGAGCACTCTGCACCGTCGTCACCCCACATGGTGATAAAGACGTTTTTAACCTTGTTCTTTATAGCCGAGCGGATCGCGGGCCCCATGGTCAAGAGGCTGTAGTCGTTGTGAGGCATAAATCCGCCCCAGCTCCAGGCTCCTCCGGCAAACCAGGTGTTCTTTGACATCTGCTTATGAATGTCAAAGTGGATATCGTAGTCTCTCTCGTTGTGGTGGTAGTAGTCCCAATATACGGGAATAACATCTTCGGGAATGGCGTCGATGATCTCCTTCGGCACCTTCTTAAACTCGTTGGTGTAATACCCTCCGCCGTTGAATGCGCGAAGATACATATCCGACCAGAGCATAACGTCCTCGTAGCCATGTTTTTTTGCTATCTCGGCGACTCTTGCAAGATGTCTTTTCATTATCTCGCCTATAGGCTCGTAGCCGTGAATGTCAAGGTGCTTTCCTCTGCCGAGCATATACGCCTCGTCCATGCCTACGTGTATTTTGCGAGTCTTAAAGCACTTTGACAATGAAGCGAACATGTGGTCGATAAGCTCATAGGTCCTATCGTTGTCAACAAGCATAATGTCATCCGTGTCTATCGGCACGTGATTCCAGCGGAGGGTGGCGTTTACGTGAGCGAGCGCCTGCACGCAAGGTATGACTTCTATACCCGAGGCGGTGGCTATCTCGTCAAGGGCGCGCATCTCCTCCTCGGTATATCTGCCTCTCATATAGCCAAAGTAGGGCTCACCCTCCACCGCATATGTATCCTCAGCGTAGAGGAAGACACAGTTGTAGCCCATTTTCTTCAAAAGAGGCAGATACCACTTATACATATCAAGGTTAATAACAGCGTTTCTCGACACGTCGAGCATTACGCCAAAATACTTAAATTTGTTAGCCATAAGCACCTCGCAAAATATATTTTACCAATTTCATTTTATCAAAGATCACGGCTATATGTCAAGGGTGAACGTCGCTTTTTATTCACAATTAATTTCTTCACTACTTTTTTCCGCTTTATTCTTGAATTATTAACAAATATGGTGTATAATAGGAGAAGTGAATAAAAAATAAGAAAGGTAGAACAAGATATGTTTAACTTTTTACTTGAAGGCGAAGCTACAGGAGGCGGCTGGATCACTATCGTGATGTTCGCAGGCCTTATGGTGCTTATGTACTTCTTTATGATCCGCCCCCAGAAGAAGCAGGAGAAGAAGGACGCGGCTATGAGAGACGCTCTCGCTGTAGGCGATGAGGTAACCACCATCGGCGGTATCATCGGCAAGGTCGTTTCCATCAAGGAGGAGACCTTCGTGCTCGAGACCACCAAGGACAGAACCAAGATCCGTTTCCTCAAGGGAGCAATCAGAAGCGTTGACGTTAAGATCGCTGACGTTGCGGCTGCTCAGGCTGCTGAAAAGGCCGAGAAGGAAGCCGAGAAGACCGAGGCTACCGAGACCACCGAGGAAAAGTAATTTATCTATAAAACGCTCATCTTAAGATGGGCGTTTTTATTTTCCGATTTAATAGCAAGGGCATATTTTCACTCTCATGTGAGTATATTTTAACAGTAAGTATACGGAGGGTAATATGAAGAAATACAAGAAAAAAGAAATCGGACTGACTGTCCTTCTGCTGATCGGCGCAGGTATATCGATCGCCTCGGTAGCGGCGGTGGCTTTTATTTTAGCGGTAGTATCATCGTTCACAGGGGATCCGACCGCGCTGACGGGCGCGTTTTCTCTGCTCACCCTGGTGATGGCGGGGGCTGTCTCCGGCTTTATCACATCGAGAGTTAACAAAGACGGCGGTGTGCCGGTCGGTATACTCTCTGCGGTCATATCTACCTCGTTGATGCTGCTTATCGGACTGATAATAAAGGGTGGACTCCTGCCCCTCGGAGCGATACTGAACCTACTCGTCTTTCTCGCGGTGTCGATCATCTTCAGTCTGGTCGGCAAGAAAAGAGAAAAGCACAGAAGAAGATCGTACTGATCAAAAATGCACTTCTCTTTGCGTTTTTCTCTTAAAGTTATTAGGATATATATATCTTAGTTCTTACAAAAAACAAAAAAGCAAGAATCGGTTTTTAACGCGGATAGCGCACCGATTCTTGCTTTTTTGACTATTTATGTTTACTTATTTAGCCTTTCTATGTAGTAAGGTAAGGCTTCCTCAAAATTGACACCATAGAAACGGTGGTTAGGATCCTCAAGAGTCTTCTTCATAGACAGGAGTGTAAAGTCAACGGCTATCGAGAGTGCCTCGGGAACTGTGAAGCCGCGCATCATTGCGCCTACCGTAGCGGAAGCGTAGACGTCACCGGTACCGTGGAAGGAGGCGGGAACGTACTCATTACAGTAATAGAAATACTCGCCACTCTCTCCGTTATAATAGTAAATACCTATCTCGCCCTCTTTAAAAGAAATGCCTGTAAGGGCGGCGCTCTTTGAGCCGAGGTCACAAAGGCGTCTAAGAATGTCCTTTATGTATTCCTCGTCGTAGTCGGGGTTATAGGGTACGCCGAGCATGAATGCAGCCTCTGTGAGATTGGGGATAACGAGATCCGCCTTGGCGCAGAGCTTTGCCATAGCGGCCGCAAACTCGAGAGTAAAGCCCTTATAGAGCTTGCCGTTATCGGCCATAACGGGATCAATAATGACCTCCGCCTTATCGCCAAAGCGGTCGATGAAATCCTCAACGAGAGAAAGCTGCTCAAAGGAGCCGAGATAACCGGTATAGATAGCGTCAAAGCCAATGTCGAGATCCTCAAAGGTGTCAGAGATCTTCTGTATCTCATCGGTGAGATCGCAGAAGGTGAACTTGGGAAAGGCCGTGTGTGTAGAGAGGACGGCGGTGGGGATCACTCCCGCCTCTACCCCTGCCGCGGAAATGATGGGCAGAGCTACCGTGAGCGAACACTTTCCAACACAGGAAATGTCCTGGATCGTAATGATTCTTTTCATATTTTTCTCCATAGCCGCGCTTTGATTTTTTTTGCTGTGCGCGGCAAATCATATTTTACAACAGTATTATACTCACAAAGGTATAAAATGTCAATAGTGTTTTTTACTCCTCGAGAGAAATTTCTGTTTTACTCCTCGAGAGAAATTTCCGCGCCGAGTGTGGATAGCTTCTCGGTGAGAGAGTCGTAGCCGCGCAGGACAAGCTCGCCGGAGTCGATGATGCTCTCACCATCTGCGCACAGTCCGAGCAACACGGCAGCCATACCGCCTCTCAGATCTGTAGCTCGAGCTCTGCCCGGGATAGTAAGACTCGGAAAAATGCGGGCGACGTTCCCTTCTCTCCTATACGACAGCCCAAGTCTCGCAAGCTCATCAAGGTATCCAAACCGCGAGGGCCAGACCTGCTCCTTGATGGTGCCGCCCGACGACACCGCGAGGACGGTCGCGAGTATGGGCTGGAGATCTGTAGCAAAGCCGGGATAGGCGGCAGTAGCGACTGATATCTCGCGCCGAGCCCTGCCGATGAGGGAGATTGCCCCATCTGTGAGGTCCTCTATCACTCCGGCCCTGACAAGAGGCGAGGCGAAGGCGGAAAGCTCGCTTATCTCAAACCCCGAGACACTAACCCTTCCATCTGTAAGAATCGAAGCCGCAAGAAAGCTGCCCGCCTCGATCATATCGCCGGGAATGACTGCGGTTCCGCCGTGAAGCTTACCGCCCTCCACCGTAATGACGTCCCCCTGACGTCTTATCCCTGCGCCGGCGCTCTTGAGATATGAGATCAAGGAGAGAACATGCGGCTCTCTTGCAGCGCCTCTGATCGTCGTCCTGCCCTTGGCGCCTGCAGCCATAATCAGAGCATTGACCGTGGCGCCAACAGAGGGGAGTCTCAAGTTTATCTCGGCTCCGGCAAGATCCTCTGCAATAATGGTGTTTCCGTCGATCACGGCGCCAAGCTTTCTTGCCGCATCAAGGTGAATATCTATTGGGCGTACGGAAAATGCACAGCCGCCAAATGGCATAAGCTCTGCCCTGCCGAATCTTGAAAGACAGGCTCCGATGAGATATGTAGAGGCACGAATACGACGCACTCTATCAACGCTCGGCGTGACGTAACCTATGCTTCGGCTGTCGATAATAGTAGATCCGCCCTGAAATGTGATCTTTGCTCCGTATTCCTCGACGATGGAGAGAGCATCTCTGACATCCGAGATGTCAGGCAGGTTATAGAGCCTTGAGACTCCGTCGGTCGCGAGAGTGGAAAATATAATAGGCAGAGCGGCGTTCTTTGATCCGCTGACACGGATGCTGCCGTGAAGCGCTTTGCCCCCCTTTATAATAAATCTGCTCATAAAAAATCCCCCGGGAAAAGATACTACATCTTATTCCCAAGGGGAAAAATCAGTCACAGTAATAACCGACTGCAAGTCGTACGACATAGCCGTAGGAAACGACTCCGTCGGTGCCGTTGGCCTTTAGGTATGCATCGTTTAGTTTGTCGTTTATCTTTCCAAGCACGCTGTCCTTATGCTTATTATAGACCGCAGTCGAGGCCCTCATATCCGCCTTTACAGTATCATTCAGTCGTGAGTAAAGCTCAGTATACAGCTCCTTGTCCGCTCGGTATAGTGCGGAGGAGAGATATTCATACATATTGAGATAACCGCTGTATCTTATATATTCGTCGTCGGAGCTGATACATACGAGAAAGGCTACGAAATTCGCCTCATTCTCACGGCCTATACCCCTCTGGTGTGCAAGCTCGTGGGCGGCGGTGTACGGAAGATTATAGTCAGGGTACTCGACGTTGACGTTAGCCTCACCGGTGAAAAAGCTGTATATTCCGGTTATTCCGAGGTCAGACATCACCGTGCTGAAGTGGACCGGCTTGACTCTCGAGGAAAAATTGTTGACTATTCCGTACTGCGAGTTCATCTTGTCATAGGCATCGATAAGCCTCCTTGAAAGCTCGTTTACAGTGTATGGCATACGCGTTTGTCCATCCACAAGCTTCACTGTTTCCGACAGAGGGATAAGCTCATCCGCGACCTTGCTCGCGGCGTAATAAAGCTGCTCTGCGCTGATGTCATCCGAGTCCTTGATACCGATCCTATCCGCAAGGGCGGTAGTGTGATAGCCAACGCCGAGAGTATAGATATACGATGTAAAAACGAGAGATAATACAGCCAGAACGGAGAGTGTAGCCCTCACCTGTGATAACCTCGTCGGACACCTTTTCACAAGCAGAACGATAAGGGTAATAAGTATCAGAGGTGAGAGGATAACAAAGAGCTCAAAGAAGGAAAAAGGAATAAGATAAGTAAGGAAAGACAGAACTACCCTGACCATATGCGAGAGGGTAAAATTGATAAGATCTGCTACCTCAGTAAAGCTCCTTGCAAGAATATACACGACTGAAGATAAGGCAAAAATTATAAAAGAAACAAGGGCAAAGCCCGGTATATATTTTCTCATATTTCTCTAAATAAAGCTCATGTCCCGCGTCAAGAAAGCGGTAGATAAAATTGACGCAGGACAAGCACTTTTTCGTTATTTTATTTTTAAAACTAACGCTAATAAGGTGAGATAAACTACTTAAAAGTAAACTCTACTTCCCTTTTTAAGCATAGAAGAGGAGTAAAACTCGGTGAGTGCAGATATCATACTATCGATATCATGCGCACCTGCGGTCTCGTTTGCCGAGTGCATGGCAAGCTGAGGCAGACCGATGTCAACCGTGGGCACGGAGACCTTGGTATTAGCTATGGAACCAAGGGTGGAGCCGCCCGGAAGATCTGCTCTGTTGCAGTAAGTCTGCACCTTGACACCTGCGCGCTGACAAACGGTACGGAAGATGGAATCCGACAGTCCATCGGTGGTATATCTCTGTGCCGCGTTATACTTGACCACCACGCCGCCGTTAAGAACCGGAGCATTGTCCGGATCAGACATCTCCGGATACGCGGGATGCTTGGCATGTGCGTTGTCTGCGCTGACCATAAAGCTGTTTTCAAGCGCTACAGACAGCGACTGCTCTGAACCCGAGATGCGGAGGAGAACGTCACGCAGGAAGGTGGAGGCAGCGCCCTGCTTTGTCTCTGAGCCAACCTCTTCATTATCGAACACAGCGAGGACGGGAACCGAGTTGCCCTCGCTCGAGTTGAGGAAGGCTACTGTAGAAGCAAACACGCAACCGAGGTCGTCAAGACGTGGGCAAAGTATGAACTCCCCGTCCTTGCCTATACGCCTGCCCTCATCCCTGTTGTAGAGGAAGAGATCATGTGAGAGAACGTCGCGAGGCTCAACGCCCACAGCTCTTGCGATAGTACCGATGAAAGTGCCCTTCTCAGTTGATGAGGAATAGAGGGGTAAAAGATCCTTTGCCGGATTGAACTTTGCTCCTTCATTTACACCCCTATTAAGGTGAATAGCAAGGCTGGGAATGGTGAGAAGATCCCGATTAAGGTTAACGAGCCTTGATTCTATACCTTCCGGGGTCCTGACCACTACTCTGCCGGCTACCGACAGGGGTCTGTCGAGCCAGGTGTAGTATATCATTCCGCCGTACTTCTCTACCTCAAGTCGAGTATATGCGCCAACCGACTCCGGTGTTGTCTTTACCCTAAAGGTGGGTGAGTCGGAGTGCGAAGCGGTGATCATAAAGCCACGCGCCTCTCTCGAGGTTCTAAAGGCTATTATACTCGTGCCGTTACGGATAACGTAATATCTACCGCCTACAGTGAGCTTCCATCTATCCGACTCGTAGAGCTCGGTATAGCCCTCAGAGTCGAGGAGTCCCTTAACGGTGTTTACCGTATGATAAGCGGAAGGAGAATGCTTTATAAATTCAAAAAGGCCATTTATATGATCCATAAGTCACCTCACAAATATATATTTTACATATATTTTAACATCTATAAGAAAAAAAGTCAATTTAACTGTTGAAAATTTCTTTATTTTGAGGTAAAATAAAGTATCTTATACGTTTTATTCCCTTTGGAGGTTCAGATGATCAGAATTGATGACTATAAGAACATAGAAAAGGCCGTCCGCTTTTTTGAGGAATTCTCGCTTATTCCCCACGGCTCGGGTAACACCTCGCTTATTGCAGACTACTTTGTTGACTTTGCAAAAAAGAGAGGCCTTGAATACTATCGTGACGAGGCAGATAACGTAATAATCCGCAAAAAAGCGACGAAAGGCTATGAGTCTCGTCCTGCCGTGATATTCCAAGGACATCTCGATATGGTAGCCGAGAAAAAACCCGGCGCAACCATAGATATGGCAAAAGAGGGGCTCACTCTCTACCGAGATGGCGACTTCTTAAGAGCTAAAGATACCACTTTAGGAGGTGACGACGGAGTGGCTCTGGCGTACGCTCTGGCTGTGCTTGACTCGGACGATATATCCCACCCGGACTTTGAGGCAGTTTTCACCTCTGACGAGGAGATAGGACTGCTCGGTGCGGTGGCTATTGACCCCGATCAGATTAAAGGGCGTTTGCTTATCAACATCGACTCCGACGAGGAGGGCGTGTTTACGGTAGGCTGCGCGGGAGGTATGAGAAGCGATATTACCCTCCACGTTACTCGCGAGGAATGTAATTTTGACTCTTATAGAGTCAAGGCATACGGCTTCAAGGGCGGACACAGCGGTGTAGAGATAGACAAGGGACGTGTCAACGCTACCAAGGCGCTCGTCGAGATACTCGCAAACATAGGTGACATCAGAATCAAGGATATACGCGGCGGAAACGCTGATAACGCTATACCGCGCGAGTGTGAGTGCATCTTTTCCGCCTGTGAGGATAAGACCGAGCTCATTGAGAAACTCGGAAGAGATCTGGCAAATAGGTATGCGGACATAGAACCGGATATTCAGGTAAAAGTGGAAAAGGTAGACTCTGCTCTCGATCCCCTCACCGAAAAGGATTCCTTAAAGCTCATCTCTCTGCTTGAAAAGCTCCCCTCCGGCATTATAGCGATGAGCACAGACGTTGAAGGTCTTGTCGAAACATCACTTAATATGGGTATACTGAGGATCGACGGAGATAAAGCGGAGGTATCCTTCTCGGTCAGATCTGCCAAGGGTACGGAAAAGGCAACTCTCGGAGAAAGGCTGCGCTCGATAGCAGGTGTTCACGGTGCCGAATACTCCACAAGAGGTGAATACCCCGCGTGGGAATACAAGCAGGACTCACACCTAAGAGACGTGATGAAGAGTGTGTACGAGAGAATGTACAAAAAGTCGCCCGAGATAGTGATCATACACGCCGGCCTCGAGTGCGGTATCTTCTCCGAAAAAATCGAAGGACTCGACTGCGTTTCCATAGGCCCGAACAACTACGATATACACACAACCGAAGAAAGGCTATCTCTGAAATCTATGTCCGATGTGTGGAATTTCCTCATTGAGGTGCTTAAAGAGATCTAAGGCAAAAATGCCGAAAAATATGAGAAAACAAAGATTTATGCAATGAAGGGACAATAAAAATGACAAAAATAAGACTTAAGAAATATGCAAATCTCATCGCAAGATGCGGTGTCAACGTACAGAAGGGACAGGAGGTATACATTACCGCAGAGCTTGACCAGCCCGAGTTTGTTAAGATGGTCGTAGACGAGTGCTACAAGGCCGGAGCAAAGAAGGTCACGGTTGACTTCTCCTACGGCCCTCTCACCCGCTCACACGTAAAGTACTGCAAGACCGACGTTCTCGGCTCGCTCGACAAGTGGCAGATCGAGAGATGGGAGCACCAAGTAGAAGTCCTCCCGTGCAAGATCTATCTTGTCTCCGAGGACCCCGACGAGCTCGAGGGCATAGATCAGAAGAAGCTGGCTAAGTCCATGGCTATGCGCTCCAAGATCATCAAGCCCATAAGAGCGAAGATGGAGAACAAGTACCAGTGGTGTATAGCTGCGGTTCCCGGTAAGAAGTGGGCAAAGAAGATATTCCCGAATGAGAGAGCAAGCAAGGCAGAGGAGCTCCTCTGGGAGGCTATACTCTCCACCTCGAGAGTTGACGACGATCCTATCGCTGCCTGGGATAAGCATAACGCTGATCTGTTAAAAAGGTGCGAGTATCTCAATTCACTCGGTAATAAGTCACTCCACTACACAGCGAGCAACGGCACCGACTTTACAGTAGGTCTTATTCCCGAGGCTACCTTCCAGGGCGGCGGTGAAAACGCGCTCGGATCAGGCATATACTTCAACCCCAACATTCCCTCCGAGGAGGTATTCACCTCTCCTATGAAGGGTGAGGCGGAAGGTATAGTTTACTCCTCCCGCCCCCTCTGCTATAACGGTGTCCTTATCGACAACTTCTGGATCAGATTTGAAAATGGAAAGGCGGTTGAAGTCGGAGCTGAGAAGAACGAGGAAGCACTCCGCGAGCTTATCAAGATGGACGAAAATGCAGCCTATCTCGGTGAATGTGCACTTGTACCCTACTCCTCTCCAATCCGTGAGAGCGGCCTGCTCTTCTACAACACTCTCTTTGATGAGAACGCTGCCTGCCACCTCGCGCTCGGCAGAGGCTTCACCAACCTTCTCCGCGGCTATGAGAATATGACCGAGGAGGAGGCGCACAAGATGGGCATCAATGACTCCATAGTACACGAGGACTTCATGATCGGTACTGCGGACATGTCCATCGTTGCGACCACCATCGACGGCAAGAAGGTAAAAATCTTCGAAAACGGCGAGTGGGCCTTTTGAGTGCATTGATGAATAATGAATAATGAATAATGAAAGCTCGGCGTGCCATTGGCACGCCGAGCTTTTTTGCGATTATTCGATAAATATGACTATTCTTATTGTCATTTTAAGTGTTTTTCTATAGCTTTTTCCGCCATTTTTAATCCATCGACCGCAGAGGAAACTATACCTCCGGCATAGCCTGCTCCCTCACCCGTCGGATAGATGCCATAGCATCCCGTAGCACATCCATCACTCTCTCTTTCTATTCTATAAGGTGACGTGGTGCGTGTCTCGGGCCCGGTAAAGGTTGCCTCGGGAAGTATAAAGCCACTGAGCCAAGAGTCAAAATCGGGCATTGCCTCAGCTATAGACGATGGGATATATTCCGGTAAAAAATCATAGGGTGAAGCCGTGTTAACACCCAAGGGATAACTCGGATTTACAGCGAGCTTTCCGCTTGTTTCCCCCCCCTCCATAAGGTCGGAGAGCGAGATTGCAAGGGCCTTATACGAGCCTGAAACGTTGTAAGCCGCTCTCTCTATTTTACGCTGAAATTCTATACCTGCAAGTGGGTCGTCAGAGCCGAAATCCGCAGGAGTTACAGATACTAAAATAGCAGCGTTTGAGTTATCATCCATGCGCGAATACTCACTCATACCGTTGGTTACTATGCCGCTGTCCTCGCTTGTAGCAGCAACGACAGAGCCACCCGGACACATACAAAAGCTGTAGACGCTCCTACCTGACGAAAGATGCGTGACCAGGTGGTAGGAGGCAGTCTCTTCGATGAACTCCTTTGAATCACGGTAGACTATGCCGTTGATATACTCACGCGGGTGCTCTATCCTCATGCCGACGCCAAAACCCTTGGGAGTAATTTTTGCGCCCCTGTCCTTAAGCATTCTTACCGTGTCACGCGCAGAATGTCCGGTAGCCAATATCAGCGTGTCGGTGGGGAGACTTACCCTCTCACCATTCTTTTCATACTCTATTTGACAAAGTCTTCCATCCTTGATGGTGACGTCGGTAAGGCGAGCGGAGAAGACGACCTCCCCTCCAAGGGATAATATCTTATTTCTGATGTTTTTCACGATACCGGGGAGCTTGTCCGTGCCAAGATGAGCCGAGGTGGAGTAGGCAATACTCTCATCCGCTCCGCCATCAATAAATTCCTCAAGAACTCTGTACTTATACTTATCCTTAGCTCCGGTCTTAAGCTTGCCATCAGAATAGGTGCCTGCTCCGCCCTCACCAAACTGAACGTTACACTCGGTATCGAGGACACCGAACCGGTTAAAGAGCTCTATCTTCTTCGCCCTGCCGTCGACATCAAGTCCTCTTTCAAGAACTATGGGACGAGCCCCGGACTCTGCAAGTGCCAATGCGGCAAAAAGTCCCGCAGGTCCCGCTCCGGCGACTACGGGTCTGTCATCAAAGTGTGATTGCTTCGAGCTGAATGTATCGTACTCAAACCGGGATACCTTGTTTCTGAGCTTAAGCAACCCCTCCTCTTTGTCTATTGAGGAGGAGAAAGCTATCGAGCACTTATAAACGGGCGCCCTGCCGTCCTTAACTATCAGCTCACGTCGAAGAAGGCGTATCTCTCCTATCTCAGAACGGTCTATCGGCAAATGAGAGGTGAGCGCGTCAATAACGGTATCATGGGTATAGCCGTAGGGCAAAACCAAATCCGTATTAATCATTTTAATATCGTTCTCTCCTTAATTCTACCAGTCTCATAGGCCTTACCGAGGAGAGTAAGATCCTCTATCCTCCTCTGTATCTCTGCACCCTGATCTGTATCCTTGACAAGAATCTTCTCTGCAGAGTTCTCAAAGACTACTGTGTCGGAGATGATGTCAACATTGTTCTTTATTGCATTTATTCTGCCGCGGAAGGGCTCATGCGCGGATATACGTATACCCTCTGCATTATAGATGAGAGTGTATCCTCCTATACCCGTAGTAGGCTGATAAGCCTGACAGAAGCCACCATCAATGACAATGAGCTTGCCTCCTGCCTTAACGGGAGCCTCCCCCTTCTTTGACTTGATTGGAATATGTCCGTTGATTATGTGCGAACCCTGTCCGCCAAGAGAAAACTCGGCAAGGATCTTGTCAGCCATGGCCTCATCGTTCCATGAATTGTAGTAGGTGTTCTTTGGCTCCGCCCAAGTCTTCTCATCATCAACATAGAGTCTCTCAAAGGTGGTTATCTTTTCCCTTGCGCAAAGAGGAGAGTTCTTGCCGCACCATAAGAACCACAAGAAGTCCTTGCCGTACTGTCTCTCCTTGGTGCCCTCCTTAGCGAAGAAGCCCTGGCGAGCAACCCTGTCACAATAGTCCATAAACGCTCTGCCCGAGAGTCCGCCTGCGCAGTCAAACTTGATAAATTCTCCGCTCTTGTCAAGCGGTATGCAACCGTGGAAAAGGAGGTTTTTGTTAAGAATAGTGTACATTTCCCCTTTTTCAAATAGGAAAGCTACGTGCCTGTGTAATTTCTCCGACCGCATAAAAGCGTTCTTAAGGTAGTGCATTACCCTCGCCTCTGCCTCGGTGAGAGCGTATGGGTTATTCCTATCCACGGTCGGGAAATCAGAGTCTCGAAGGGGGTACTCCCTACCCTCTATCACGACCGTCTTTTTATCAAAATCTATCTTGTCTAAGAGAAGACGCTCCTCCATACCGAAGCTGGGGTTACGGAGTATGGTCTGTCCCTCAAGCTTAAACTGTATGACGCTAATGGCCTTATGCATTCTCGCGATCAGGACGTCATCGTCCTGCTTTAAAAAGTCGCCCTTGGTATCGCCCTTAGGCATATATCCGGAGACGTCCGAATTCTTATACTCCTCGGATGCGAAAAGCGAGAGGGGACGGAGCGATATGCCGTAGCCTATCTCAACTACGTCAAGATTCTTATAGGTGATGGAGTTGTTGAGGACGGTGGCAATACAGGTCCTCGAGCCTGCGGCGGCTCCCATCCACAAAACGTCGTGGTTACCCCACTGAATATCAAGCGATGCCTCCTTCATAAGCTCATCGACAATGATATCTGCTCTGGCGCCTCGGTCAAAGATATCGCCGACTATGTGGAGGTGGTCGATAACAAGACTCTTTATCGCCGAGCAAATAGCAACGATGAGCTCCTCCTGTGCGCCGGTGTCAATTATGGTTTCAATCAGACTATCGTAATAGCTAATCTTATTTTTCTCCTCGTTGCCATTGTTGAGTAGCTCGTCGATAACGTGATCATATCCGCCCGCGACTTTTTCAAGGCATTTGTTCACCTTAGAGCGAGTGTACTTGCTGCTCACAAAGCGGCAGAGCGCAAGAAGTCTTTCCAAAGTTATAGCATACCAATCCCTCATATCTTGGGTTCGATCCTTGATCTCGTCAAGCTTCTCCTCCGGGTAGTATATAAGGGTGGCGAGCTCGGCGCGCTCTCGTGCCGTAATAGACTTGGCAAAGAGGACGTCGACCTTCTTCCTGATAACGCCCGACGCGTTGCGCCTTATATGCAGATACGCCTCATGCTCTCCATGGATATCCGACATAAAATGCTCGGTTCCCTTTGGCAGGTTGAGAATGGCGTTAAGATTGATTATTTCGCTAAGGACCGAGCTACGGCTCGGGTAAGATTTTGCAAGCTCGAGTAAATACTTCTCATTTTCAAGATAGCCTTGCATAATTCCCTCCGAAAAACATATTTTCACGAATATATTATACATTAAATATTATTTCATGTCAATAGAACAAAACGTCGGCAGGTGTCGGAATATGCGCTATATGGACCGCAATACCGACTATTATACATGAAAACGCCCCCCCCAAAAAAACGCCATATAGAAAAATATGCGTGTTATCCTTAACGGAAAACACGCATATTGATCTCTTTTTGTTTGTTTAATCGAAAAGCTGTTTATTGTGTCAGCCGCCGAGATACGCTTTACGTATATCCTCGTCGTTGAGAAGCTCTGCGCCCGTTCCGGTCTTGACAATATTGCCTATCTCGAGTACGTAGGCTCTCGAAGCGATGGAAAGCGCCTTCTTGGCGTTCTGCTCAACGAGAAGAACGGTAGTACCGAGCGAATTTACCTTCTTTATCATATCAAAGATGGTATTTACGTACAAAGGCGAGAGACCCATGCTGGGTTCGTCGAGAAGCAGCAGCTTTGGTGATGACATAAGTGCGCGGCTCATAGCAAGCATCTGCTGCTCACCGCCCGATAGAGTACCCGCGATCTGTCCGGATCTCTCCTTAAGTATCGGGAAGCTCTCGTATATTTCATTAAGCTTTTTCTCAAACTCGGACTTATCACGCTTTGAGTAGTAGCCCATCTTCAGATTATCGTAGACGGTAAGCTCGCCGAAAATACGTCTACCCTCGGGAACCTGTGCCATACCCATGCCGACAAGCCTATGCGCCTTGATAGAGGTGATATCTTCTCCGCCAAAGCTTACAGTACCGCCCGACTTACCGATAAGTCCGTTAAGAGCGTGCATAACCGTAGTCTTGCCTGCTCCGTTAGCGCCGATAAGAGCGACTATCTCGCCCTCGTTTACCTCAAAGGAAACGCCCTTTACCGCTTTGATAAGACCGTAGCTTACCTCGAGGTTATTAACTTCAAGAAGTGCCATAAGCGTCCCCTTTCTTTAGTCTCCGAGGTAGGCCTTAACGACCTCGGGATCTTTCAACACCTCGGATGTCTCACCGCAGGCGAGAGTCTGACCGAAGTTCAGTACGGTGAGCTCATCACATATACCGGCAACGAGGCTCATATCGTGCTCTATCAAAAGTATTGTCATATCGAACTTATCCCTGACAAAGCGTATAGTTTCCATAAGCTCCGAGGTCTCCTGCGGATTCATTCCCGCGGCGGGCTCGTCGAGGAGAAGGAGCTTTGGATTGGTGGCAAGGGCTCTTGCAATCTCGAGCTTTCTCTGTTTTCCGTAAGGAAGGTTGTAGGCTAAGAGATTTCTCTCGTCGAGGAGTCCGAATATAGAGAGTATCTCCTTTGCCCTCGCGCGCATAGCCCTTTCGGTGTCGCGGTGGCGCTTAGTCCTGAATATAGAGTCTATAAAAGAGCACTTATACTTGGGGAGATTGTGAAAGCCGACCATAACGTTTCTCACCACTGTCATGTTGTTGAAAAGGCGGATATTCTGGAAGGTCCTGGCTATGCCCTTCTGATTTATCTTATCCTGGGAAAGCCCTTTAAGTTCCTCACCGTCGAGATAGAAGGTACCTCTTGTGGGCTGATACACACCCGTGAGCATATTAAATACTGTGGTTTTACCCGCTCCGTTGGGGCCTATAAGTCCGTATATCTGCTTTTTTCTGACCCTAAGCTCGACTCCGTCAACTGCGCGCAGGCCACCGAAGGAGATGCCGAGGCCTTCGGTCTTCAATACGTATTCACACATATCTTACTCCTTCCCCTCCTTGTCCGGGTCGATAACGCTCTCTCTGACTACAACGTCTACCGAGAGAAGCTCGTCCATTTTGATCTTTGTAGGTACTCTGTCCCACTTACCCTCGTCATCCGTATCATAGGAGACGTCGGAGCGCTTCTTGAATATCTTATCGGTAAGAGCCCTAATGTTATACCTTTCTCTGACATACTTAAGCGCGGGAGCATTGTTGTAGATGACTATAAGCACAAGAATGAGCGCGTAAACGAGATCCTTGAGCACCGCGTTGTCACCAGTGAGCATAGTCGTCAGCTTAACGTTCAAGAATGTGATGACGGTGGCGGAGATGATGCCGCCGGTGATATTACCCATACCGCCGAGCACGACCATAACAAGTATCTCTATAGAATAGTTATAGTCAAATGCGGAGGCTGCGACCGTGGAGTTGGCAAAGGAATACATAACGCCTGCCACACCCGCGAAGGCAGCGGAAATGATGAAGGCCAAAAGCTTATATTTGGTGACGTTTATACCCGTAGCTCTTGCAGCGATCTCATTATCGCGTATAGCAGTGATCGCTCTACCGTGCTTGGATCTGATTAGATTCTGCATAACGGCAAGACATACAAGGATAAATGAGAATATTATTATGAAGAGATAATGCTTATCAAATCTGGGAGTACGAAGTCCCATAGGACCGCCGAAGGACTCCTTAGAGGAGTTCTCAAAGGCAGTCTTCACTATCTCGCAGAATGCGAGAGTGACTATAGCGAGATAGTCGCCCTTAAGACGGAGCGCAGGAAGACCAACGATAAAGCCGAAAACCGCGGCAGTGAGGGCGCCGACAACTACAGAGATGAGAAGAGCGAAAATACCCTCCACTCCGACGTCGGAGAGAAGCTCTGCTGTCTTGCCTCCGATATATGCGCCGATACACATAAATCCCGCATGGCCGAGCGATAACTCACCGAGGAAGCCGACAACAAGACCGAGGGAAATCGAAAGAATGATACTGATGCCTATCTTCTCAAGAAGAAAGAGGGTGGACTGCGGCAGAGAATCAGCAAGAGTAAGAACAGTAAAAACGAGAAGCACTAAGGATATGCCAATATAGTTGGTATAGCGTTTCCACTTGATGTTCTTGAATTTTACTATGAACGCGCTCATTATACCTTCTCCCTTCTCTTCTTACCGAGGATACCCGTAGGCTTTACGATAAGTATGATAATAAGTATAGCAAACTCTATCGCGTTGGTATAGGGGGCGAGAGTGGGAACAGAGTTTGAGAAGCACTCGACAACGCCAAGAAGAATACCGCCGAGCATAGCACCCGGGATGGAGCCTATACCTCCGATGACGGCAGCGGTAAAAGCCTTGATTCCGGGTAATGAGCCAAAGGTCGGCTTAATGAACGGAACGTTCATAAGACTGAAAAGTCCGGCAAGAGCAGCTAATGACGAGCCGATGATGAAGGTAATGCTGATTATGAAGTTTATATTTACACCCATAAGCTGTGCGGCCTCTCTGTCCTCCGAGACGGCAAGCATGGCGCGTCCGGTCTTCGTTAACTTGACGAAGAGAGTGAGAGCAAGCATCACGATAACGGTCGAGATAAGAGTAATGAGTGTGCTATAGGAAACGGTGAGCTCTCCGAGAGAGAGCGAGCCAAGATCCGGGAACTGCACAAACTTTGCAGCGGAGCCAAAGAATACCTGAGCAAGACTCTGCAAAAATGAGCTGACGCCTATTGCGGTGATAAGCACGGCAAGAGGTGAAGCGCCGCGGAGGGGCTTGTACGCCAGCTTCTCTACTCCGAAGCCGAGAAGGGCGCAGATGATAACTGCCATTAAAACGGCAAAAAGGAGCGATACCCACGGGGGCAACGTTCCAAAAGAAGTAGCGGCAAATACAAAAATTGAGTATCCACCTACCATAATTATATCTCCGTGCGCAAAATTCAGCATCTTGGCAATACCGTATACCATCGTGTATCCAAGAGCTATCATAGCGTAGATACCACCCAGGCTGACGCCGTTTATGAGTGTAAGTAAAAATTCCATACTTTGTCCTTTTCAAAAGGTTTTTTGCCCTTTTTCTCGGGCTCTAAAATCGCGGTTTAGGGGCTATGCTCAAGAAATTTGAGAAGCCCCTAAACGCATTTTCTAAATCTTTAGGCGTATTTATGACACCTATATTTTACATTTTAATTAGTTTGCAGGTTTTACAACATATTTGTCTGCCTGCTTGTTGACGAATCCGCTATCATCCCAAGAGATGTCGGACTTGTTATTGCCCTCACACTTACCGGTGATGCCGTGGAAGACAAAGGAATCGCTGTTGAATACCTCGGTGAGGATGTCACAATAGTCGGAGGGAGAGGTAGACTCGTCAAATTCCTTGCCAAGATTTTCCTTTGCAAACTTGAGAGCCTCGAAGATAGCGTATACACAGTCATAAGCTGCAGCACCGAACTGGTTTACAGGCTCCTTATCAGAATCGTAGGTCGCGTTGTACTTCTGAACGAAGTCGTAGGCGGGACCGCTTTCTGCCTTAGAGTTGAAATGAGAAAGGAAGGAAACCTCCTGCGGGATAGCCATAAACTCATCCCAGGTACCGAACTCAGCCTCTACACCGTCAAGACCGTCACAGCCGTAGTAGATGGCGCTGTTTGAAATTACGCCGACACCCTTCTTCATAAAGGCTGCAGCAGGCTCTGTATAGATAGGAAGGAAGATAACCTCACAATCCTTAAGCATATTTACCTGTGTGCTGAAGTCGAGGCCGTCACCTGTGAAGGTAGCAGTCTCAACGCCTGCGCTCTTAAAGCTCTGATCAAGGGAAGCAATGAACTTCTCATAGATACCGGAGGAATACTCGTCGTCTGCCTTGTAGAAAACTCCGACCTTTTTACCCTGGTAGTTAGCGTTAAAGTACTGTGCGGAAGCAGTACCCTGGTTGGAATCCGCAAAGCACATCTGGTACGCGTTGGAATACTCAACTATATCATCACCCGTCGCCGATGGGGTGAGTACAAATACGTTGTCATCCTTGGAGAGCTCCTTGAACTCAAGACCCGGAGCGGTGGTAACTGTACCGAGGGATATCTGCATACCGTCCTCATACATCGCGGAATAGGTGGTAGTTACGTTTTCCTTCTTATGCTCGTCATCAAGAGCGAGAAGCTCAAACTTCATACCGTAGAGACCGCCTGCCGCGTTGATCTCGTCAATAGCCATCTTGGCGGAGTTCTTAACTGCGATACCGTATTTTGCAGCTCCGCCGGTCAGAGGACCGGAAACACCGATCTTTATAGTCTCGTTATCCTTTGCGTAATTTTTCTTTCCGCAGCTCGCGAGAGCGAACATGCTGCCGACGGTCAAAGCCGCCGCCAAAGTGAATGATACAACTTTCTTAAATACGTTTTTCATTTTTTATACCTCTGTTAAGTTTATTCAGATTCGAGCTGTTCTTCGGCACAGTCGGTCAGCCTACGGCTGAAAACAGAAAAGCAACCTACCCTATACAGGATAAGTTGCTAAATAATTCGAAAGCTTGTTAGTAAAAGCATTAGCAATATTCCCGTATGGTATATTTGTTATTTTTAATTATGTCCAGAATTAAAACATAAAAAGCAGACATCACTCGGCGGACGTCTGCATGTAGCTTAATTATGAGAGAAAAGGCACCAGAAAAGTGATGTCCGGTGGACATCATCGCGTTATAGCCGTAAGAATTTGCCATAGCCTGCATAGTGCTTTTCCCTTCTGTAAACTAAGATGCTCCTATTATACAACATTAATACCCTTTTGTCAATGCTTTTGGTTATTACATTTTTTCATACCCTAACGCTAAATTTAAATAGGTAGTTACTATATGTATAGGATAAATAGTGATATATAGTATACCTACAGTATCTCTCTTCCCTTTTGCATATAAAGAAGGCGCATGGTTGCCCACACGCCTTCTGTTTTTTTATTTTGTCCTGTCCGTTAGATGTTAATTTTGAGGGGAAAGGGACGTTGTTTTGACCGAGGTCGTATACACATACGACGAGCCCTCCAAAAAACGGCACTTTACACCAAAATTAACCAACGAGACCGGAACGCTCAATACCCTGTACGAGATACTTCTGGCAGAAGAGATACAAGATAATGAGAGGCATAATAATCATCATACCGCCGGTATTCTGAATTACATTGTAGTAGATATTTGATCCTGCCATATTATCCTTAGCAAGAATGTTAGGAATGTTCTGATATACGTCAGGCATCATATAAACCTTGTTTGCACTACCGAACTTGGCGGGGAGGAATACGCTCGCATAGAACTCATCGGTCCACTGCCAGGAGAAGGCAAAGAGGAATATAGTGATCATCATCGGAACAGAGAGAGGCAGAATGATCTGGAAGAAGGTACGGAATACACCCGATCCGTCAACATATGCAGACTCCTCAAGCTCGTCAGGAACGCCCTTGAAGAACTGACGCATAAGGTAGATGTAAAGACCGTTCTTAAATGCAAGACCGCCAATCGACATAATAATGTAGGGCACGAAGGTATTGGTAAGTGAAAGGGTGTGTCCGAGAATAAGCTGGAACAATCCCTTGTTACCCCAGGTGATAACGTTAAAGATGTCGAACTGAGCAAAGTGCATCTTCATAGAAAGGCTGAGCGCGTTATGAGGAACTATCATCGTAAAGATGACAAGAGCCATAACGATCTTGTTTCCCTTGAACTTAAACTTTGCGACACCGTAGCCGATGCAACAGGAGATAATTGTCTGAATGATCGCAACGATAAGCGAGAGTAAAACGGTGTTGAGGAGAGCCTCAAAGTAATGGTTCTCTGCTATTATCGCCTTGTATATCTCAATGGTGGGATTCTTGGGTATGATCGCTACCGTAGAGTCGATAACGTCCTCATATGTCATGAAGGAACCGGCAATTCTCGCAATGAAGGGATATATGATTACGAATGAGATGCCAAGCATGAGGATGAAGCGAAGAACGTTTACACCTGCCTTGATCCAAGTGTTGGACTCCTTGAGCTTTCTTAAAAGTCTTTCCTTAACGGTAAGCTTACCCTCGTAGTCAACGCTCAGCTTGTTTTTGGTCTCTTTGGTAATTACAGGAGTACTGCTGTTATTAGTCATTTCCATATCGCACCTCCTTAATCCCTTCTCTGGTAGAAGATGAAGGTCGAAGCCACACCTGCTACCACCGCAATAATAAGTATTACGGATATGAAGTAAATCCAATACATCGCCGACGACTGGCCGTAATCACTGACATTCTTTATATAGCTCATCGTAATGTTCGAGGATCTGGTAAAGGAGTCAATGATAGTGTACACGGCGTTAACAAGGATCATGGGAGAGATCATCGGGAAGGTGATCTTCCAGAAGGTCTCCCAGCCCGTAGCACCGTCGATGCGGCAAGCCTCGTAGATGGAGTCGGAGATCGACTGAAGACCTGCCAGGAATATAAGCATCTGTACACCGGAGTAGTTTATGATGTTGTAAATATCGTTTACGAGATTAACTACGTAGGTAACAAGTTCGCCACCTATAGCCATCTCACGGAAAAGGTTCTCGACCTGCATTATGTTGATAATACCGCCGTTTGCACCTGAGCCGTCGTCGATACCTCCGCTCATCTGACTGGATGCAATATCACTACCGTTTATGGAATCCATAAGACCGGTGGAAATAATAACGGGGACGAAGAAGATGGCTCTGAATGCCGCACGACCAAGCATCTTCTGGTTAAGAACGACCGCTATGAAGAGCGAGAAGATGATGACCGCGGGAACCTCAAAGATAAGTTGCTGAAGTCCTGATAAAAGCTTTCCAACGAAATCGGGAGATCCGGTAAATGCAAACTTGTAGTACTCAAGGCCCTTGAATACGTACACATAGTTACCCTGACCTGCGGACTCGGAGGCAAAGAAGCTGAACCAGAGAGAGTCGATAAGGATAGGAAGATAGATAAGCACGATACCAACGAGGAACGGAAGCACGAAGACGTAGCCCGCTCTCGCCTTTCTCTTCTCCAGGGACGCCGGACGACGCGGTTTAATTTTTAACGTTTTTTCCATATGTCCCTCCTTATCCGTCTATTCTCGCGAAGCTGTACTTGTCAATAACCAGGGGTTCCTGGCCGTCCTCAAGAATAACCTCGACGGAATAAATATTATAATTGAGAATGAAGGAGCGTGTCCTGCCATCCTCGTGTGCGTAAGTAACCATAACGATGAGATCGTTATCTACTGTGTAATCGGTGTGCTCGTAATTATCGTCACGAGCTGTAGAGCCTGTAACATAATGGTACTGACTCTCGTACTCAACGGTATCAATGTGTACAGGAACAATGTTCTCGGTAGCAACACCCGTTATGTCATATTCTCTCTCAAACTCTGCAAGAGTGTTGACAAGAGACTGTCTGAAGCTCTCGGGGAGAGTCTCGCTGTTATCAAGCTCGAACATATCGTGTGCGTCACTTACAAGCGCGTCGATATCAGCACTAACACCGATTCTCTTTTCATAGCCTGCGCCGCTCTCTCGAAGAGCCCTAATAGCCTCATCGATCTCATTTTCAAGCTTCTCACGGAACATAGCAACAAACTCTGCCTTGAGTGCCTCAAGGTTTGCAGTCTGCTCGCTCTCATCTATAACTCTCTCACCCACGAGAATCTCGTGATTGATGATCTTGAAGTCTTGGATATCGCCGAGCTGAGCGTTGATAAGAGCATACTTTTCAACGATGTCGTCGAACCAGTTCTCATAACTTACCGAGTAGAACTTATTGAACTCCTCATCGTCTTTCATAATATCAGTGTTCTGATAACCGATAACGTAGTAAATGGATGCGCCGTTCTCAATAGAGCGAAGAAGATCGTAGTCGGGAGATCCGGAATAGTTAAGTGCCGAGCCGGCATAGTTAACATATCCGTGAAGCACCATACCAACGAAGGGGATAGTGTAAGAGGAATATCTGTAATAGCTCGAGTCGGTGCATATGTTAAGAATGTGATCTGCATACTTGACTGCGTAGATATTACCCTGCTCGATCATGACGCTATAGTTGCTCTCGTTAGCAATTCTGTCAAGAAGCGCGGTAACGTAGCCCTGAGCATCGTCACGGGAAACGGGATTATCCTCGTCGAAGTTGGAGTTGAGATCCGATCCCAGGGTGGATACGGAAATTCCCTTAGCGTCGTAATTGTCGTACTTTCTGATAAACTTATCATAGAGTCTATCGAGAGCATCGGCAGAAACGATCATAGCATAGATAGTGTCAAACTCACCGGTAACACTGCTGTATACCTGCTTGGAAGCGTAACGGTTGTCAACCATGCGAGAAACGGTATTACGCTTGCCCACTCCGTCAAAGAGCGCAGTGTTATTGATGTACTGGAAGTCAAAGTCGGGATAGATACCGAGATTCGAATCAGCGTCGGTATACTCGTCAGCTATTTCAAGAAGCTCCTTGAATCCGCGCTTGCCGCCAACAACTCTCTCCCACTTAACCTTGGAGGGATATGTGAAGTAAAGACCGCCATTTGAGAATCCTGTAAGCTTAAAGTTTACATTATCGATGTTTACTACCTGTCCAGACAGGCGCCTGTAATCATCCGCCATCTGCTCATATGATGCCTTGAGCTCAAGATTATCGTCCTCAGCGGCCGCGAGAGCATCGTATTCATCGGCCTTCTCCAGAAGTATTTCCTTAGCTCTGCCAAGCTCCTCGTAAATAGTGACAACATCCTCGAAGGTTGTGATTGCCTTAGAGATATTCACGGGGAAGGTAAGTATCTTCTCTACTACCTCAAGAGATCCGAGAGCCTCAAGGTAAAGAGGAATATCATTGCCTACGTTCTCAAGCGCCTTGAGAGTACCGTTATTAACAAGGTAGTCGCGGTAGTAATCCGCCATACCTATGTAAGAAGCATCATAGTTCTTTACTCCCTGAGTAACGGTGTCGGTAAGCATCACGTATCTTGTTACGTAGGATCCGGTGTACTTGGACTCGGAAACTATAGAGTAGAACTGTGCGCCACCTACCGAAATAGTCTCGGAGAGGTCAAACTTATCCGTGGGATAGGGTGTGAACGTTGTATAAATTGAGCCGTCACGGAAGGTATTGCTCCTGTATCTGACGTTCATAGATGCCATCGCTGCACCCTCCTCGAGGATAGCAAAGTATCCGAAGCCAACATTATTACCTTTCGCATCCTTATCGGTCGCGATACCGTATACAGGCATTGTGAGAGGCTGCTTGTGAGCGCCGGTGATCTCGGAGTAGCAGAAATCGTTTCCAAAGATGGAAAGCGAGGAGGACATCGCAATATTACTGTTTCTGAAATCCTCGAACTGGATTATAGATCCGCTTCCGTCAGGAAGGAAAATGTAACCGTCGCCGGAGAAATCAGCAGCACCGAAGTACTGAAGAGGAGTAATGCTCTTGAGAATGTACTCGGTCTCGTCGAATACGATAGAGTTTGCAGGAAGTCTTACGGAAAGAGAGCTGTCCTCGTTGAAGGTGTATTCAAGAGAGCATCTGAATACGGGCTTAGACTCATACTTGTGCTCGTATCTGCAGAACTTCTCATCCTCATACATCATCTCAAAGGTGTAGTTGGGACAGTAGGTCTTAACCTGCTTTGCCCTAACGGCCATCTGAGAGTAATCGGTGTTCTTTACCTTATATACCGAGTAGCCCTCGAGAGTGATCTCGGGAGTAGAGCCCTCATTATAGACGAAGGATGAATGAGAGGGATTATAGGGCTGATAAGCATTGAATACCGAGTTGATGGCGTTCATTATAGCCTCAACCTCGTTAATCTTAGCTCTCTCTTCGGTAGATACCTTTCCTCCAACCTTTACGTCGAGCTCGTACTCATAGATCTTATCGGATACCACGGTGGAGAACTTTCTTATCGAGTTAGTATGGAGGAATCTCTCACCGTACACAGTCTCCTCGTCATAATATCTACCCTTCTCGTCGTAGTAATTAACGGCATAGGAGTCGCCGAAGTTCTCCTTCATTGTCTCATAAAGGGTATCAAACATGGGCTTAAGGATATCCTCCTCAAACTCATGTGCCTCGATGATAACGGGAAGAAGGCAGCGCGTTGCGGTATCACCGATCGCGTAGCTTACTCTGAGACCGTTATCGATCTTGGTTACGGAGATCTGATTATATTTTGCAGCCCAGGTCGCACTATATCTTACCTTTGCATTTTCGGTATCGGATATGGTAGCGTAGGTTACGGATATCTGGCTTGACAGCTCGTCAACCGCACCGCTGGAGCCGACAAAATTATAGGAATTACTGGTGAGCATCTCACCCGTAGTGTTGTTTCTGTAGTACATAACGCCGGTATATCTGTTTACGAAAATGGAGAACTTTCCATCTGTAGCGTAATCAAAATATCCATTTGCCATATCAGCCTGGAAGAGCTCCTCTGCACTTGAGTACTCTGCCTTCTGATAGGTATCTACTATCTTCGCAACCTCATCGGTGGTGAGCTTGTTCTCACTTACCGAGGAGTGGTGTGCCGCCTTTGCCTCAACGGGAATGAGGATCACGATTGCGGAAAACAGCATAATCGCAACCAAGGCGGACGATAATATTCTTTTTATTTTCATATTCATTTCCTCCTTAATTACATTCTGTTTCCTATTTCCTTGAATATCGCTATTACGAAGGTGATCATCTTAATTACCAAGCTGGAGAACAGGATCACTACGAACATAATGACGATCATAGCAAGGATGGTTCCAAGTATCGTGATAACGTTCTTACCGAGCGAGTAATCATGAGTAACGAGAGTGCCGAAGAACAGAAGCATTACCATCCAGATAACGCCAATAGCCATAATAAGGTTTACAACAGAGCCCTCGGTGGTGGTCATAACGTTGGTTAGAATGGTAGATACTATCACGAATACGGGAAGGGGTGAGAGCGAATAGCAGGTCGCGATGTAAATATCCTTGAAGCTTCCCTCTCCGTCAAAGAGTGTAGTCAAACACCAGTTGGAGATCGACCAAAGGAGAACCGGGATAGCCACGGATATGATAGAAACGATGATGGTGCTGTACTTATCCTCGGGATTGAACAGATAACCTTTACCTATAGAATTATAGAAGATGGCGAGTATCGTAATACCGAGAATGGTAGTTGCCGCTCTTACAGAGCCTCTCTTCTCATGCTTAAGATCCCAGAAGCCGTCGAAAGGATGGAAGCAGAGGTGGAATGGATAAATAAGTTCCTCCCAATAGGTCTTGCGTCCGACCTTAAGGTTTGTAGCCTTGTTCTTACGCTTTGCATAGCCAAGGAACTTGACTACGCCGACTACAAGAGCTACAGCGGCAATAACTATGAGGATTATCCATCCGCCGATAACGTCCTTACGCACCTCGGCAAACGCCTTGGATGCATAGGCGGTCTCATAAGCGTTCTGAAGAACCTCATACGCCTCCTTATACTTACCCTGGCTGAACAGCGCCTTACCTATACCGATGTATGCAAGGTCGAAGTTGTTGTTCTTTGTAAGAACGTCCTGCCAGTATCTGATGGAGGAGTCGTAATCATGCTCGTTCTGGTTGCGAAGAGCGTTAATTATCGTCTCACAGTATTCCGTGGGAGAATAAACAACGAGCTTGAATTTGTTACTCGTATCATTTGTCTCGTCAAGAACGAGAAGATAAGAGGTATCACCGATTGTTTGATAAGTGATGGACTGGATGCTCTCACCGTTACCGAGAAGCTCACCGCCCTGTCCGTACTCGCCGCCGTCACCGAAGGCGAATAGGAGGTTACCTTGCTGGTCATAGGTGAAGAGCTTTGATCTCTTATAGTCGAGGATCGTCCACATGCCCTCCGGACCGAGAGCAACGTCGGTGATCTTGGATACGTCCTTTGCGTAGAATACATCGACCTCTCCGCCGGGATCAAAGAAGCCGTTTCTCTTCATAATCTCGTGACCGGTAGAGTTGAGCTTCTTTACGGGAGAGTAGTCGGATGCCTTAGACTTGATAGCCTTGTACTGCTCGCCCTCATCGATCTTGTCGGAAGTAGCGTATACGAAGCCGTCATCGTCAACCGTGAGGTTGTTATAAGGGTCGGAAAGGTTTCTCGACTGCTGAGCAAGCTGCTCCTTGGTCTGGAACTTTCTCCATATTATATCAATAATACTGTAAGAAACCTTCTGTGCGCCGATGTAGCCGGTGAACTCACCGGTATTGGAAAGAACTATGACACCCTCATACGTCTGTTCCGCCACAACGAATATTCTGCCGTAGATATCAACGGCAACCGCGTTGGGAATGAAATCCGCAGGGTCAAGCAGGGGGCTTGAGGGAGCAGTAATGGTTCTGACATAGTTGTGTTCTCTGTCAAACACTACTATCGCCTGATTCTTGGTGTCACAAATGTAGATGTAGCTGGAGCCGTCCGAGGTCTTATTAGGATCGGTTACGAACACGCCCTCAGGATGGTTGAACTTAACCTCCTTGCCCGCATCGTCGTAATAGGTGTCTATGACGCCGGTCACCTTGTAGTACTTATTGAGGATTACGATTCTGTTATTTCCTGCGTCAGCGATGTAAACGTTGCCGACTTCGTCTGTAACGATGTCCTCAGCGTCGTTAAGCTGCAGACCGCCGAACTTATCCTTAAGTCCCATATCCGTGGAGGTTATGGAGGTGTTGGTGGAGTAGGCAGTGGGAGAAAGCATCTGCTTTCCGCTGATGGAGTAGGTGTAGGTGTCGTAAGCCACGTAAGCAGAGGAGTAGATCACGCCGAACAGAAGGACGAAAGCGAGGGAGAGTATAAGAATCTTACTTAATCTTTTCATCATATACCTCCTTAATCCTTCATACCGGAAGATCCCATCGTCTCAACGATCTGGCTCTGGTTAAATACGAATATCAGAATGGGAACCATCATCATAACAACCGTGGATGCAGCGCCCGCACCGGAACGCGCGATACCGCCCGAGACGATCTGCTGGATAGCGTAGTTGAAGGTCTTGAGCTCCTCGGAATGGATGTAGATGGATGAGCCCGAGTTCCAGAGGTTCTTGAAGCACTCAACCATAAGCGTCAGCCAAGCAGGCTTAACCATTGGCATTGCAATGGTGAGATAGATACGGAACTCACTTGCACCGTCAAGACGTGCAGACTCAAGAACCGTGTCGGGAACCGAAGACTCCATAAACTGCTTCATAAGGTAAAGACCCATCGTACCGGCCATGGAAGGAACGATTATCGAAAGATAAGTATCGATCCAGCCGAATGCAGAGAGAATGATGAAGTGTGTTACCTGGTTAACAGTAGAGTGGAACATAAGCGACATAACTATGACCTGGAAGATCGCGTTTCTGCCGGGGAAGCGGAGCTTTGCAAGCGAGTATGCAGCCATAGATGCAAATACAAGGTTGCCAAGCGTACCGCAGATAGTAATAAATACTGTGTTGAATATGTATCTCGAGAACGGAACCCAGGAGTCACTCATAAGGGTGAACAGGTCACCGAAGTTTTCGAGAGTAGGTCTGATTACGTAGAATCTCGGAGGGAACATGAAGAGCTCGTCAAGAGGCTTCAAGGACTGGATAACCACGTAATACATAGGTACGAACATGAACAAACCGAGGAAGGTAAGCATGATGGTGATACCGGTATCACCGCCCGCAGATCTGTTAAGAACTACTCGGTGGCCGCGTGTTCTGAGTCTTTGCAGTTTCTCTTTTGCCATGCTTACTCACCTACCTTCGAAAGCGCCTTCTTAATTATGATGTTACTTGAGAACATAATAATGAAGAGTATAACAGCAATTGCCGAGGCGTAACCAATTTCGTATCTTGCGCCACCGTAGTCTCCAAGGTGGTGCATTATCGTATGCGCCGCATAGTCTACCGATGGGAATCCGCAGAGCGCATCAACTACCGCGCCAAAGCCGAAGGAGTTGGTGATCGCGAGGACGGCACCGAACATAAGCTGAGGACGCATGGTAGGAAGTGTGATGTACCACAGCTCCTGCCAACGGTTCTTAATACCGTCAACCGCAGCAGCCTCGTACATAGAGCGGTCTATCGTCTGGAAGCCCGCGATAAAGGAAAGGAATGCCGTACCGAGAGAGGTCCAAAGAGCAACCACGATACAAAGAGGCATTACGTAATCCGCATTCTGGAACCAGAGAATGGGCTCAGTGATAATACCGTATTTGATAAGGACCGCGTTTGCCCAGCCGTAAGAGTCGGACGAGAACAGGGTCTTCCAAATGAGGTACGCGTTACCGGAAATGGAGGGCGCGTAGAATACAAGCGTTACTACCGCACGGATCTTGGGAGGAAGCTCGTTGATGAACCAAGCAACCAAGAGCGCGAGAATGTAGGACACAGGGCCGGTTATAGCGGCAAATATCATTGTGTTCTGAATGGCGAGAATGAATATTTCATCGTCAAGGAACAGTCTCATATAGTTGTCAATGCCAAGGAAATGCGGCATCTGCAACATATTAAAGTCGGTAAGACTCAGGAATATTGAAAGCACAACGGGAAGGACCGTGAAGATGATGAACAACAGCAAGAACGGAGCTAACATAAAGTATGCCGTCTTGTTGTTCTTCATCTCCTGCCATGTCCATCTCAGCTTAGAAACTTCCGAACGTTTTACCGGACGATTAGCTTCTGAAATCTGTGACATTAATTTTTCTCCTTTACACGATTGTCTTATTCCGCGGATTCGATCTGCGGAGGCTCATCATCGGAAGACTCGGGAACCCAGAGGCCGAACTCCTCGCGTTTACGCGCTATCTCAGAGTTGATAGCATCGATATAACCGCTCAAAGCGTCAATGGGATCTGTTCCGTCGTTTACCGCATCAAGGAAGGCGAACTGAGTGTATCTGTTGATGATGTACGATCCGGGATAGTTAACGATGGAGGAAAGGTGATCCATCTGGTTCATTATCGCGGCCTTCTCGCTTGCTGTCCAGGAGAGATTGTCAATAGCCTTGAGGTTGGCGGTCTCGTACTTAGCCGAAGGACCGATAAGCGCAACCATTCTGTTACCGTACTCTGCCTGAGCGTCCTCACCGGTCTGCCACTGGAGGAACTGCCAGGATGCAAGAAGCTCGTCACCCTTACAGCCGTAAAGAATTACGGATGCGCTGATACCCGCAAGAGAATCGTAGTTGAAGCTGCCGTCCGCTCTCTTAGAGCCGGGGAGCGAGCAGAATTCCCAAAGACCTTCGATCTCTGTCGCGTATACGGTAAGAGTGTTGTAGATACCCGAGTAGCCACCTATGATAATGGGCATCTCACCGGTTCTGAAACGGTTGGATGCATCATAGGATACGGGGAACGAGTAATCACTGTAAAGTCTGCAGGTGAAGTCAAAGGTCTCGAGAGCGATGTTGGAGTCGAGATCGATTCTCGCACCCGCGTACTTGGAATCGTAAAGGGATGAATCGGTGTACTTCCACATGCTGCCGCCGGACTGATAGATCATAAAGTCGAGAGCATCTATGTAGGATACGCCGATAGACATATTATTTGTTTGAAGAACAGGAAGAATTGAAAGGAGCTCTTGCCAGGTCTCGGGAACGCGCAGGCCGAGGTCAGCAAGCACGTCCATTCTGTAGAACATCATGGCAAACGACATTGTCTGAGGAATACCGTAGGAAACGTCGAGAAGCGTCACGGTATCCATTGCTGCATCAGCGAAGTTGCCTTCGACCGCATCTTCAAATGTATTGGACACAAATACGGGGGTCTCACCGGGCCTTTGCTCGGTAGTGGTGGTGACATTACCGCTTGCGTCTCTGTATGAGTAATAAGTGTTACCAAATACGGCGTTATCATCTGCATCCATCTCATCAGCGCTGACATTACCGCTGATACCGAGAACTGCATCACGGATAGCGTAATTGATTACGTCTGCGGCACCAAGGCCGAGATAAACGTCAGGACCCTTACGGGAAAGAATGGACGGAAGGAGAGTACCTCCGGTTACAAGCTTAAGGCTGACTGCCGTACCGGTGTTGTATGTAAAGCCCTCAGAGGAGTTCGCGTCGATCATCGTACGCCAGATCTGAGACTGGTCACGACCGGTCGCAAGCCAAACGTCGATGTTGAGAGTGTTCTCATCGGGAATTGTGGTAAGTCCCATCTGATCGTAATTAACGAAGAAGGAGCTGATGAAGGACTTGATCTCGAACCAGATAGACTTAAAGAAGCCTGCCTCAGCCTTGGGAAGCGCGTCCTCGTCTGCCACTACCTCTTCCCCACTCTTCACAGCGGGAATAACCCAAATCGAGTCAACCATCATGGAAGCTGCCTTGGAGCTGTTGATCCAGGTACCGAGAGTACCGAGGTAGGACTTAAGGGTGCTCATATTAGCCGCGATGTCCATACCGTCATCCTTACCCATAGTATTGAGGAGGATGGCGATGGTCTCGAGAGTAGCGATATGAGAACCGTTAGTGCCGCAGAGCTCCTCAAGGCCTTCCTTGACTGCCATAAGCTCAAGAGCCTCTTCAAGGAGAGTTATGAGCACCTCAGGCATAACCGAAATGTAGTTATAGTCACGGTATTCATCGGGATCGGTACCGGTGAGCTGGAGTATCTGAAGGTAACAGGCGTTGATCTTATCGAGAGATACCTCTACTCTCTGAATATACTCTTTAAGAGTACCGAGTGAGCACTCGAAATAAACGGTGTACTCTACACCCTCTTCAAAATAGAAGAGGAAGTTGGTATCGTCCTTAGAGACAAAGGTGGACTGCCATTTCTTATCGTAGTTGAACTCAGCCTGATATGCCTCGGCGAAGGGAACCTCGGGAGTTCCGTCCGCTTCACCGTACTGACCGCCGTGGATCTTTATCGTACGGCAGATGTACATACCCTGCAGAGCATCCTGCTTGAATCTCATAGCGAGGTTGTAGAGTCCGGTCTTGGTAACCTTAAACTTATATGCCGCCCACTGTCCAACTGCGCTGTAGCTGTTCTCACCGATAACGTTATAAAGCTGAGAATTGGAGGACACGGGGTAGTTAATAGCGGAGGTATTATCATTGGTAGCTGCAACAGAAGAGTCCGAAACGATGTCGGGGAACTCAGCCTGGATCTCAATGATCTGACCGCCATCTGCAGGAGCATACTTGCCCTCAGCCTTATACTGCGCGAGGATCTCTTCATAGCTTACAAGGTCGTTCTGCTTTACCGACACCTTATTATCAACCTCGGTGATAGTGACCGGATCAAGAACGGGAACGAGTTCAATAGACTTGATGATCATGGGCTCGCGCTCTGCCTCAAGTGAGATGGTACGTGTACCTTCTGCGAAGTAGAACTCAAACGCTCCGTCGTAATAACCGGAGCAGTCCTTGATGAAGTAGGTATTCCAGCTCGCCTCGGGATCGGCCTCGGGAGCCATGGAGTTACCGTTAATATCCTGCATTATTCTATGGGTCGTGACGGTCTTTTTACCATCCTTGACCTCTGTTATTATCTTGTAATAGCCCTGCTCGCCCTCTGCGTCGCGGAGCTCATACTTAACATCATAGGAGTCCGGAGTACCGGGAACGTCGCTGACGACGGTATCGATATCACCGTACTTGTACACCCAGTTCTTATCGAACTTGAGAGAGCTTACCTCGTTGAAGGGTACCTTGTCGTCGATCTTGAGCTTTCTCTCGATGGCAGATACACTGCTCTCACCCGTCTCGACGGAATAATACTCTATCTTGATGTAGTAGAAGCCCTCTTGCTCTGCTGTAAGGGTGACCTGCCAGGATGCATATCCCTGAGCGGGAAGATAAACCGTATTATCGTAGTTATCCTCGCCAAAGCCAGCCCATACCGAGGGGGTCTTGATCTTCGAATCAATACACATTTGGCTCGAAGAAACTATCTCGGCAATCTTTCCCTTATTCGCCTCATTATCCTCATCCGTAGTGAAGTTAAGGATGTTCTCGATCGGAATGGTCGAATAGGTCGCGTTTGCCTTAAGGTTAGCGAGATACACATCTCGCTGTTCGCTGTAGCTGCTCAGATATTCAGCATAGGTAAGAGTACCTACCAGAGCTTGCATCTGTTCGAGCGTAGAGGCACTATACGGATTTTTCTCTTCCGCCGACGGATCTCTCTTGAGAGATTCCTCTTGGTCAGAAGATGCCAGGGCCGTTACGCCAAAAGCAGACAACAGCATCGTTACAGAAAGTACAAAGCATATGACTTTCTGAAAACGCATTTTCTTCATGTTCTGTTTCCTCCTAAGAAATTTTGCACTTACATACGTTCGGGTGAAAACCAAGAGAGCTTTTTGAGAGCAGCAAAATGGGAAACACCGACGCTAATAAATTACACGTAAAATTATAGCACAAGCGAAAAATAAAGTCAATAACAATAATTTTTACTTTATATATAAAATATACCCATGGCAAAGGAAGACATTTGTAATTTTAAATTAAAAGTAAACAATTGTTTGCCTGTTTTTTCATATTGTTTTTTCGATAAAAAACGCGGGTAAATAAAATTTACCTCAATTACGGGTATTTTCCATGTATTTTGTTGTATTTTTGCGCTTAGGTAAATTATATTTACCCAAAAAGACAATTTTTCCACTCATTTTTATATCAAAAAATTACACGTTTTACTTTTTGTTTAACTTGTACAAAAACTGTTTTGAATTTTCTACGGCCAAAATTCACGTAAGCCTAGATGTTTTCTCATTTTTTATCATCAAAAAAGAAAAAAGCACCTGTAGTGAAGAATGAAATCACTCTCACTTCAGATGCTTTCTAAACAAATATTCAATTGTATTTTTACTGAAAAAATCGGTACAGATATGGAACCTATCAGTCAATAAAACCGCCTGCAAGCAACTCGTCACCGTCATAAATTACAGCTGACTGACCGGGTGTAACCGCCCTCTCGGGACGGGCGAGTGTAATAATCGCACCACCCTCACCGTCAAACTCAACAGAGGCGGGAGTCGGGCTCGCAAGATATCTGAGCTTAACGGCAGCCTCTCTTTTTTCGCCCTTTTTCGGATCGCACATTCCGGAATATACAAGGTCACTCACCGACACCTTGTCGGTAAAGCTGCCCTCCGTAGATAGTACGATCTCATTTTTTTCCGCATTAATGCTATTGACGAAGATTCGCTCTCCGTATGAAACGCCAAGTCCTTTTCTCTGTCCTACCGTATATCTGACAATGCCTTTGTGTCTTCCGATTACCGATCCATCCTCAAGCACAAAATCCCCCTCGGGAAACGGCCCCTTGATACCCTCTATATATGCGGCGTAATCGTTGTCCGGGATAAAACAGATCTCCTGGCTCTCCTTACGTTCTACAGCAGAAAGTCCGATCTGTGCTGACTTTCTCTTAATCTCATCCTTTATCTCGTTTGAAAGTGGAAATACAAGCCTTGAAAGCACATCCCGGCCAAGTCTATGCAGCATATAAGTCTGATCCTTACGCTCATCCCTCGCCCTCTTGAGTGTATAAAGCGTTCTTCCCTGCTCTATTCGGGTAACGACAGTTGCATAGTGTCCGGTCGCGATTTTATCAAAGCCGTGCTCTAAGGCGTAATCCAAAAGAGCGCGAAACTTAACCAGAGGATTACAGATAACGCAAGGATTGGGCGTCCTGCCACGGGAGTATTCGTTAACGAAATTATCCTTCACCGCAAGAAAACGATCTACAGCGTCGATAACGTGAAGCTTGATACCAAGAGACTGCGCAGCCTCGCGCGCACTGTCAAGTTCGGTATACTCGTGCATAACGATTACAGCCCCTTCAACCTCATGGCCTTCATTTATTAATTTATAGGCGGCGTACGTGCTATCAATACCGCCGCTTAATCCAACGAGTATCCTCACGGTAAATGTTCCTCCTCGTGTATTTGAGGTATTATTCCTCCTCGATGACCTCTTCCTCATCGTGCTCATCGGGGAGCTCGAAATCGATGGGTCTGCCTATACGCTTGTAGTAGTCTGCAATAGCGCTTCTAACCGCCTCCTCAGCGAGCACTGAGCAATGCACCTTAACGGGCGGAAGTCCGTCAAGGGCTTCCACGACCGCACTGTTGGTGAGCGCGAGCGCGTCCTTTACACTTTTTCCCTTAATGAGCTCGGTAGCCATAGAAGAGGTAGCGATAGCCGCACCGCAGCCAAAGGTCTTGAACTTGCAATCGGTGATGATATCGTTCTCATCGATCTCAAGATATATCTTCATAATATCTCCGCACTTTGCGTTTCCTACAACGCCGATACCCTGTGCATTATCTATCTCACCAACGTTTCTTGGATTGGTGAAATGGTCCATAACTTTTTCACTATAAAGCATTTCTTTTTCCTCGTTTTTGTCTTTAATATCAATTATTGCCTATTTTTATTTACAATTTCTTCCCATAACGGACTCATATTACGGAGTCTCTCGATGATAGGCGGAAGAGTATCAAGTATATAATCAATATCCTCATCCGTGGTCTCGTGAGTGATAGAGAGTCTGATCGATCCGTGTGCCTTCTCATGCGGAACGCCGATGGCCAAAAGGACGTGGGACGGATCAAGAGAAGCCGAGGAGCAAGCAGAACCGGTTGAGGCGCAGATGCCTGCCATATCAAGCCACATTAGGATACTTTCACCCTCAATAAACTCAAATCCGATATTCACGTTACCCGCAAGTCTGTCCGTAGGATGACCGTTGAGCTTGGAATATGGGATCTTGGTAAGCTCGCCAATGAGACGGTCTCTCTTTGCCCTAACCTTATCGAGCTCGGGTATCCTATTCTTTGCTATCTCAAGCGCCTTTGCAAGACCTACGATATACGGTACGTTCTCGGTACCGCCTCTCTTGCGTCTTTCCTGTCCGCCACCGTCAATAAGGTTGTCGATAAAGACTCCCTTTCTGATATAGAGCATACCTATTCCCTTAGGAGCGTGAAGCTTGTGTCCGGAAAGTGAAAGCATATCTACCTTGAGCCTTGATAGATCAATGTCGACAGCTCCGACTGCCTGTACAGCATCGGTAAAAAAGAGAGCGCCCTTTGAATGAGCTATCTCTACCATTTGCTCTATCGGCTCAATAGTACCTATCTCATTGTTGGCAAACATAATTGCTACAAGCGCAGTATTCTCGGTAACTGCCTCGCGCAATTCATCAAGGTTTACCGTTCCGTACTCATCAGTACCGACATAGGTTACCGTGAATCCCTGCTTTTCAAGAGCCTCGCAGGTATGAAGAACGGCATGATGCTCGATCTTAGATGTTACAATATGAGTTCTCCCCTTCTTCCTCATCCTCATAGCTGCGCCCTTTATAGCCCAGTTGTCGGATTCGGTACCGGAAGCGGTGAAGTAGAGCTCGTTTGGATTACAATTAAAGACGCGCGCGATCCTTGCTCTCGCGTCATCGACCAGAGCCTTTGCCTCATATCCCTTGCCGTGCTGGCTGGAGGGGTTGCCCCAGGCAGTCTCAAAGCATACGGACATAGCCTCCACGACCTCGCGGGAAACGGGAGTCGTCGCAGCGTTATCTGCATATACGAATCTATCCATGTTTTTCCTCTTAAAGTGTTTTTCTTTTTTCGTAAGTATTGTATACCTTTTTTGTGTATATTTCAATACCCTATGAAAAATAAAAAGCTCTTATATGTTAATTTTTTGTGAACGAGGCGTGCGCGGCGTAATAAATAAAGATTTTTCCCTCTCCACTTGACATTCGTTGAAGAAAAATATACAATATACGTGGGATGCGTAAAAATTATCCTATCCCATCAATCCCATAACAGAAAGCGAGAAAATTATGTATACAGTTGGCGTTGACCTTGGCGGAACCAATATAGCCGTGGGAATCTGCGATGAAAAGCTCAATATAGTAGCAAAGGGCTCCGTGCCCACCCTTGCAGCAAGAGATCCTGAACTTATTGTGAAGGATATGTCTGATCTTGTAGGAAGTCTGGCTGAGAATGCGGGTATCCCCTACTCTGAGATATCCTACGTAGGTATCGCGGCGCCCGGCTCAATAAACTCCGACACCGGAGTTGTCGAATACTCAAACAACATTCAGATGTCTAACTTCCCAATGTGTGAGATATTCAAGAAGTATTCGCCCATCAAGACAGTCTACATAGCCAATGACGCTAATGCGGCGGCTCTCGGCGAGGCTTTGGCAGGTGCGGCAAAGGGCGCAGGCGTAGCTCTGATGATCACCCTCGGCACCGGAGTCGGCGGAGGAGTCATTATGAACGGTAAGATCTTTGCCGGCGGCGTCAATTACTCGGGCACCGAGCTTGGACACACGGTACTCGTTGCGGGTGGCAGACAGTGCACCTGTGGCAGACGTGGCTGCTGGGAGGCATATTCCTCTGCTACCGCGCTCTCCAGAATGACCAAGGAGAAGATGACCGAGCTTTCTCTCAAAGGCATCACTTCCCTAATGCACAGTATGGAAAAGCCGGACGGCAGCGTATCTGCGAGGGTTCCCTTCGCCGCTATGAAGCAAGGTGACCCTTATGCCAAGGAGGTATGCGACGAGTATATACGCTACCTTGCAGAGGGTATTACGAATATGATAAATATTTTCCAGCCTCACGTGCTCTGCATAGGCGGAGGCGTGTGCAACGAGAAGGAATATCTCACCAAGCCCCTTATCGAGATCGTTGAACGCGATCAATACACCAGAACAAATCCAAACAAGGCAAAAATCGTTACCGCGACACTCGGAAACGATGCGGGCATCATCGGCGCCGCAAGCCTCGGTAAGTAAATAATCAGAGCAAGAGTAAAAGGAGATCATTCCTTCTATTCTTGCTCTTTTTTTCGCTAATTTGATGTATTTATCAACTTTTTTTGCCTCTTTTAGTTATTTACGCGCTTTATTTACAATTTGTTTTCAAATTATTCTCCCTTTGTTGTTGAAGAATTCTTCCGCGCGTATTAAAATAGCTATAAATAAACAAGTGGAGGACCTTTATGAAAAGGCTGATCGCACTTTTTCTCCTTCTGTCAATGCTGTTATGTCAAGCGGCTTGCTCCGCTCCTGGCGACGGCGCGACTGACGGTGGCGAGAACGTTGAAAACAATAACAACGAGGGTAATAACGGCAATGACGAAACAGTCGGCAACCAACCGACCGTTGTCGTACCCGAATATAAGGATTACGGACGGGGAAGCGTCGACTTTGACAAGCTGATCTACTCTCGTCCAAATATGGAGGCGATAATCAACTCTGTTGAATCGGTAAAGGAAACTGTAAGTAAAAACGAGGTGTCCGTCCTTCTTCAAATAGAAGCAATACGCTCGCTCGAGATAGAGCTCGACAAAGTCGACACAATGTACACACTCGCTGAAATATACCGTAGCAAGGATTCTACAGTCGAGTTTTGGCAGGACGAGTATGGATACATCTCAACAAATTACCCCAAGCTCTCGATGGCGGTGGAGGACCTACTCGAGGTATGCGCGCTCTCCGAGAACAAAAAAACCTTTGAAGAGGAATACTTCGACTACAGTCTTGATGAATATCTTGACGGTGGTATTTATACCGACGAGGTAGTCTCGCTTATGGAGGAGGAAGCAAGACTGGAAAGTGAGTTCTCCTCTCTCAGCACCGCGACTGTAGAGATAGTCTACAAGAGTATAGCAAGCGATATACACTGGGAGGGCACGACAGACGAGGTCATCGCTATGGCGAAGGAGCACTTCAAGGACAAGCCCGAAAGTTTCGAAAGAGTGCTTATTGCAATCGATCTTATCTATGAGAATAGGCTGGCAGAGCTAAAAAAACCGATATTCATTGAGCTTATCAAGGTAAGACGTCTTATAGCCGACGAGCTCGGACTTGACAGCTATTCAGAGCTGGCGTATGAATCGCTCGGATACGATTACGCCGAAGACGAAATGAAAGAGCTGCTCAAAAACGTGGGAATGTACGCCTCAAAGATAGCTGAGGATCTTGAATATAGAGTATTCGGCACCTACTTCCAGAGCCATCCTCAGCCTGCGGCATTGGAGAATATGATAATCAACAATCTTTACGATTGCTACAAGGATCTCGGCGGCGAATATTTTGAGGCCTTCTCATACATGCTTCAGCATGGCCTGTACGACATAAAGAAGAGTGCAGAAAACAGATTCTCCGGCGCATTTACGGCATACATCCGAGACAATGCCTCGCCCTACATCTTTATGAGCGCATCGGGCTTTATCAAGGATTACACTACCCTCTCGCACGAGTTCGGACACTTTCTCGATAGCTATGTGAACAATGGTAACGATGCCTCGCTATCGATATCTGAAATTTCCTCTCAGGCGCTCGAGTTACTGAGTGTCTTAAAACTTAAGCGCACTCTCCCCACCGAGAGTTATCAGTACCTTGAGTACTACACACTGTTTACCTTCTTAAACAGTGTGCTCTTGAACCAAAGCTTCTATTCCGAGTTTGAGCATATGGTATACGGGCTTGAGTATGATGAAATCACCGAGGATAGGCTGGAAAGGATTGTCGAGGAGGCGTTCACTCTCGTTTTCGGTGAGGATATGAAAATAAGCGGAAATCTCGACTACGTCATCACAACGCACACCGCACTCTATCCCTTTTACGTAGAGTCATACGTAACCTCCGGAATCACCTCGCTCGAGATATTTTTCAAAGAGAGTTATAGGACAGGTAAGGCGGGCGACGGCTTCGAGATATACGAGACACTGATCAAGAGAGGTGACACTAAGCTTACAACTCTCGAAAGACTTGAGCTATGTGGGCTCGACTCACCGTTCAAGGACGGGAAAATAAAAGAAATAGCAAACAATATTTATTACCAAATAACAGGCAGCAGATACTACAAGGACTGTAGCAACGACGTGGGTGCAGCCTGACAAAAAGCATAGAGCCGAATCCTTGGCTCTATGCTTTTTTATTTTTTCACATATCCGTAGCTCCTTGCATAATATGGACTAATGAGCAAAAGAAAGGAGGAGTGGAAAATGCGTTTTGACAAAGAAAAATTGGAAGCTTTGATTGCCCTACCCGACGATGAGCTATGGAGGACTGTGGTTACTATAGGTAAAACTCACGGTTTCACCCTGCCCGAGAAAGCACCGCCTCATGATGAGATCGAGAAACTAAGGAAAATAGCCAAGGACGGCTCCAAGATGAACGTAAGTGCAGCTATAAAAATACTGTCAAGGTATGTAAAATAGGAGGATATATGGCTAACACACCCGACCTATCTAAAATTGTTGATCTAATTATGCAGAATCCAAAGCTGATCGAGGAGATCTCTGCCTTGGCAAGGGACAGCGATACAGTAAGCGAAGACGCAGTCGATACGGAAATCGAAGAGACGAGCAAGGTATCCGCAACGCCCGAGGAGGTGCGGGGCGGATCAATGAGGGAGCACAGGCGCGAGCTATTATCCGCCATGAAGCCCTATCTCTCCGAGGGCAGACGCTCCGCACTCGACTCAATGTCGTCAATACTTGATATAATCGACGTTATGGTAAAGAGATAAGGAGGCGACGATGTATACAAGGCCATATAGCGACGACAAGAGCGCGATCGTTATTCCGGAAAGCTACGGCGGTACCCTCTTTAAGGAGGACATAAGAGAAACGAAACCGGAGGATGATACGTGTGCGCATAGAAGCGAGAGAAGCTCCAACCCATCCGAGGATAATACCGGAGAAAAAGTACATAAAAATGAGGAAAGCACAGAGACATTCTCTTTCCTATCGGGCATACGCTTACCGAATTTTGTGACTCAATTCTTCAAAAATAGCAACTTTAGTTTACGAAAAATAGGAACAGAGGAGGTACTTATTATAGCGACTGCCGCATTTCTCTTCTTTGCAAAAGAGGGAGATAAGGAGTGCGCAATAATGCTTCTATTCCTCCTATTTCTCGGGTAAAAAAGAAAAATGCGTCGAGTACTTCTCCATAAAAAGGATAGTATCTGACGCATTTTTTAATATTTAGAACAGAGTCATCTGGTTTGTCTCGGTGAGGTTATCAAGAACATGATTTCTTCTCAAAATCTCGATAACCGTCTTTGATACTCCGGTCTTGACTCTAAGCTCCTCTATAGAGTGGATCTTCTGCTTTTCCCTTACCTCAACGATCTTCTGCGCAGCAGTATCACCAAGTCCGGGGAGTGAATTGAAGGGCATACGGATCTTGCCGTTTTCGGGCAAGAAGGCTGTGGCATCCGATTTCTCGAGGTCTACGCCGAGGAATACTACTCCCCTGGCCATAGCCTCTCTTACAAGGTAGAGTGTGGAGAGAGTATCGTTATCCTTGGCTGTCGCCTGATTCTCCTTAACCTTCTGCTCTATAGCTCCGATAGCAGTATTTACACCCTTGTATCCGCCTATGGCGATCTCACCGTCAAAGCCTCCGGGAGCTACCGTAAGAAATGCGGCGTAAAACTCCATAGGATAATATATCTTGTACCAGGCAAGACGGATAGCAGACATAACGTAGGCTGCGGCATGGGCCTTCGGGAACATGTATTTGATCTTCTTACACGACCAGATATACCATTCCGGAACGTCGTGGGCGAGCATCTCCGCCTCCCACTCGGGCTTAAGTCCCTTACCCTTTCTTACCGATTCCATTATATCGAACGATAGCTTACTCTCAAGTCCGTGGGCGATAAGATAAAGCATGATGCTATCACGCGTACCAACAACCTCTGAGATGGTGCAGGTGCCCTGCTTTATGAGCTCCTGCGCATTTCCGAGCCAAACGTCGGTGCCGTGGGTAAGTCCGGATATCTGGACAAGATCGGCAAAGGTCTTGGGCTTAGCCTCGACGAGAACCTGCTGAAGGAATCTGGTGCCGAACTCAGGTATACCAAAGGTAGCAAGTTGGCTACCGCCGATGTCCTCCGGAGTAATACCGAGCGGCCTTGTCGATTCAAAAAGCTCATAAACGGTCTTATCGTTCATCTTAACGTCAAGCACACTGGTATTGGTATACTTTTCAAGCATCTTATATTTGGTCGGAATATCGTGTCCAAGCTCGTCAAGCTTAAGAATAGTATCGTGAAGATACGAGAACTGGAAGTGTGTGGTGACGGTATTGGCGTTGGGATCATCGGCAGGATGCTGGATCGGACTGAAATCGTAGACGTCATACTCGTTTGGAATTACTATGATTCCGCCCGGGTGCTGTCCGGTCGTCTTCTTGATACCCATAATGCGCGTCGCCATGTAAGCCAGCTGGGATTTGGGAATTTTGATCTGCTTTTCATCGAGGTATTTTGCGACGTAGCCCCACGCTGTCTTATCCGCAAGGCCGGTAATGGTTCCCGCGCGGAATACGTGACCTTCGCCGAAGAGATCCTCGGTGTACTTATGTACCTTACCCTGTACGTCTCCTGAGAAGTTAAGGTCGATATCCGGCGACTTGTCACCGTAGAATCCGAGGAAAGTCTCAAAGGGGATGTCGTGGCCGTCCTGATAGAGCATCTCTCCGCATACGGGACAAACCTTATCAGGCAGATCGAAGCCGGAGCCCACCGAGCCGTCGAGGAAGAACTCACTGTAGCGACACTTTGGACATCTATAGTGAGGAGGAAGGGGATTGACCTCGGATATACCCGACATTGTAGCAACGAAGGACGAGCCTACTGAGCCTCGTGAGCCCACCTGATAGCCAAGACTCTCAGAATAAGCGACGAGCTTAACTGCTATCATATAAAGCACGGCAAAGCCGTTGTTGATAATGGACGTTAGCTCCTTTTCAAGTCGCTTTTCAACAACCTCGGGAAGATCGTCTCCGTACCATTCATGCGCCCTGTTCCAACAAGAGGACACAAGCTCCTCCTTTGCGCCCGGGAGATCCGGCTCATATCGGCCTTCTGGAATCGGGCGGATATACTCGCACATATCCGCGATCATATTTGGGTTGCTGATAACGACCTCGCGGCATGCCTCATCGCCAAGATACGCAAATTCTTCAAGCATCTCGTCGGTGGTGCGTAAGAAGATAGGGGTGGGCTTATCCGCGTCTGAGAACTTCATACCCGCAAGAAGTATACGCCTGTATATCTCGTCCTCTTCGTTCAAGAAGTGAGCGTCACAGGTAGCACAGACAGGCTTACCGAGTTTCTTTCCAAGATCGTAAATTCGGCGGTTAATATCCCTTAACTGCTCATCATCCCTCACCTTTTCATCCGCGATCAGGAAGCGATTATTTGCAATAGGTTGTATTTCAAGGTAATCATAGAAGGACGCGATATCCTCTATTTCTTGTACACTTTTATTGTCAATTATGGCCTTGTAGAGCTCTCCGGCCTCGCAAGCCGATCCGATTATCAAACCTTCTCTGTACTCCTCAAGCACAGTTTTAGGTATTCTCGGAAAACGCTTGTAGTAGTCAAGATAGCTAAACGAAATCAGCTTATAGAGATTCTTTAATCCATCCTTATTCTTTGCGAATATGACCATATGATTGGTCGGAAGCTTCAGAGGATCGGAGTTCTCGCTCATGGCGTCAACCATTCTCTCAAAGGTGCGGATACCCTCACTCTTAAGCCTGTCCATCATCACAAAGAATATTTCTGCGAGCATCTCAGCATCGTCAGACGCTCTGTGGTGATGGAACTCGTGGAGCTTATAATGCTCTGCGATAACGTCGAGCTTATGTTTCTTGAGCTCGGGGTTTACGTAACGCGAGAGACCTACCGTATCAAGATAGGTATTCTCAAAGGCAATTCCGTGTCTGTCGGCGGCTATTCTGATAAAGCCTACGTCAAAGTTGGCGTTATGGGCGATGAGGAGCCTGTCCCCTGCAAAGTCGAGGAACTTCTCTATCGCCTCCTTCTCCTTGATCTGCCCCTTCACCATATCGTCGGTGATCGACGTCAAGGCTGTGATCTCCGGAGGTATAGGCTCCTCGGGATCAACGAAGAAGTCGATGGTGTCAAGCACCTGACCGTCCTTGATCTTGACGGCGCCTATTTCAATTATCTTACAGTTTCTGTTGGAAAGACCGGTGGTCTCTATATCAAAGACGATCATCTCGTCCTCAAACGCCGGATACTTTGATCCGAAGACGCACCTTGCGGTATCGTTTACGTAATACGCCTCTATACCGTACAGTATTTTTAGACCGTTATCCTTGCCCGATTTTTTCGCCTTCTCAAGCGCGAGCATGACCTCGGGATAAGCCTGTACGTTACCGTGGTCGGTGACCGCTATGGCCTTATGTCCCCATCTGATGGCGGTATCAACGAGCTCAGCGGGAGTGATGATGGCATCCATCTGCGACATATTGGTATGAAGGTGGAGCTCTACCCTCTTTTCATCTGCCTTGTCCTGCCTGTATTCTCTGGAGATCTTCTTTATGCCTCTTGGAGTAATTCCGGGTTCGTTGTCAAATTTATCGCGACGCATTTTACCGAACACGGCAATATTTGCGCCTGACTTCAACCCCTTGAACCAATCCATCTTATCAGGATCATTCTCGGAGACGAATTTTATGTACGTACCGCAAGCACCGTCGGATATTCCGATGGTAAACGTAAATCTCTCGCTACCGCGGATCTCCTTCATTGAGGTGTCAAAGACAGTACCGAGAAAGACCGAGTTCTGCGACTGAGATGCCTTCTCGATATCCGAAAGCGGTGTAGGCTTTGTTATATCAAAATCATCACCCCATAAGAGTTCCGACTTAGCGGTGCTGTACGTTGTGGCGCCCATCTTATAAAGGGTATCTGTGATGACCTCATTTTTTCCTGCGAGAGAAGATATACCTACCCTTGCCTCAAAGTCGTATCTCGGATCATTAGCTCTGGCCTCAGCCTCCGCGCGTTCACGGGCTACTGCCCTCTCGCGGATAAGCTTTTCCTTATTCTCTTCCTCTGCCTTTTTAAGAATCTCTTCGCGCTTTTTCGTCATCTCAAGCTCGAGCTCTTCAGCGCCTTTACCCTGAGTGATAACGATCTTTTTTCTTATTCCGTATCTGCTGAAAAGAATGTTGGAAAGTATGTCCTCCGTATTGGCGTTCTTAACGAAAGCGATACCCGTATCATAGAACGGGAGCTCTACGCGAAGGGTGTCCCCTTCGTCTATATAGCGAGCATACGTAAAGAATCCGTGAGTTACCGCACCGCAATTTGCCGCCTCGTAGGTTATCTCATCAAACCTCAGGGGATTATATTCCTCCGGTGGAAAGTGAGGTATTATCTTAAAGCTCTCGGCGTTGTACAGCGTGCGACACTCGTCCTCTATCTCATAAAGAGTTTCGGCATCGCAGTGTCTATCAAAGCTGAGTTCAACCTCAACGCGCATAGGCGCTCTTGTATATCTGAATTTCGCCTCCTTAGCGCTCTCTAAAAGAGCACGCTTGTCCTTAGTAGGCGAATACCTTGTAAATACGTCAAAAAAACCTTTGGTCTGCATAATATACTCCTTTTGGGTTTACCCGTGTCGCATCCTTTTATCTTCGGATATGCGAACATAAATTTACTTTTTCTACCTATAAATTGCTTCTACCTAAATAACTTTATCTATATACTCTTTTTTGATTTCATCAATCAGCTCATCAAGAAGGCGGTCTTCATTAACCTTTTTTAGTATCTTCCCTTTCTTGAAGATCAAGCCCTCGCCCTGTCCTCCGGCAATACCGAGATCAGCCTCTCTTGCCTCTCCCGGGCCGTTAACGACACAGCCCATAAGCGCAACCTTTATATTGATTTTATCCAGTCCCTCACGCCTTGAGCGCTCGGTGAATTCTCTGTGCAAAGAGATAAGATCTATCTTTGTCCTACCGCAGGTTGGACAGGCGACTATATCCATTCCGGGAGTCTGTGAGAGTCCTACCGCCTTAAGTATATCCTTCGCCGCCCGAACCTCTTCGCAAGGATCGTCCGTAAGTGATACTCTGACAGTATCTCCTATGCCTTCCGCAAGGAGAGTACCTATTCCAATACTGCTCTTGACTATAGCGGATGTTCCGCCGCCTGCCTCGGTCACACCGAGATGTAAGGGATAATCGGTCCTTTCAGCAAGGATTCTGTTAGCGGCTATCATATCTGTGACGGTCGATGCCTTGACCGAGATGACTATATCGTGAAAGTCATATTTTTCAAGAAGTGAGGCGTGGAACAGCGCACTTTCAACAAGTGCCTCGGGCGTAGGAGAGCCGTATCTCGCGAGTATCTCCTTCTCGAGAGAGCCGGAGTTGACGCCTATCCTTATCGGAACCGAGTTGCGCCTGCAGGCCTCGGCAACACGACGGACGTTCTCCTCCGATCCGATGTTACCGGGGTTGATACGTATCTTGGATACACCGGACTCCGCAAGGGCTATCGCGATCTCATGATTGAAATGCACGTCGGCAACGAGAGGCACCGTAGCACCTCTTGAGATAAGAGCAGAAAAGGTCTTTACCGACTCAATATCAGGCGCTGTTACACGCACGATATCGCATCCTGCCTCAGCAAGCCTCATTACCTGCGAGTAGGTGGCGTCAATATCGTGTGTATCGGTATTCGTCATTGACTGGACCAAGATGGGGGATCCGCCGCCTATCACGGCTTTTCCGACCCTCACAGGTCGGCTGATGCGTCTGTCAAATGCGCCCATAATACCTCCGAAAAAGCGTTAAAAATGTCAGAAAATAAGTGCAAACGTATCCTTAAATAAGACTATGATCATGAATACGAAGAGAATGGCCAGACCTACGGAGTTTATGATACCCTCAATCTTGGCGGGTATCTTTTTTCTCGTGATCATCTCGATAAGGATGGTGATAAGTCTGCCGCCGTCAAGCGCAGGGAAAGGCACAAGATTCATAAATCCGAGGTTCATACTGATAAGCACTGTGATGTTGAGAAGCGAGAGGAAGCCCGCCGCCGCCGCGTCACCGATCGCAGCCGAGATACCCACAGGTCCTGAGACAGCCTCGAAGGTGTATCTGCCCGTAATGAGATCGAAGATAGACTCCCAGCACATACGCATAATAAGAGCGGCCTTACGGAAGGAGAGAGAAAAGACATCGAAGAATCCCTTTTCCTTATACCCTGTTATCTTGAAGTCGATAATTCCGAAGGTCTGTCCCTGCTGCTCGGTTGTCGGGAAGCGGACGTCCTCTATGGTCATCTCTTCGCCGTCGCGGATAACGGTGAGATCTACGGGCTCATGACCGTAGCGCATGATCTGATAGGAAAGCTCGTCATAAATGCGAACTCTCTTGCCGTTTACTGCGACTATCTCATCACCGGGTTGAAGGCCAAAGTCCTCCGAGCGATAGGTATCATCCACGTTCGTGTAGCCGAGCTCGTTAAGAAGAAGATCATCCTCCATGGGAGCGCCCCAAGTAGTATTGCCTATGTTGATAAACGACACGATAATTATCATAGCAAGGAATCCTGCTACAATGTTTACCGTAGCGCCTGCAGCCGTAATGATAAACCTCTGCCAAGCGGGCTTTTTGTTAAATGCGTTAGGATCATCAGAGTCCTCATCCTCGCCCACCATAGCGACAAAGCCGCCAAGAGGCAGGATGGATAGCTTATATTTAATGCCGGTCTTCTTTGACTGATAGCTGACAAGCTCAGGTCCAAAGCCAAGAGAAAACTCGGATATAGTTACTTTGAAAATTCTCGCTGTTATATAATGTCCAAACTCGTGAATGAAGATCAGAAATTCAAATACTAACAAAGAAAGAATTACGGTTAGTACTGGTCCCAAAATTATTATTCCTCCGAAAAATATGTCTATTTGCACACGATTATTTGCAAAAACGTGTATTTTACTTAATTAAGCTCTTGGCAACCGCCCTCGCCTCTTTATCAAGAGACAGTATGGCATCAAGAGTATGAGAGCCCTTCGCGTATGTAAGAGCGCCAAAGGTCTCGGTGACGACACCGAAAATCTCATAGAAGGATATGCGCCCCGAAAGAAAGGCCTCAACGGCCACCTCGTCAGCCGCGTTCATAACCGCGGGCATAGCTCCGCCGAGACTGATAGCTTCTCTCGCGAGGTCGAGGAACGGAAAGGCATCTCGATCAGGCCTTGAAAAGCTCAGACTGCCGAGCTCAAACAGATCAAGCGTCCTGCCCTCGCTCCTGTACCTGACCGGATAATCGACGGCGTACTGAACGCACATTTTCATATCCGGAACGGAAAGCTCAGCGATAACGCTATTGTCAATATATTCTACCGCGGAGTGAAGTATGCTCTCGCGGTGAACAACTACGTCTACCCTATCTGCAGGTACTCCAAAAAGGTGTACCGCCTCGATCACCTCAAAGCCCTTGTTCATAAGAGTGGCGCTGTCGACGGTGATCTTTTTGCCCATTTTCCAGGTCGGATGCGCGAGTGTCTCGGAAAGTGTGACCGAGCGAAGCTGCTCCTTGGTCTTACCGAAAAATGGGCCACCCGAAGCGGTGAGGAGTATCCTCTTTATCTCCTCGCGTCTACCGCTCTTTAAAGACTGGAAGATGGCAGAGTGCTCACTGTCTACGGGGATGATCTCTACCCCCTTCTTTTTTGCGGCACTCATCACTATATCTCCCGCAATAACGAGAGACTCCTTATTTGCAAGTGCAAGTCGCTTTCCCGAGTCAATGACCGCGAGAGTGGGAAGAAGCCCCGCCTCCCCGAGAATAGCATTTACACAGACGTCACTGACAGACTTTCTAATACCCTCAAGTATACCCTCACTACCGACAAGGACCCGAATGCCCGTGTCTGCAAGGCGTACCTTCAGCTCTGAGGCAGCGCCCGGATCAGCCAAGGCAACGGCTGACGGCTTAAATTCTCTGGCGTAGATCTCGAGAGAGGTGTAATCGCAATTTGCAGAGAGGAAATCGATGGTGTATCCGCGCTCACGCGCGACGTCAAGAGCCTGTCTGCCTACCGATCCGGTGGCACCGAGAACAGATACCGTCTTATTCATTTTCCCCTCCTATTTTTCATCCTACTCGGTCACTATCGGGGGTGCCATTAAGCCAAGAATAATCAAGGCCAGACGCACCCCCGATCCAAAACCAATCAGGTAATAATATTCAAAAATTATTTATGCAAAGGGCGGAAATAGCATACATACCGCCATAAGCACGGTTGCAATCGCAAGAATGGAATCAAAGCGATCCATAACTCCTCCGTGTCCGGGGAGCATCTGACTATAGTCCTTGACACCGTGCTCCCTCTTGATAAGAGATGCAAAAAGATCACCTATCTGAGAGACAACGGAAAGGATAAGTCCGATAAGCGCAAGAACAAGATAGCTTGCATTAAGGTCGGTCGCAGCCTCAATGATGACGCCGTAAAGAATACAGCCGACAGAGGCAAACAGCACACCGCCGATGGATCCCTCTATAGTCTTTTTAGGGCTCAGGTGAGGCGCGAGCTTATGCCTGCCAAAAAGCCTGCCGGTAAAATACGCAAATATATCACACATCCACGCGGCAATGAATACAAGACCAAAAATGTAAACTCCATTTGTCATATATCGAGTAAGCGACATTGAAGTGAAGGATACAGTCACATAGGTAACCGAGAGAAATACCGCGGCAATATCACCGAACTCAAGTATTCTCTGTTTTCCTTCAGAGCCTTTGTTTTCACTCTTTCTCATCAAGATCTCCTTGCCAAAAACACATACTGCGGCAAGGTAAAGGAGAAAGGCAAAAAGCACGGCGCTCACAATAAGTATATATCCTTTAGTATCACCGTGGGTGAAGAAGCTATGAGCAAACACGGGTAAAAGTCCGGATATAAGATATGCCGGAATTGATATCTCAAGCCTCTTTTGTATACCGAATACGCGGAGCAGCTCCCAGACACCTATAGCCGAGAGAAGTCCCAGAAACAGCGGATAAACAATATATTTTGAAAACAGGATGACAGGTATACCAACTATGCCAATGCCTATCGAAGTCAAAACTCTTTGCTTCATTTATTGACCCTTCTTAATTAATCCTTAGTTAGCCTCTTCGGGGTTAAGTCCGCCAAAGCGACGCTTTCTCTTATAAAACGCCTCTACGGCCGTGATAGTGTCCTCCCTGCCGAAGTCCGGCCAAAGAGTCTCGGTAACGTATAGCTCCGAATAGGCGCTCTGCCATATCATGAAATTGGAGAGTCTCATGTCTCCCCCCGTCCTGATTATGAGGTCGGGCTCGGGCTGATCCGCAGTGTACAGGTGGCGGCTGATATCCGCCTCGGTGATGGGATCGCACCCTTCCTTTATCGCCGCGTTAACCGCCCTGACGATCTCATCTCTGCCACCGTAGTTAAGCGCGACATTGACCGTACGCGAGCGTCCTCGCGACAGGTTCTCTATCTCGGTACACCTCTCACGAAGTCTCTCAGGTAAAGGAGCCTTGTCTCCGATAAAGCGTATCGAAACGTCATACTTTTCCCACATTCCCTTTGCTCTGTCAAGATAGGAGAGGATAAGGTTCATTATCCCATCAACCTCCTCCTTCGGTCTCTTCCAATTCTCGGTGGAAAAAGCATATAAAGTAACGCAGGTAACCCCGAGCTCGGATAGGCACTCAATAACCGGCCTCAAGCTCTTTGCCCCTGCCTTATGCCCCTCCGTTCTCGGCAGTCCATGAGCCTTAGCCCACCTGCCGTTACCGTCCATTATGATTCCAACGGACCTGAGTCTATGGTCAAATCCCGAAATATCTATTCTATTCTTCTCGGCCATAGACACAGATCTCGCTTTCATTTTTTATGTATCGAAAATTAGTTTTAAATAATACTTTCGAGATAACTCACACGCACTTTTCCCCAGATAATCAAGCGAAAGCGTATCGAGGAGCTCGCTCACCGGGACGCTCACGCCGCTCCGCTACCTATTGCGAAAGGTGACAGTCGGGGAAATATCCTAAAACAGTATTTTTTCGAGATAGTTGCCACGTACTTCTACCCGAAGTCGTATATACAATACGACGAGCTTGGTAGAATACGGGGGAAATATCCGAAAAAATCAGATTTCCATGATTTCCTTGGTCTTTTCTGCAGTTACCTTATCAATTTCCTTGATATACTTATCGGTAAGATCCTGGATATTCTTATCCGAAGCCTTTGCCTCATCCTCGGTCATCTCGGAATTCTTCTTCTGTGCCTTTACCTTATCGTTAGCGTCACGGCGGATGTTACGGATGGCAACCTTTGCATCCTCGCCCATCTTGGAGATCTGCTTGGAGAGCTCACGACGACGCTCCTCAGTTGTGGGTGGGAAGGAAAGGCGAATGCAGGATCCGTCGTTCTGAGGATTGATTCCGAGATCAGAGGTGAGAATAGCCTTCTCAATTCCCTTCATGATGGACTTATCCCAAGCGGTGATGGTGATGGTGCGAGCATCGGTAACCTTGATCTCCGCGATAGAGGAGATGGGTGTGGGAGAGCCGTAGTAATCAACCGAGATTCTCTTAAGCACGTCAGGATTAGCTCTGCCAGCCCTGATGGTGGAAAGGTTATCGCTGTAATTTGCGATAGTCTTCTGCATTTTTACTTCATATTCCTTGGTATCAAGCTTCATTTTTTGTTGCTCCTTATATTTATTTTATTTTTATTTTGCTTTGTTTATTCAGCAGTAATAACAGTACCGTCTATCCTGCCGCGCACCGCCTTCTCAATGTCAGAGGGATCCTTTAGTCCGAACACTCTAACAGGTGTGCCTGCGGAAAGCGAGAACGCAGTAGCAGTTGAGTCTATGGCCTTGAGATTCATAGCGAGGACCTCGGTAGCCTTGACCGTCTCAAGCCTCTTTGCATCCGGGTTCTTTCTTGGATCGTCGGTGTAGATGTAGTCGACGTTCTTTGCCATAAGGATGGCGTCAGCACCGATCTCCGCTGCTCTTACAGCACCTGCGGTATCTGTGGAGAGGAAGGGGATGCCAAGTCCGGCTCCAAGAATGACTACCTCGCCGCACTCAAGATATTTGATAGCAGCCTCAGCCGAGTATGTCTCGGCGAATGGAGTCATTGGAATAGCAGTCATAACGTGAGCGCTCTTACCCGCCCTCTCAATAGCCTCCTTGAGGCAGATGGAGTTGATAACGGTAGCAAGCATACCCATTCTGTCAGCAGAGGTGCGGTTCATCTCTCCGCCCTGTCTGCCGCGCCAGATATTGCCCGCACCGACAACGATGGCCATCTCGTAGCCGTCGTCTACACAGTTCTTTATAGCAGACGCCACCTTGTCAACGAAGGCAATGTCGTAAATCTCGCCCGAGCCGTTGGAAAGAGCCTCGCCCGATAATTTCAAAAGTATTCTCTTCATTAGTCTATCCTCCGACTCCTTATCTCTTTAGGCTGATTGCAGCCTTAGCCTTTTCATAAATATTCTTTGCGGTGAGTCCGTATATCTCAAGGAGCTCAGGAACCTGTCCGCTCCTACCATATGAGTCCTCAACACCAACACGAAGCACGGGAACAGGACAGCTCTCTGCCACGGTCTCCGCGACTGCAGAGCCAAGTCCGCCGATAACGCTATGCTCCTCTGCGGTGACGAGAGCGCCGCTCTGTTTGGCAGCCCTGACGATAATATCCTTATCTATAGGCTTTACGGTATGTATATTAATGACGCCGGCGTCAATGCCTTCCTCCTTCAGCATATCTGCAGCCTCAATAGCGAGATGCACCATATATCCGGTAGCAACGAGAGTAACGTCCTTACCCTCTCTGTAACAGACGCCCTTGCCGATCTCAAACTTGTAGTCGGGGATAAGCTCAGGGGTGAGATCCGGAACGGCATATCTACCGAATCTCAAATACATAGGGCCGTCGGTATTTATGGCCGCCTCAACCGCAGCGTATGCCTCGGTAGCATCTGCAGGGCATATGACCGTCATGCCGGGGATGGTGCGCATAAGCGCGATGTCCTCATTACACTGGTGTGTCGCACCGTCCTCACCTACGGTGATGCCCGCGTGGGTAGCACCGATCTTTACGTTAAGATGTGGATATCCGATAGCATTACGCACCTGCTCAAAGGCACGCCCTGCAGCAAACATAGCAAAGGATGAAGCAAATACCTTCTTGCCGGTAGCCGCGATACCCGCCGCCACGCACATCATATTTCCCTCTGCGATACCACAGTCGAAGAATCTCTCGGGGAACTTCTTCTTAAACATACCCGTTTTGGTAGCCGCTGCAAGATCGGCGTCAAGAACGAGGAAATCATACTTTTCTCCAAGCTCGGCAAGTGCCCTGCCGTAGCTCTCTCTGGTAGCCTTCTTATCTGCCATATTCTTCACCTCACTTAAGCTCATCTTCAATCTTTTTGAGGTCAGCGACCGCAACGAGGTACAGATCCTCCTTGGGCGCCTGACCGTGCCACTCACAGGAGTTCTCCATATATGAAACTCCCTTACCCTTAACCGACTTTGCAATAATGACGGTGGGCTTGCCCTTCACCGCGCGAGCCTCGAGGAAGGCCGCTTCAATGGAGTCGAAGTCGTGAGCGTCGATAGTGATTACGTGCCAGCCAAAAGCACGGAATTTTTCGTCATGGGGGGTAGGATTCATAACATCCGTTATGGGGCCGTCTATCTGGAGGCCGTTGAGGTCAAGGATAGCAACGAGGTTATCAAGCTTGTAATGAGAGGCAAACATAGCCGCCTCCCAAACCTGTCCTTCCTCGCTCTCACCGTCACCGAGAATAGAGTACACTCTGTAGGAGTCACCCGAGACCTTAGCCGAGAGAGCCATACCGCAGGCGGTGGAGAATCCGAGGCCGAGCGAGCCGGTGGACATATCCACGCCGGGAACTCCCTTCATATCCGGGTGTCCCTGGAGTCTTGAAGCAGTCTTTCTGAGAGTCTTAAGCTCCTCCTTAGGGAAAAAGCCGCGCTCTGCAAGAGTGGAGTAAAGACCGGGAGCTGTATGCCCCTTGGAAAGGACAAATCTATCCCTGCCCTCATCCTTAGGGTTATTCGGGTCCACGTTCATCTCTGCAAAATAGAGATAAGTAAGAATATCCGCGATGGATAGTGAACCACCGGGGTGTCCGCACTTGGCGTTATATACTGCCTCGATAATTCCCTGACGGACATTGTTTGCTAATTTCTTGAGCTTTAATTTGGTTGACTGATCCATACTCCCTCCGGATTGCATATTTTTACGTTTATTATTTTACACTATATAATTTAAAAAGTCAACTAATTTTAAATACTTAACAGTATTTTTTAATAAAAGTTAATATAGGCGTGGATACGATGCACACGCGCAAAGAAAAAAGAGGACGCAGATCTGCGTCCTCTTCAATATTCGGAATTAATAGATCACTGTGTTGTAGTACTGATAGATGAACATAGGAATCGCAACAACTGCTCCTACTACGAAGAGGGCAGTCATAGGATCGAGGTTGATGTAAACGGTATAATCTACGAACTGCTTTACAAAGTAAGCAACGCCGATACCGCCTGCTGCAGCGGTGATAACCATTTCAAGATACTTACGAAGAACAAGAGCGATAACGGTAAGAACAACTGCAACACCGATGGAAACGGGAACGTTACCCTTGGTAAGAGCGGTGATCTCAACAAGGAAGAGCGCGTTAACACAGATGTTATAAGTGTCAAAACCAATGCAACCAACATAAACGAGGTTGTATATCATTCTGGACATAACGGCTGCGAAGACACCCACTGCGATGCCGACAGCGTATGCGGGAAAGGAAGGAACGAATTTAGCAACGAAGGGAGCGATCCAATGAACGGATGCAACAAAGCCTATCGCGAAGAGAAGAACGACGCGGATAAGGTCGGAAAGTCGTCTGCCAAAGAGTCCGACAATAAGGCATACCGCTAAAAGCAGAATGGGATAAAAGATTCCGAGGGATGCAACAAAGCTGTTGTACGAAGCCACGATAGGAGCTACCGAGGGCTCAGTCAGGACTGAGTTTAAGATCGAAGTAAACATATCTAATACCTCACATAATTTTTCGTCATCCTAAATTGTAGCACAATAATAAACTATTGTCAAGCAATTTTTGCATTTTTTTGCCTCAAAGGGTATATATAATACAAAATACGGGAATCAGTACGTCTTCCCTTCAAGGGTAGGATAAAGATTGTAGATCGTCCTGCCCGCTCTTGAGGCCATACGTACCGTCTGTGCCGCGCCGCTGTACGGATTGTCGACATAGGCAATCAGCATATCAGCGAGGTCGACAAGACGCTGATTCCTGACTCTCATACACCCTTCGGTATAAACCTCCGAGACGTACTCAACCTCATCCGCATTCATGAGCGTATACTCATAAAGAGCAATCTGACGCTCAGACCATGCATCGCTCTGATTTTTGCAAGGGATGATGATATGAAGCCTGATATCCGGATGTGTCAGACGAAAGCGGATGATCTCCTTTGCTGCGGCTGTATCAAAGCCTAAAGCCCCTCCGGTCAGGAAGGTTCGGCACCCCGCCTCATAAGCGAAGGATATGGCGCGAAGGAGGAGACTATCCATCATGCCCTTATGTCTGTCTTCAATTTTTCTGTGACCGGTAAAGGCACATGTAGTCATAATTCTCCTCCCTTTTTATCGATTGGTATTTCATCAAGTTTTATGCGGAATATGACAATTTTAGTTATCATAAAGAAGGGTTTATTCGAGTTCGAATGCTCCTGTGTAGAGACTGTAGTACTGTCCCTTTTGTTCAATTAGATCGTCATGGGATCCGCGTTCAATAATTACGCCGTGGTCAAGCACCATAATAACGTCGCTGTTTTGTACGGTGGACAGACGATGTGCGATAACGAATACAGTACGACCGTGCATAAGGGCATCCATACCGCGCTGAACGATCTGCTCCGTCCTGGTATCTATCGAGGATGTGGCCTCGTCAAGTATCATTACGGGCGGATCGGCTACAGCCGCTCTGGCTATAGCGATAAGCTGACGCTGTCCTTGGGAGAGGTTGGCACCGTTGCCGGTAAGCATAGTGTTGTAGCCATCGGGAAGTCTTGTAACAAAGTCGTCAGCACCCGAGAGCTTAGATGCGGCGATACACTCCTCATCCGTGGCATCGAGCTTACCGTATCGGATGTTATCCATAACCGTACCCGTAAAGAGATTGGTCTCCTGGAGAACTATGCCAAGCGACTTACGCAGCTCGCTCTTTTTGATCTTGTTAATATTGATACCGTCGTATCTGATCTTGCCGTCGGCTATATCGTAGAAACGGTTGATAAGATTTGTGATCGTGGTCTTACCCGCGCCTGTGGCTCCAACGAAAGCAACCTTCTGCCCGGGCTCAGCGTAGAGAGTGATGTCCTTGAGGACAGGCTTTCCCTCCTCGTACTCGAAGTCAACATTTGTCATTCTTACATCACCCATAAGCGGAACATATGTGATAGTACCGTCGGACTTGTGCGGATGTTTCCATGCCCACTTACCCGTGTGCTCACGGCACTCTACAAGGGTACCGTCAATATCCCTCACGTTAACGAGAGTTACATATCCCTCGTCCTTCTCCGGCTCCTCGTCAAGGAGCTCAAAGATTCGCGACGCGCCTGCAAGACCCATTACTACGGAGTTGATCTGGTGGGATACCTGGCTGACGTTACCTGTAAACTGCTTCGTCATATTAAGGAACGGAACCACCAATGCGACGGTGAATATCGCGTTTTCAGAGCCGCCGAGAGAGAGGTTCGATGCCCCGGAGATGAGAAGCGCGCTACCAACGATGGCAACGATTATATAAAGGATGTTTCCAATATTACCGAGGATAGGGCCGAGAACGTTGGCGTATCTGTTGGCCTGTACAGCCTCATGATAAAGCTCGTCGTTGACCTTATCAAAATTTTCCTTACTTTCCTCCTCGTGACAGAAGACCTTGATTACCTTTTGTCCGTTCATCATCTCCTCAACGTATCCCTCGGTTTTACCGATGGCTATCTGCTGACGAACGAAGTGACGTGCGGATCCACCGCCTATTTTACCGGTAACGAAGAGCATAAGAGCAACTCCGACGAAGACGACTATAGAAAGCCATACCGAGAGCGAAAGCATAACGCAAACGAGCACCGAGACGGTTATTATTGTCATCAGGAGCTGAGGTATACTTTGGGAAACAAGCTGACGGAGGGTGTCGATGTCATTTGTGTAATAACTCATCACGTCGCCGTGATTATGAGTGTCAAAATATTTGATTGGAAGATCCTGCATTCTATCAAACATCTTATCACGGAACTTTTTAAGCGTGTTCTGCGTGATGGTAACCATTAGCTGGTTATAGGTGAAGGACGAAATAAGTGATGCAAGATACAAGCAACCGAGGGTGACTACAAGGCGGATAACGTCACTGCGTACGTCCGACCAACCGAGCCCCTCCTCTACCGCAACGCCGATGATCTCGTAGACCTGACGCATAAAGAGCGCGGGGATAGCGCCTATGGCGGCGGAAAGAATGATACAGCCGATGGTTATCGGCAAAAGACGCGGGAAGAAGGAGAAGAGCTCCTTCATAAGTCTTTTGAAGGTGCCGCGTTTAGCGCGCGGACGGGGTTTTCTGCTGGGTGCCATCAGTCCTCACCTCCCTTGTTGTTCTGCGAGAGGTAGGTCTCGCGATATACTTCATTGGTAGCAATCAAATAGTCGTGATTGCCCATCGCTATGATCTTTCCACCATCGAGAACTATGATCTTGTCGGCATCCTGCACCGAAGAGATACGCTGAGCGATAATAAGCTTTGTGGTCTCGGGAATATATTCCCTCATCGACTTACGTATAAAAGCGTCGGTCTTGGTATCTACCGCGCTGGTGGAGTCATCAAGAATGAGTATCTTCGGCTTTTTGAGAAGGGCTCTGGCAATGCAGAGTCTTTGCTTCTGTCCTCCGGAAACGTTAGCTCCTCCCTGCTCTATGTAAGTATCATAGCCGTCCGGGAAACGGTCGATAAACTCGTCCGCGCAGGCGAGATGACATGCATGGCGCATTTCTTCATCTGTGGCGTCCTTTTTGCCCCAACGGAGATTCTCCTTTATCGTGCCTGAGAAGAGCACGTTCTTCTGAAGAACTACGGCAACGTTGTTTCTGAGTGACTCAACGTCGTAATCTCTGACGTCGACTCCGCCAACCTTGACCGAGCCCTCGGTAACGTCGTAAAGACGGGAGATAAGCTGAACGAGAGTAGATTTAGAGGAGCCTGTGCCGCCGATAATTCCGATAGTCTGGCCGGACTCGATCTTAAGATCAATATCCGAAAGAGCGTATCTCGAAGCGCTCTTGGAATACTTAAAGCTCACGTCAGTGAATTCTATTGAGCCGTCCTTAACTTCTGTTAAAGCGCCATTTTTGGAAACTATAGTTGACTTTTCGTTCAATACCTCGGTGATTCTGCGAGCAGACTCTATAGACATGGTAATCATAACAAATACCATAGAAAGCATCATAAGACTGGAGAGTATCATAAATCCGTAGGTAAGAAGAGCAGATAGATGAGCAACGTTGAGCGCTGAGCCGCCGGTGGATACAACAGTGCGTGAGCCAATGGAGAGAATGAAGACCATAACGATATTCAAGCAGAGTTGCATTACGGGGTTATTGAGCGCGAGAAGTCTCTCTACCCTTGTAAAATCGACGCAAACGTCACGCGATGCGCGGCCAAATTTTTCCTTCTCGTAATCCTCACGTACAAAGGACTTAACAACTCTCATACCCTTGATATTCTCCTGCACCGAGGAGTTCAGGTTATCGTATTTCTTAAAAACTCTGCGGAACATAGGCATCGCTTTCGTAGCTATTTTGAACACAGCGAAGCCGAGGATCGGAATGACCACAACGAATATCCAGGCAAGTCTGCCGCCGGTGATGAAAGCGGCCGCAATCGCAAAGATGAACATAAAGGGCGAGCGTATCGCCATACGAATGATCATCATATATGCATGCTGGACGTTGTTGACGTCGGTGGTGAGTCTTGTAACGAGCGAGGATGTAGAAAATCTGTCAATATTCTCAAAAGAAAAGTCCTGTACTGCGTAATAAAGATCGTGGCGAAGATTTCTTGCAAATCCACATGAGGCCTTAGCGGCGGTGAGTCCCGCGACTGCGCCGAAGATGAGCGAGAGGACGGCAAGGATCACCACGACTCCTCCGTATTTGAGCACTGTGACGAGCTCAACGGTTTCCTTCTCTTCAATCATCTTTACCATCTCGGCAATTACAAAGGGAATTATACACTCGAGTATGACCTCAAAGAAAACGAGAATAGGTGTAAGTATGGACACCTTTTTAAACTCCCTTACACTTTTGAGTAAAGTTTTTATCATTTCTAACCTTTCCGTTCCAAAAGGGAACTTGTGTCACGCATTATTAATAGCGCGTAAGCATACATAGTTATTGTAGCACTTTATCATTTTTATGTCAAGTACAGTACGTGCAAATTTACCGACCGGTCATAATTCATTTTTTCTATTGACAAAAGCAAAACGGTATGCTATAATATATATCGTATATGCATATTGCATAATTTTCACGGAGGACATTATGGACGACGGCGACGGGGAAACTTGTCATAGTATTAGAATAATCTGTATTCGTCAGGCTTAGCCACTCGAGGAGTTGGTTACGCCTTTTTTTGCTGCTCTCGTGAAAATATCAAAAACCGATTAGTAAAGACTAAAATATTATACATTCGAAAGGAATTTATTTCTCGTAAAGAGAAAAAAACAAAAATTATGTTAATCATTATCCTACTCTGCGTCGTGATGAGCGCGTACTTCTCCGCAACGGAGACCGCCTTCAACACCTTCAACAGGATCAGGGTCAAAAATCTGGCTGAAAAGGGTAACAAGCGCGCTGCCCGAGCGCTCGAGCTTGCTGAAAACTACGATACCCTCATCTCCACCATTCTTATCGGTAACAATATCGTAAACATTCTCGCTGCCTCGCTCTCTACCCTTTACTTCACCAATCTTCTGGCGGGTGGATCTGCAGCGCAGTTTGCGACTACAATATCCACAGCAGTGATGACGATCATCGTGCTCACCTTCGGCGAAATATCACCGAAGACTATAGCCAAGCAATCGCCCGACAAGTTCGTGCTCTTTGCAACGCCTCTCATCTCCGCGCTTGTTATTATTTTCAAGCCTCTGTCCTTCATCTTCAAGCAGCTGCAGAACCTGCTCTCCAAGATATTCAAGTCAGACGAGGATCAGGGTATGACCGAGGAGGAGCTCATCTCCATTATCGAGGAGGCAGCCGAGGAAGGCGACCTTGACGAGGAAGAAAGCACGCTCATCAAATCGGCCATTGAGTTCAACGAGCTCGAGGTAGGCGACATTTTCACACCCCGTATCGATATCACCGCGGTACGCTCCGACATCACGAAAGAGGAGCTGGCCAAGGTATTTACCGAATCAGGTTATTCCCGTATTCCCATCTACGATGACGACCTCGATAACATCCACGGTATAGTATACTACAAGGATTTCTTCTCCGATGCGCACACGACCAATATTCCGATTTCCGAGATCGTTAAGCCCGTAATGTACGTAACCAAGACACAGAAGATCAACGATCTTCTCAAGGACCTACAGGAAAAGCAGATGCACCTCGCAGTCGTTACGGACGAGTACGGTTCGACCGCAGGTATCGTCACACTCGAGGATATACTCGAGGAGATAGTAGGCGAGATCTGGGACGAGCATGACGAGATCGTCGAGGAGATCAAGGAGGTGGGCGAAGGCGAGTACATTGTCTCCGGAATGGCCAACCTTGAAAAGCTCTTTGAGGAGCTTGATATCGAGCTTGATGAGGAGCTCGACGCCATGACCGTAAACGGTTGGGCGATGAAGATACTCGACAGGATCCCCGTGGAGGGTGACTCCTTCGAGGAGCTCGGACTCACGGTAAAGGTGCTTAAAATGGACGGCAGACGTATAGAGGACCTCCACATTCTCGACAATAGATCGACCGAGTCAGAAGAAAGCGATGAGAACGACGAGGACGATATAATCGAGTAATTTGTAAACTGTTAATTTACATAAATGCAGAAAACGCAAGCCGACAATGACTCTGTATGGGTAATTGTAGACTTGCGTTTTTTCTTTTTTTTATTTGTAACCGGTTCGCGGCGCCGATCATATAATATAGATAACGACGGTTTTTCAAGGTTTAATTATGACAGAAGTTTTTCTTTGCGCCCTGGGTGTCGGAGGCGCGACGGTGATAGGCGCTGTGCTCGGCCTCATCTTCAAAAATCTGACACACCGTTTTTCCGATCTTGTGCTCGCCTTTGCAGCAGGTGTTATGCTGGCTTCATCCTTTATCGGCCTTATACTTCCCTCCCTCGATATGAGTGTCGGAGGCAGTGTATTTGTTACTTCACTTGGCATTTTTCTCGGAGCCATAGCTCTGAATCTAATAGACAAACTCGTACCTCACGCGCATAAATTTGTGGAAAAAGGAGATTGCCCGGAGGCACTTAGGACACGTAAGGTAATGCTCTTTGTCGCAGCTATAGCTCTGCACAATCTACCGGAAGGAATAGCGGCGGGAGTCGGTTTTGGAAGCGGAGATATATCCTCAGCCATATTGATAGCGGGGAGTATCGCTCTGCAGAATATACCTGAAGGAATGGTAATAATAGCACCTATGATCTCGGTCGGAATAACGCCGCAAAAGGCCTTTCTTATTGCGCTCTCTACCGGGCTTATTGAAGTCGTTGGTACCGTTATCGGTTACTTTGCCGTATCCCTGGCAACGTTTATGCTCCCTTTTGCTCTTGCTTTTGCCGGTGGATGTATGCTATATGTCATAAGCGACGAGATCATCCCCGACACACACGCAGACGGAGCGGAAAACGGCGCTACCTACGCCCTGCTCCTCGGAATATGCTTAATACTGATATTTGACCGATATATTTAAGAATAGAAATAATTATGCCCACGCTCACAATGGAGCGTGGGCATTCTCACGTCCTCAAGGACGGAGTGAATAACTTAAATCAAATTATTCTACGTACTCGATAACAAGATTGGAAATTACCATCTCACCGATGAAATGCTGAAGCTTAACAAGAATGTTATCAAGAGACTTTGCCTCAGAGAACTCGATGGTCATAGTGTGCCACTCGCCGTCGGTGATAAGAGCGGATTCAGGCATATCATAGTAGTTGCCGTTGGACTTAACCTGTACGTAGGAATGTCCAAGGTATACAGCCGTACCGTCAAAGTCCGCACCATACTCTTCTCTCTCTTCAGTTGTACCCTTTACAAGGTAGTCGAAGGAGAAGCCGGTAATATAAGCTCCCTTGGTATCGAATCTGAACTCAGAGAAGCCTGCGTTCTGATTTGCATTGGGGTAGGTATTCCAAGCCTTATCCTTGGATCTGGAGAAGTAGAGAGCCTCAACAAGCTCGCCATCCTTAACTGCGTTAACGAATACGGAGGTACCGCCTTCCTTTACGAAGTGGCCGTAGCTGTAATCGCCGCCGGTAGCGGGAGCAGTCTGATCAAGCTGCTTGATCTTGCTGTCAACGATGGTAGTAAGAGTGTAACCTGCGTTGGATACGTTCTCCTTAAGAATAGTGTTAACGTTGAGAGTACCATCAGCGTTGTAGATATCGAGAGGAGCATACTCGATCTCGATGTTAGCTATGAGCATCTCGCCAAGGAACTGATAAAGTTTGATAAGAACGCTGTCAAGCTCGATAGGATCGAATGCCTTGTAGGTGAAGGTATGCCACTGACCGTCCTCGAGGAATACGTCATTACCGTAGTCAATGTTCTTGTAGGAATCAGTGAGGCCGAGCTTAGCCACAGAAGCATCGGTGTACTTGATCTGGAAGATGTTCTCACCGTAGGACTCACCGGAAGCTGCCTGGTGTCTACCAACAGTACCGAGAATGAGGTAATCGAAGGTGAAGGAAGCAAGCTTTCTCGAACCGTCAAGAGTGTATCTGTGCTCTGCCCACTGCGCGTTACCGTCGGTAGCGGTGGTGGACCACTCTACAGTTCTCGAGAAGTAGAGAGCCTCGATGGGCTGGCCGTCCTTGATAGCGGTAACGTAGTTAGCTACGCCGCCTTCCTTATCGAAGTAGCCGTACTTGCCCTTATCCTCGTCGGATACGGAAACGTCACAGCCGTCGAACTGCTTGATCTTAGCCTCGTTGATGAGCTTAAGAGTATCGGAGGTTACTATATCAAGAGTAGTCTTGTTGATAACCTCGGTATAGGTGAGGAGAACGTCCTCGGTAATTACGAAGTTGTTGATGTCGATCTCGGTTCTGCCCTCGCCCTCGCCAAGATACCAGGTGATGGTAAGTCCGTCGTGGATGAAGGGAATCTCGATCTTGGAGCCGGGAGTATACTCGCCGTAAACCTCGATAATGGGCTTGTCGAGAAGGAGGTTGCCATCCTTATCGGTCTCATAACCGGTGATTACAGAAACGAATACAAGGTTCTTCTTGTGGCTGTATGCAGCCTTGGAGTAGTTGTAAAGAGCAACTGCGAACGCGTTGTTCTCAAGTCCCTGTGCATAGGTTGCAAGGTTGTAGGTTCCGCTTACGGAAGGCTCGGTCTCGCCGTCCTTGGTAGCGGTGATGGTGATGTCAACGTAAAGGTCGGATACGTCGATGCCGTCAAGAGTTACGAATACCTCCTGAGCGGTAGCGTCAACGGTCTTGTCAACCGTCTTTTCACCGTGAATACCGGTGTAGGTGAAGGTGATAGTACCCTTGAAGCCTCTTGCTACTCTGAATACGAACTCGGGAGCAGCGTTAAGTCTGAGAGCTGCGGAGCGGATAACCGACTTAAGATCGGTGGTATCAAGCTTCTCGGTAAGCTCGTCGGAGGTTACGTAAGAGGAGTAGGTCTCAAGGAGCTCGGTTACGGACTCCATCTTGGCGCCGTCCTCGAAGAGAGCATAAGCCTCATTTGCATAAGCAAGGAGGTTAGCAACGACCTTCTTGTCAGCGTCGGTATGATCGCCGGAGAGAATATCTCTTGCATAGTCGATGAAGGAGAGACTCTGACGCTGTACGTACTCATTACCCTCTTCATCAACAACGATGAACTCTGCCTTAACCACCTTGTCGATCTCGTGAGGAGCGAGCTCGTAGTTAAATGCTACGTACTCAACGCCGCCGATAACAGCAGCCTCACCCTCGGAGATGGTCTGATACTTATTAACGTAAACTGTGAACTGAATGTTAGAGTTAACGGTAGCGCCGATCTTGATGTCGTCAGCGATGAAGTCAACTTCCTTGGTAACAAGCTCGTAAACGTAGCTCTTTTCCTCAAGGTCCTTGCTTGCAACGGGGAACTCCTCAACGATCTCGGTTATTTCATAACTGTCATCGGTAAGAATGATCTCCTTCCACTCATCGTGGTAGAAGATACCTTCCTCGATGAAGGCGTCGTACTCAATGGGAGCTATAGTCTCGCCGAATACGTAGAATACTACGTCATAGGTAGAGAGCTCTTCATCATAATACCAGGTAACGGGAGTCGCGTTCTGGCGGCAGTTAGTCGCGTCGATAGTGGTGAAGGTATGTACTGTACCCTGGGTCGTATGGATAAGCTTGGAGGTAGCGTATGCAAGACCGGTCTCGGAGCTCTCATAGAGGAAGTTCTCGGGATCGAACTCGTAAAGTCCGGTGTTCCAGTCAAGCTTGATATCAAGGCCGTGAGTGTCAACGATCGCGGAGGAGCGGATCTCAACGGTCTGTACAGGAGGATGCTTGAAATCAACTACCTTGGGTTCCTCGGTGTCAACTGCGAGAGCCTTGTTGAGCGCCTCAACAGAGCCGTAGCCAACGCCGTCAACGGTAGCAACTGCGGGAGAGGTAGGAAGAACGTACTCGTCGGAGTAGATAGCCTCATCCCAAGCGGAGAGGTCACCCGTCTTAGCGATATTCTCAAGCTCTGCTCTCTTAAGGTTTCGGATACAAATGTTATCAAAGCTGATATCTACAAGAGAGTTACCGAACAGACGGAGATCCTGGAAGTATGCCGCACCCTCGGTAAGAGCATTCTCTGCAGACCAAACAAGCTCGTTGTTTACAAAGTAGTAACCGTTTCTCGAGTCTGTGAAGACCATAAGAGTAAGGTGTACGAACTCGCCAAGCTCAACGTCGGAGAGAAGATGGTCGGTACTGGGGGAGAAGTTACCCCACGCTCCGCCGCCGCCGTTGAATCTGGAGATAAAGTTGAAGGAGCCAACCTCTCTGTTGTAAATAGCAACGTCAAGGTCGTAGATAATTACCTGATTCTGGCCGTACTCGTAATTGATATTACCGGAGGGCTTAACTTCAAGGTAAGTGTTGGATGCACCGCTAACCGCACCCTGCTCACCGGGCTTATCGTTAATGAAAACGTCGCCGGTGTCAAGGTTGGTCACTATGTACTCCCAACGCTGAGATGCACCGTCGTAGTTTACGCCGGAAAGCTTGCTGAAGATGTTCGAAGGATGATTGTACTTAACTGCATTGCTGTTAGAGGTTTGGTTAGAACCTACGGGAGTGTGTACGCTCGTGTAGTTGTTGATCCACGGAACGACTACAGTGTAGATGTTACCGTCGATCTCGGGAGCGGAGCAAGCGCTCGAGAACTTAACAAGCTTAGCAATGTCAAGTCCGTTAGTGTCAATGATAACGTTACCGTTGATATAAGTAGGCATCTTGGGCTCGCGAAGGAACTTGATAGAAATCTTCTCATTACCCTTATCAGTGAGGTAAGCCTCAATTGCCTGAGATGAGTACATCTCGATGCCGTCAACGATAGCAACTGTGGGAAGCTTAGTGAACTCGTAATCCTCGCCGTACATAGCGTCAGTCCACTTGTTAAGATTCTTTGCAGAGATACCCTCTGCTATGTTACCTGCCTCAGAGCCGGTCATAACCTTAACAAAGAGATTATCAAGAATGAAAGTCTCTCCCTTAACGGTAGGAGTTCTGCCGTAAGAGGCGTGAGCCTGAATCTTAAGACCGGTGTGGAGAGTAAGCTCAGCATTCTTCCACGACTCAAACTTTGCATCGGGGATAAGCTTAACTTCCTTAGCAAAGGTGTTGTTTACGTAGAAGATCATCTTATTGTTGTTGTAATCGTAAACAACGGTAAGGTGGCTGAAGCCGTTGGACGCGAAGGGAAGATCAGCAAGGTAAATGTTGCCTGCACCGGAGCCAACGTCGGAGCCCTTGCCATCAGCCTCCGTTCTTATGTTGGTTACCATTGCAAACTGAGTGAGGTCGGACTCGGTAGCGATGTCCATCTCGTATACAGCGTATGCAGGATTTGCAGCATCGTAAACTATGTGATCAGAAGCATAATTATTCCACTGAACGTGACCCGCAGGCTGACCGTTGGTGAGGGTGTCAACTCTGATGTACTTGTCACCACTGGGAAGAGTTACGATATATCTTACGTAGTCGTCGTTTCTCTGCGAGATAGAGGAGCCGGAGAGCTCATTGTCCTCGCGGTCAGATACAAAGTTAGAGAAATCGTAGTCGCCGGTCTCAACCTCGGTGAATGCTGCGATAGGGCCGGTGTAAATGTTACCGCTCCAGTCGGTGATAACACCGGACTTAACAGCTGCGGGAACGGTATCCTCTGCAACTGCTACCTTAGAGTATCTAATGTAAGCGTTGTCGAGAGTGTACTCGTCGAAGGAGTTGGAACCAACTCTCCACTCACTGGTAGTAAGCGCCTCACCTGCAAGGTAGGTGGGAAGTACACCTGCGGAGAGAGCACCGTTAGCATAAGTCTGAAGAAGCACGCCGTTAACAAAGGTATAGGCGTTACCGGTGGTATAGTCGTAGATAGTGGCTACGTGACCGGTTTTATCACCAAGGCCGAAGTCCTTGAACTGCTGGGTGGTTGCCCAAGATGTACCGGCACTGGAACCTCTTACGATAACCTCCTGCTTCATAGGTGCAGCGGTCTTCTCAACAGATGTGGAAGGAACAGTGAAAGTTCCGGAAACAGTCTTGTGCGAGAGGTCGTACTCGACTATAACGTACTCATGATATCCCTCTTCATACTTGAGGTTTACAGTATTGAAGACAAAGTTGATGAACTCGTTTCCATCAGTAACTTCTGCTTCGTTCTTAAGATCGAAGGGAGCATCAACGAAGTGATGGAGGTGAGTTGCACCTGTCTCTGTGTTTGTCACAACGTGTGCCTGGGGAGCGCCTGTTCCGTTCCAGCCGCCCACGGTGTTGGTAGACAAGGACAGTCTTGTGAGGAGGTTATCCTCAGCATCGTACTTGATCGCAGCAACTATTTCTTCCGCGGTTGCGGGAGCGGAAGTGTAGCCGCTATTCTCTTCCGCGCCGATCACAAGCATGAGCGACGAGCAAAGAATTGCGAGTACCAAAACTGCACACAAAATCTTGCATAGTTTTTTCATTTGGGTTTCTCCTTTTGAAAAATTTTTAGAAATACTTGGATTTCACACTAATATTTTACCATTATATAGGGGTTTGTGTCAATATGACTATTCCACCAAGAATAATTTTGTTTTTTTATAAATAATACACAATCGCGCGTTCAAGGGAGGATTTTCGATAGGATTTTTTAACAAAAAAAGCGGAAAAAGCGGATACCCGGGAGATCGGTCCCGAATATCCGCTTCAGCCGTATTTAAGTCCGCGCTACGCCGGGCGAGGCAAGACGCGTATCAAGCGTGTGAAGATGTCTTACGGTATATGCAAAAGCTCATCAATCACCTCGGAGTAGGTGATGTCTTCCCCGCGATCTATTCTTTCCGAAAGCTCCGCATACTTGATGGCGCGGAGTCTGGATACAAGGAAGTTCTCTATCCAATAAATAAATTCGGTATCGGGACTGAAGCGCTCAAGCTCCTTCATCCTCTCGTACATCGGGGCTCCGTCGGAGGCGTCTCGCCAGGTGTCAACGAAGGCAACGTCATATCCCTCGCAGGGCATTTCCCTCTCAGCGTAATCAAAGGCATCAGCCTCTATCACCCTGACCTTCTCGGGATGCGCGAATTGGGGAAGAATATATTCCTTGAAAAGAGCGATAACGTCTGAGCTCTTCTCAATAACCGTGATTGAGTCGACGCTCTCCTTGTTTGATACCATATAAGCATAGTAACCGAGGCCGAGGCCAAAGGTAACGACCTTGCCGTGGGCGCACTCAATGGCATAGTCGGAGGTGTCGAGGTCGACGGGAGTGAGCGTCATCCACTCGTTTCCGTCCTCGAGAACGGCAGGAAACTCGAATTCTTCTCTGAAGAATCCGAGAGGCGGGATCTCACGAAAGGAGTCTGACATTATCATATCGTCGGCTATGACTCCGCGATAGGCAGGATATTTTTCTCTCCTAAATTCCCATTTTCCCTTCCTTATTTCCGGGATCTTTATGTTTCTGTAGTACGGATTATTTCGGTATTTTTCCGCATCCATTATCCTGACGGACGGGGTGATATAATCTCTGATAAGCATCCTCTCGTCGGACGAACCGTCTATGTCGAGCCCGAAGATCTGGCAGAGAATGGCGACAATACCATCCTTCTCGTCTATCTCACCGTCCGAGCAGAGAGCCTCCATCATTTCCGCCGTTATCACTTCGTTGTAATATTCCAAATAATTTGCATAAAGCCTTGTCAGTCTGAAATTTAATTCAAACGTTTTGTCAATGCGCTTCATTTTATCTCTATCGCGAACGTCCATTTCTACCTCGCTGTGTTTCGATTTTAACATATTATAATATATTCGTTGTCAATAGTCAAGAAGAAAACGGACAAAATAGATACGCTTGACTTTTCGTGAGATTTAGTGTATGATATCTAAGAATAGATATGTTTTCATCTTTCAAAGATGACTGAAATAATGATAATATGGTGTAAATAATGAACTTAACAGACAAGATATTACGCTCTCAGCTCGAGCTCATAAAGCCAATAACCGACGGTTCGAGTCTTGAGACTGCAAGAGCGATGCAGGACAAGATCGGACGCCTTATGCACTTTACCAGAAGGCGCGACGTCGTCGTCCTGGATAAATCAAACGACAAACATCAAGGTCTGCTTATCGTCCCACGCGACGAGTTGCGCGGCGGAATAATACTCTATCTCCACGGTGGCGGATACGTCTGCGGAACGAGAGAATACGCAAAAGGCTTCGCATCAGTACTCTCTGCCGAGTGCGGAATGAAGGTTGTGAGCGCAGAATACGGGCTCGCTCCCGAGAATCCCTACCCTGCAGCGCTCAACGATGTGTACGAGGTGTACTGTCAGATCATCGAAAGAGGGTTGCCGTCGGAGAAGATTATCATTGCCGGTGAAAGTGCCGGAGGCGGTCTCGCATACGCGCTCTGTTTAAAACTGCGCGACGAAGGAAAGCCCCTACCCGCGGGCATTATTGCAATTTCCCCGTGGTGCGATCTGACACTCTCGGGAGAATCATATCAGGCGAATAAGGATGCAGACCCTTCAATGACCGAGGAAAGACTGCACTTCTTTGCCGACTGCTACGTCGGCGGATACTCCGAGGAAGATGTCGCGAATATAAAGAAAATCTCCGCTCCTCCAAGGGAAGACGAGGAGAAAAAGCGCAATCCGTACGTGTCCCCGCTCTTTGCCGAGCTTGAAGGACTGCCCCCATCTCTAATATTCGCCGGCGAGGATGAAATAATGTACTCCGATGCGGTCGGAATGCGCGACAGATTATTTGCCTCCGGGTGTGACGCAACACTGGTATCAAAGCCCGGAATGTGGCATGCCTACGTCCTTTACTGTCTGAAGAGTAACCGGGATGATTTTACGAAAATAAACGATTTTGTCAAAAAATGTTTACCAAAAGATAACGAAAGAAAGCTCAGATGGATGCACCTCGATAACTCAGCTAAGATCTATCCTGCAGCTGCGACCTCGAGATGGAACAATATCTACCGACTTTCCGCCACTCTAAAAGAGGATATCGACCGCGAGGTATTGCAGTCTGCTCTCGACGTGACGGTAAGACGGTTCCCCTCTATCGCTGTGAAGCTGAAAAGAGGCGTTTTCTGGTACTATCTTGAAGAGATCAAGCATGCACCTAAGATCCAGGATGAGAAAAGCTATCCCTTGGCGAGAATGCCTCTGGATGACATACGTCACTGCGCCTTCAGAGTTCTGATATACAAAAAGAGAATGGCGGTGGAATTCTTCCACGCCCTGACTGACGGCAATGGCGGTCTTGTCTTCCTAAAGACTCTGCTCGCAGAATATCTCACACAAAAATACGGACTGAAGATACCAAACGAGCACGGAGTGCTAAGCCGCCTTGATCCGCCGGATGAAGCAGAGCTTGAGGACTCCTTCCCTAAAAGTAAAGCTCCTGTCGGTAAGTCAAGAAACGAGAGTGACTCTTATCGTATCCTCGGCGAAGTCGAAGAGGATGGCTTCTGCCACGTGACTACCTTTATGCTCCGCCCGAACGAGCTTCTCGATATCGCGCACTCAATGGGTGTTACTCTCACGGCGCTGATGGCCGCAATATTCATCAAGGCGTCGATCGAGCTGCAGTTCGAGGACGTAAAGAAACTCAGACATATGAAAAAGGTCAAAGTGCTTATTCCAGTGGATCTCAGGAGGATCTACGACTCTAAGACGCTCAGAAATTTTGCCCTCTACGTTACTCCGGGAGTCGATCCGAGATTGGGCGAGTATTCTATCGATGAGATAGCCAAGATCGTGCATCACAGAATGGCGCTGGATATCACAAAGAAAAACCTATCCGCAAGAATATACACGAATGTCCGCGACGAGGAGAGAATGATACTCAAGCTGACTCCCTTGTTCTTAAAGAATATTGTAATGAAGATAATCTTCATGCTTGTAGGCGAGAAGAAGTCAATACTCTCTCTATCTAATCTCGGACTCGTTAAGCTACCCGATCCAATGAACGATTACATCGACAGATTTGACTTTGTACTATCAGTGCAGTCGACAGCTCCCTACAACGCAAGTCTTATCTCCTATAAGGATTCTCTCAATCTAAGTATCATAAGGAATATCAAGGAAGCAAGACTGGAGAAAGCGCTCCACAGAGTCTTTAGAGACCTCGGTATCCATGATAAGGTGGAGAGCAACGAAAGGTGATAAATTCAATATCCCCCAATATTTGACTACTATTGTTGTCAATTATTAATATTAGTAATTAAGTTTTTCGAAAGGAAGAATATATGTACTGTGTAAAATGCGGTGTCGAGCTAGCTGATAGCGAGGCAAAATGTCCTCTGTGTCAGACTCCGGTATATCTACCCGGCTATGAAGCGAGCGAGGATCGTCCATATCCAAAATTCGATAAACCCGAACCTGTTAATCCGAGGGGAATATACTTTATTATATCTTTTATCTGTATCATTGGCGCTGTCATATCCTTTGTGTGCGATCTCAACCTTGGAACAGGCGTTAGCTGGTCGGGATACGTTATAGGAGGCATACTCCTCTTCTATGTGGTATTCATACTTCCCGGATGGTTCAAGAGATACAACCCCGCAATCTTTGTACCTGTAAGCTTTGCTGCCATAGCACTATATCTCGCCTATATCGATGTAGCAGTCAGAGGCGGCTGGTTCTTATCCTTCGCTTTGCCCCTTACGGGAGCCGTAGCTCTTGTTGTATCGTCGGTGTGTATACTCTGCCACTATCTGAAAAAAGGATATCTATACATCTTCGGAGGAGCATTTGTGCTCTCCGGTCTGCTCTGCCCTGTTATGGAACTTCTCGGCTATCTCACCTTTGGCGGACCTTATATAGGCTGGGGCTTCTATCCCCTTATTGCCCTGTGTCTTATCGGCATTATGTTAATAGTAATAGCTATAGTCAAGCCGTTCAGGGAGTCGCTGTGCAGAATATTTGCTATATAACGTATTTAAGGCTGTGCGCGTTGCGTACAGCCTTTTTTTCCTCGTTTTCTATTGACTTGATGAATGTAAAGTGATAAAATGAGGTAAAAAGTCTTCGGGAAGGAGAGGTCGGATCATGTCATTTTTAAAGAAAAGAAAAAAGAAAATAACGGTAAATGGCAGTACGCTTACCTACTCCTACGAGGAGCTTATAGGCAGGAGATGCTATGCGGTGCCAACCGACGAGGCGAAGCTTTATTACCGCGATAAATGCGTACTGATCACCGGCGGAGGTGGGTCGATCGGCTCAGAAATAGCAAGGGAGATCGCCGAGTGCTCACCGAGAAAAATCATTATCCTTGATATAAACGAAAACGGAGCCTACGAAATATACGGAGAGCTTAAAAGAAGATTTGGCGATGCTCTCGACGTAGTAATAGAGATTGGCTCGATCAGAGACAAGGAACGACTAAATATCGCATTCGCACTGCACCGACCCGAAATCGTATTTCATGCTGCAGCACACAAGCACGTGCCCTTGATGGAGCACAATGCGACAGAGGCGGTAAAAAACAATTGCATCGGTACGTACAATATAATCAATACAGCAGAGCAATATAAGGCGGAAAAATTCATTCTTATCTCAACGGACAAGGCGGTAAATCCGACTAACGTTATGGGTGCCTCCAAACGTGTATGCGAGATTCTTGTGAAGTCAAAGAAGGATTCAAGGACCGTCTTTTCGTCGGTGAGATTTGGTAACGTGCTTGGCTCGTCTGGCTCGGTCGTTCCGCTCTTTAAAAGGCAGATCGAGGAAGGCGGACCGATAACCCTTACAGATAAGAGAGCGCTGAGATATTTTATGACTATTCCCGAGGCTGCAGGGCTTGTCCTTGAGGCAGGAGTTAAAGCCAAGGGAGGCGAGCTCTTCGTCCTTGATATAGGAGAACCTGTGAGAATATATGATTTGGCAGTAAAAATGATAGAGCTCTCCGGATTAATACCGGACAAGGATATTCGGATAGTAGAGACCGGGCTGCGCCCCGGTGAGAAGCTGTACGAGGAGATGCTCTCACCGAGCGAAAAAGCACACAGGCTTTCAGGAGATATGATATTTGTCGAGGAGGACGACACAGTCACAAGCGAAAAGGCAGACAGCATCATAAAAAGACTTACAGAGGCGGTAAACGAATCCGAGGCAAATATCGACAATGCTCCGGTTATAGAGGCGCTCAAAGAAGTGGTAGAGACCTACCGTTTTTCGAGCAATGTCATATTAAAAGATACATAAATGTATTTAGCAAAGCACCTAAAAGGCGTGATCGTTTTTTAGGTGCTTTTCAGCTTATTATGCAAACAATTGTTTCTATTTTTCCTCATTTGTTTGATAATAGACCATCCGATCATTATTAAAAAATAAATCAAAACAGAGAAAATCATCTTCATACTAAGCCAAAGCGGCGAGACTGCTCTGCCGGAGAACAAAAATAGAATGGATGACAGAAAGGTCGAAAAGACAGAGGCAAGAAGAGGCAGGAGCGCCCCTGCAAGGTGTATACGAAACGCTATCCTCTTCCTTAGTCTCATAAAGGAAAGAGTAAAGTTAAAAAGTTCCATTATTACGATAACAAGCGCGTAACCGGAGATATCGAAAACAGGGATCAACAAATAGACAAGAAAGACGGAGAGTAGCGAGTCAGCAATATTTACCCACATAGAAAAAACGTGTTCACCGATTCCCTTTAGCATAGAATCGGTGACATGATCCAGGTACATAAGCGGAATCACCGGAGCGAGAAAGCCTATAAAGTGGCCTGCCTTATAGGTATTGTAAATAACGTAACCGAGCTCCTCAGAAAAGGTGAAAATAAATACGGCAACAGTCAAGGCATATCCAAGTGTTTTTGTAATTGCCTCGGCAGCTATACGCTCCATTCTGCTCTTATCACCCGCGCCCTCGCTCTCGGCAAATTCAGGCACAAGAAGGCCGGAAAACGAGCTGAGCGGAGTCATAGGAAAAAGGATGATCGGCAGTGCCATCCCGTGAAGGTATCCGTATGAGGAAAGAGCCTCATCTCTGCTATTACCGCGGTCGGTAAGTCTCCTCGGAATCAGGGCGTGCTCAGCCGACAGAAGAAAAGAGCGCACGTACTGCGAGAAAGCCAAGGGGAAAGCCATCTTAGACACTTCGCCTAAAGCATATCCCTTCTCTGAGGGCGAGGTATGAATACGTCTGTCGACGGTGTACTCTATAAACGCAACAACAAAGGATAATACCTCCGTAACGGTCGAACCAACTGCAAGCGCGACGACCGCAGTGTCGACTCCATACGACGAATATCTTACGATAAGTACGACTGTGAGAACTATGCGTACGACCTGACCTATGACCTGTACAGCGGCGTTAAACGAGATACGCCTTACTGCAACAAAGTAACCTGAAATAACGCTTGATAGCGCAATAGGTAAAAGCGAGAAGGATAATATACGCAGGGCGACGGAACACCTCGAGTCAAGCAGAATATATTTCCCGACAACACCTGCCAGCGAGAAAAGGGCGACTGTCGACACAAGACCAAACAGCGTAGCTAAAAGGAAAGCTCCTCGAAGAATACGCGCTCCATCCCTTCCTTCACCAATTGCAGAGGCAACAAGCCTGGTGACACTAAGACTTACTCCCGAGGTGGCAAGCGTCACCGCAAATGAGTAAACAGTGCCGATAAGACTCTGCAGTCCTACCCCCTCCGCCCCTATGGCACCGGAGACAAATGCCCCGAGAAAAAGTGTGACCGCCCGCATTGAAAGACCGACAACTGCAAGAAGCAATCCGTTATAGAAAAATTTCGTTCTCTTTGACATATTTCACCCACACCTTTTTTTGTTTAAAATATATGCTTGTGTCTTAAGAGAAAATGACACTAAGTGAAAAGTGACAAAAAATACCTTTTCGAATTGTGCAGATTGTCATTTTGTATAAAAACATGTTGACAAGGACGAGAAAATATGATACAATGCGTAAGCAAAGAAGAATGAAATCAAAGGTATATACTTGCAATAGGGCAAGCGTCTCTACAAACCACCGTAATGGTTGTCTACCGGTTTTTAAAGAAAGGACCGAGTAGGCTTTTTTATTTTTCCCGACCTTGGCATTTAAGGAAAGATCGCGACTCGGCAAAGGAATAATGAATATTTATCTTGAAATTTTCGGTTATATCGGAACCGCGCTCGTCATAATATCTATGATGATGAAATCTATAAACAGGCTGCGAATCTTTAATATTTCCGGTTCGGTAATAAGCACTATTTACTCCATCATTGCAGGAGCGTGGCCCATTGTAGTTATGAACGTAAGTCTGATTGCAATCAACTCGTATCATCTCCTCAAGGCTTACTTAGACAAAGAAAACAAACAGAAAGGATTAGAACAATGAAATTAATAATAGACAATATTCCTTGCGAGGCTCTCCCCGGAGAATCTCTCTATGATATAGTAAAAAGGCTGGGTTTTGTAAATGGACGGTTGTCAAATGACCCCATTGTGGCTAAAATCGCAGGAAGGGTCTTCACACTCGGATACATACCTCTAAGAGAAAAAGACGTCCTCCCCGAGAGGAAAACGATACGCACCGCGATGAGTGCCTCGGGTGGCGTAGTCAAGCTGCTCAGATACTCCGACCCCCAAGGACGCGAGGCGTATATGCGTACCGCTCAGTTTATCATTTTCCTCGCTATCGAGACCCTGTGGCCACAGTCCGAGGCAAAGATGAGCTGTACCGTCGGCTCGGGTGTATACTTCAAGGTGACGGGAGCCGAGGGCTTCTCGGTCGAGGTGCTCAGAAGGAAGATCGATGAGATAATCGACGCAGATATGCCCCTTGTCAGAAGAAAGGTGCCCACCGAAGAGGCTATCTCCTATTACGAGAAGCAGGGCTTTACCGACAAGGCACAGCTGCTCAGCTACAGAAAAAACAAGACCTTCAAAATATACGAAAGCGGCGACTTCAAGGACTATTATTACGGCGAGATGGCAGCATCCACCTCTGCTCTCAAATCCTTCGACATCATTCCCTCCGAGGAGGGCTTCATATTCATTCTGCCCGACCTTAAAAATCCCGACAAGGTCTCCGAGTATCGCGAAAGTCCCAATTTCTTCTCGGTTTACACCGAGGGTAAGGATTGGGGCGAGCTGATGGGCTGCGAAACCGTTGCCGATCTCAACGAGCACGTAAAGACCGGAAAGATACGAGAGCTCATCAGAGTAAACGAGGCTCTGCACGAAAAGAAGTTCTCCGAGATCGCAGATAAGATATGCGAAAGAGGCGCAAAGGCGGTAATGCTTGCAGGCCCGAGCTCATCGGGTAAGACCACCTCAGCCAACAGACTCGCAACCCAGCTCCGAGTACACGGTAAGACTCCGATACTTATGAGTCTCGACGACTACTATATCGACAGAGATAAGCTTGAGCCCGACCCGGATGGTACCGTTGATCTTGAGCATATCAATACCATAGATACCGTTCTCTTTGGCGAGCACCTCGGTAAGCTGCTTACAGGAGAGGAAGTAGAGCTCCCCACCTTTAATTTCAAGACCGGTAAACGCGAGTGGCACGGACACAAGCTCCGCCTCACTGACAGAACGG
>JAFTIN010000028.1 GCA_017456895.1 Clostridia bacterium
ACCGCAGAGTGTGAAAATGGCTGTGGTGAAACGGATACTGTAGCAGATACTGGTTCTGCACTTGGCCACAACTTCGAGAACTACGTTTCTGACGAAAACGCTACCTGCGAGGCAGACGGCACCAAGACCGCAGATTGTGAAAATGGCTGTGGTGAAACGGATACTGTAGCAGATACTGGTTCTGCACTTGGCCACAACTTCGAGAACTACGTTTCTGACGAAAACGCCACCTGCGAGGCAGACGGCACCAAGACCGCAGATTGTGAAAATGGCTGTGGTGAAACGGATACTGTAGCAGATATAGGATCTGCGCTCGGTCACAATTTCAATGGAAATACAACATGTCAAAATGCTGGTTGTGACGCAGAGGCTCCTAAAGCGATTCTCAGTGTAAATGGTAAAATCATTAGTGAAACTGTATACTCTGGCGGTGAAATGATTGCTGCAGACGATGTTGACGGATATACCTTTGTGGGTTGGGCTACTGAATCTCTTGGTCAAAATGAGACAAATCTCTCGCCTTCTCTGCTTGAAGTTGGCAGTACACTTGAGATAGAGTCGAATACGACTTATTATGCCGTATATAGAAAGAGCGTTGTTATTGGTAGCAATTATTCTTTGACAAGTATCGATGATATTGAGCAGACAGACATTGTTGTTATCACGATGACGACGTCAAACGGTACTGTATATGCTCTTACCAGCTCAAATGGGTCAAGCGATGCTCCTAATGCAATTATTGTTGCCATTTCGGACAATGTTATAAATAGTGATATTACGCCTGATCTCAAATGGAATATATCGAGTGAGAATGGCTCATTTACTATCTATCCTAATGGTAGAGAGGATACATGGCTCTACTGCACCAACAGTAACAACGGTGTTCGTGTTGGTACTAACGATAATAAAGCATTTGTTTTAGATACATCGGGATATCTTAAGAACACTGCTACAAACCGTTATGTTGGAGTATATACAACAAATCCTGACTGGCGTTGCTATGAAAATACAACAGGAAATATCAAGGATCAGACACTCAGATTATTTGTTTACAGAGAAACTACAGAAATTCGTTATGTAACCTGTACTCATAGTGAAACAACTTCTATATCAACAGCAACTTGTGAAGCATCGGGTAAGGAAACTGTAACGTGTAATAACTGTAATAAGGTAATCAGTTCTGTAGATGTAGATGCACTTGGTCACTCCTTTACCGAAATTATTCAGACAACTCCCGCTGATTGTACCAATGATGGATTAGAAGTGGTTGGATGTGAGAGATGTGATAGCACCGAAAACAGAGTTCTTCCTGCAGTTGGACATACCTTCGTAGATGGAGAGTGCTCTGTATGCCATGAACCAGATCCTAATTATCAACCTGGTAGTGGAGATGATAAAACCTATGGATATAAACTTGTAACGGATACATCGACGCTGAAAGCTGGATCCAAGATTATAATTGTTTCCGGAGAATATGTTGCAGGCAATATATCTAATAGCATAATGGCAAGTGTAAGCATAGATTATAGCGAAGATATTATTTTGACTCTTCCTTCAGGCGCTATTGTTCTCACTCTCAATGGAAGTGAGGGTAGTTGGACTCTAACTAATGAATCAGGACAGCTTTTGGGAGCAACCGCAGTAAAAAAACTCGCTTGGGGAAGTGGAACTTCTACCTGGTCCATAAGCATAAATAGTGATTCTCTGGCAACTATTCAAAATGGTACAGCATCATATGGTCGCTTCTTGTACAATACAGGTAGTCCTAGATTCACAACATATACTTCGGACACCAATGCGTCTATGCTCTTACCCCAGATTTTTGTTTACACAGAAATTGAGTCTGGATCATCAACTCCTGAACACACCTGCCAAAATGCATGTCCCACATGCGGAATGTGCACTAATGCTGAATGTACATATGATGTATGCAAGAATAATCAGTGTGAAGGGCATGATGTTTCAATATCTAAGGCTACTTCGATATCCGTTAATGATGTAGTTTATTTGGTATGTGAAGCAAAGACGATGCAGTTGTCTGGAATAAGTACAACGAGCACAAAGTATGGTATTGGAGTAGCATACACGGAAGCTTTGAACCCTGAAACGTATTCTTTGACGGTGGTACAGGGATCAAGTGCTGGAACGTATGCCTTCAAAACCAATGATGGTAAATATCTATCTTGGAGTAGCGAAAACTCACTAACCACCTCAACAACGATAGATGCAAACTCATCATGGACAGTAGAATTTGTTGATGGAAATGCAATTATTAAGAATGCAAAAGATAATAGTCGTCAATTACAGTGGAATGCAAGTTCACCTAGATTTGCTTGCTACACTTCTGTGCAGACAGCGATTCAGCTTTACAAAAAAGGATAGTTTTCATTAACAGTTTCATACAAAAAGAAAAAATGAGCCGCACTCTATCACAGAGTGCGGCTTTTACTAAATAACCACCCCTTTCGGAGTGGTTTTGGCCTGCTCGATAGGATTTGAACCTACGGTCTCAGGAGTCGGAGTCCTGTGCATTATCCAGCTATGCTACGAGCAGATAGAAGTATTAAGTTGTTAAAAATCTCCTTCGACGACGGTCTCAGAGTTTGCCGCTCGGGGGGAGTTCGATATAATCGTTCCGCATTAACTATACCACGGCCGCGATCTCCTCGCAAGGCAATATACCTTGGTCGGTATGCGGAGTCCTGTGCGTTATTCCGCCACCTTCGCATAGTTTGCTATTCGTCGGTCGTACACGACGAATAACGCAATATACCGCAAGCGGTATGCGTCGGATAAAAACAAATTCAGCTCTGGCAACTCGTTGCTCTGGGTGGTTTCACTGCGCAAAAAACAACACTCAGTTGTTTTTTGCTTGTTACAGCTGTGCCACGAGCAGATAGAAGTATTAAGTTGTTAAAAATCTCCTTCGACGACGGTCTCAGAGTTTGCCGCTCGGGGGAAGTTTGATATAATCGTTCCGCATTAACTATACCGCGGCCGAGATCTCCTCGCATGGCAATATACCTTGGTCGGTATGCGGAGTCCTGTGCGCTATTCCGGCTCCTTTGTGTAAAGGGAGCTGTCACGGAGTGACTGAGGGATTGATTTATCCTCCTTTCAGTATAGAGCAACCGAAAGAGTAGCCAATCGATCCACGTCACGTACATAACATTTTACCATTTTTAAGCACCTTTGTCAACAACTATTAAAAATAATTAAAAATAATACCAAAATATAAAAAAGTATAGACAATTTAAAAAAAATGTGTTATAATTTCACTGTAACAACCATATACATATGGTAAAAAAACAAAAGGAGATTAGACAATGAAAAGAATTATTTCGACACTTCTCGTATGCGTACTCCTTCTTGGATGCGTATTCACCCTTGCTTCTTGTGGCAAGACTGTAAGCGGTAAGTATGAGCTCAAGCTTACTGATAGCAACAAGACCGTTTATGATTTCTCCATGGGTAAGGTTACCAGAACCACCACCTCCGGCATTGCAGGCTACACCAAGGACACCGTTACCGAAGGTAAGTACAAGATCAACGAAGTTGAGAACGACAAGTTCGAGATCACCTTTACTTGGGAAGTAGACGGCAAAGAAGAGATCGAGACCGTATCCTTCTCCGAAGGCGAAGAGAATGGTGTTAAGTACATCAAGCTCGGTGGCTTCCAGCTCAATAAGGTTGACTAATCATTTTACATAAAAAAGAAGCTCCTACGGGAGCTTCTTTTTTCGTCATAGCCTCTGTGATAGAGCCCGACTAAGCCTTCCTTGTGTAAAGGAAGGTGGCAGTCGTAGACTGACGGAAGGATTGTCAGCGCATCTCAACCTCATCCACCACTTCGTGGTCCCCCTTCCCCAACGGGGAAGGTTGCTCACTGCGGCTCCCTCCTCGGGTAGCAAGCGTAGCGAAACCGTGCCCTCTCCGTCACCTTCGGTGCCACCTCTCCCGTAGTGAGAGGCTTGCCTGTGGCTCGCTCCCGCTCAAATTAGGCTCGCCCTTCGGGAGAGCTCCGCGAAGCGGTGAGGGGTTGTCATCCCCGTGGGGATTTCATCTGCCCTCGGCAGATTTCATCGCGCAGCGATTTCATCCATTTATGGATTTCATTGGCGCACCGCACCTTGGGTTCGCGTTATAGTGGCGGATGAGCTTAAAAGCCTTCCCTGTGTAAGGTGAGCCACAGAGTGGGTGAGGGAGATCGCGTACAGCCTTAATCAAGAAAAAGCGGCCCGGAGGCAGTAAACATAAAAACGATATTCCTTCCACATCAAATTATCCAATAAAAACCGCCCGAAAAGCCTCGGGCGGTAAATATTTATTTACAAAACCTTGGATAAGAACTGCTTTGTTCTCTCCTGCTTCGCATTCTTAAAGATCTCCTCCGGGCTGCCTTCCTCGACGATATATCCGCCGTCCATAAAGATAACCCTGTCGGAAACCTCTCTTGCAAAGCCCATTTCGTGAGTGACCACGATCATGGTGTATCCGCCCTTTGCTAAGTCCTTCATAACCTCGAGCACCTCGCCGACCATCTCGGGGTCGAGAGCAGAGGTGGGCTCGTCAAAGAGGATAACGTCGGGGTTCATAGACAGTGCTCTCGCGATAGCGATACGCTGCTTCTGTCCGCCCGAGAGCTGCGAGGGCTTAGCGTTTACGTACGCGCTCATTCCGACCTTCTCGATGTACTCGAGCGCTATTCTCGTTGCCTCCTCCTTAGTGCGCTTCAGCACAATCATCTGCGGCTTAACGCAATTATCCAGAGCAGTCATATTGTTGAAGAGATTAAACTGCTGGAACACCATAGCAACCTTGGATCTGTATTCGGTCAGCTTAACCGACTTCTCCTGTATATTCTTGCCCTCGTAGAGTATTTCGCCTCCGGACGGTGTCTCGAGCAGATTGATACAGCGGAGCATAGTGCTTTTTCCCGAGCCGGATGAGCCTATAATGGAGATAACCTCGCCGCGTGACACCTCAAGGTTGATATCCCTGAGCACCGCATTTTTACCGAATGACTTCTCGAGGTGGGAGAGCTTAATAACTGTATTTTCAGACATATTATTTTGCCTCCTTTATTCTTATCTCGGCGTTTGGATCCGACTGCGAGCCGCATATTGTGTAGCTGTTTGATCCGGAGAGCTTCTTCTCGGCAAGTCTTAAAAGCCTTGTGATAGTAAAGGTCATAATAAAGTAGATGACACAGACAATAAGATAGGTCTCAAAGATTTGGAAAGTCATAGTCTGTATCTTTGTCGCCTGGTAGAACAGTTCCATAACACCGATGACGTTAAGAACCGACGTATCCTTAATATTGATGACAAACTCATTTGATACAGAGGGCAGGATATTCTTCATAACTTGGGGGATAATAACGTGCAGCATTACCCGGAAGTGATTCATTCCGCAGGAGTACGCCGCCTCAAACTGCCCCTTGTCAACCGAGATTATACCGCCTCTTACTATCTCGGTCATATAAGCTCCTGTGTTGATCGAAACGATAAAGATACCCGCAGGTATAAGGGGCAGGGTATTTCCACCGTTCATAAAAGCGTAGCCCCAGTATATAACCATGGCCTGTACCATCATGGGAGTTCCGCGGAACACCTCAACATATACACTGATTAGTACGTTTACACACTTTTGAATAATTGCTATAGCCTTGTTTTTGGACACCGGTATAGTCCTGATTATTCCCGTACAAAGACCGATAATAAGACCTATTACCGTACCGATAAGGGCGATGAGCATAGTGTATCCGAGGCCCTTGAATAAGAGCCCTGAATACTTTTCAAGAATATTAGATATGTTGTTAAAGAAGTTCATTATAACCTTTTTTGAAAATAATTATTTACTTTTTGTAGATGATTACGAGGTTGGAGTTGTAGTAACAGTCGGTGAAGTCAACCTCCGCCTCTCTTTCCGCTGTCGGGGACATACCTGCGATAATAGCGTCATAGGTGTTAGCCTGAACACCTGCGATGAGCGCATCCCACTTCGCGGAGTAGATCTCGAGCTCCATGCCCATTTGTGCGGCAACGTACTTTGCGATCTGTACGTCGTAGCCGTTAGCGTAGAGGTCGCTGCCCTGGATCTTAACCGCGCCGTTAGCATCGGTAAGCTGTGACCAGTTGAAGGGTGCGTATGCGCACTCCATAGCTATCTTGAGAGTCCCGTTTGAAGTGTCGGTGTTAGTGGAAGAAAGCGCGAGAGGCTCGGAAAGGACCGCATCGGTATTTGCGCTCATTACAACCGCCTGTTGCATAAGCTTTGCGCGTGTTTCCTGGCTGATACCCGACAGGATCTCATTAACCGTTGCAACGTACTCGCTTCCGGTCTTGAAGGCAACGGCAATTCCCGTATCTGCATCGGAGGCGGTAAAGCCTGTGTCGTTGTTCTTAAGAGCAATGTAGGCAAGTCCGGGATTTTGCTCGATAACCGCGTAAGCTGTAGGCTCCTCGGCTACGTAACCGTCGATAGCACCGGAGTTAAGAGCAGTAAGAAGCTGAGTGAAGTCGGGGTATTCTCTTACGTCAACGCCCTCGGTCTGCTCGGTGAGAGCATCAAGGTGGAATGTGCCGGTCTGTGCCGCGATAATTGCGCCGTTAAGATCGGAGAGCGACTTTACGTCCGCCATGTTGAACTTGTCTCTGCCGCCGCATGAGGTGAACGCGCAGAGCATAAGTGCCACAACTAAAATAAGTGAGAAAAATCTTTTCATGGTATAAACCATCCTTCAAAAAATATTTGAAAAATGAAACAGTCGAAGCACAAGGCGCTCCGACTGTTCATAAATATACTAAGAACTCAATCGAAAGCAGCACTCCACAAGAAACTTGTGACAGTCGGTGAGATATTATCCCATCGCCCAACAAGAGCCTCTCAAATGACTCCCATTTCGGCAGACAACCCTTTCACACGTGCCCCATTGACCGTTTGAGCGGTCGGTGCGCGGCTACTCTTGAAATCTGCGCCTCTAACATTCTTTGATTCAACTATTCAATTTTCATATTGGCATTATAGCATACAGTTATGGTAATGTCAATACTAATCTGATAAAAATGTGAATATTTTTTTATCCGCCCTAATTTGCAAATTTCCACGAGGAAATGACGAATACGTTTTCGGTATCTCCCTCGAAATAATTGAGCTTCAGCTTGTCACCGATTCTTATGAGAATAAGGCTTTCGTCCGCCTCAAGATATCCCTTGTATACCTTGCCATCCGTCGCTGTCACGTAAACGGTAGAGACGTCTGAGACCATCGCGATCCTAACGTTTTCTACGGTTATCTCCGCCTCGGTGTTCTGATTGCCGATGCCTATATTATTCTGCTGTAAGAGCTTCTTATACGAGCTCATTACCGCCGCCTGGGTCGTACCGGTAGCGACGATGCTGTAGTTCTCAACGTTTACGAGAGCGTAGAGCTTTACTATTCCGGTGTCGTCCTTAAGCACGAGTATATACGAAGCCTGGCCGGATACGTTTACCAGAGAGGGGAAGGAGGCTACGTAGCCCTTTTCCTGTACCTGACCCTCTGCGGCCGCCATTGCGGAGTGCTCCTCGGCTCCGATCACGGGATAGAACTTGTATTCACCCGTCCTCGCGTTGGAGAGCATAAAGCCTACGTTGGACTTGTCTGCGGTAACCGAGGTCACGCCGGTGAAGTACCATACGTCGTCCTTGAGCGCAACGTAGCCGTAGTCGTCGGTGGTCTGCTTGCATCCTACGTTACCGATAATACTGTTGAGGAAGCCGCCGGAGTACAGACCCTGCCAGTCAAACTTCTCGCAGGCGAGATCACCCGTAAACACGATATCTACCCAGGAGGGCACGTCCTCAAGGGCGTATAGCTTGCTCGAGCCGTCGCAGGGGTTAAAGATGATCACCTCGTTTATATCCTTCGCGCCGAAGAGGCCTACTCTCGGCTTAACACAGGAAACGATATAATAAGGATTCTTATTCTCGTCTATCTCAAAGGACACAGAGTCGAATATCTTTGTCGGGTATTCAAAGCGCAGTTTTCTCATCAGGTCCTGACCGAAATACGCGCTCTTCACGTACTTCATCGGGGTAGCAAGCTCTATGTACTCGGCATTACTCTTTACGGGATCGACCATAACCATACCCGGTACACCCTTTGAGTTGTTTGCTATCCATTTGAAGAAGTCGTCGTACTCAAGGTTAGAGACCTTTTTCGGCGCCCCGGCAAAGTTTATCTGCGTATAGTAGTCGCTGACGTCGTACTGCGAGATGACCTCGGAGAGCGCGCCGAGTGTCTTGTCACCCAGCACCTGCGCAGACGCGGTATCCATAAGAGCAATGTGGGTGATCTCGGTAGTCTCGGGCATATCCTCGTCAAACTCCGCCTCGGTAACGGATATTACGTTAGCATATGCTCTCGCTCTGAAGAGCGGAGTGGACACCAGCCAACCAAACGCGATCACGAGTATAGGGACTGCTACCGCGGCTACGGCTATAATGGAGGATCTCGTGAAGGTGTAGGTTACGTTGAACTGCTTTCTTGCCTTCTTCGAGATCTTGGATTTATTTAAGTTTGCAATAATGTCCTTTAGACTCAGATTGAGCCACGGAATGGCGAATGCCGCGATAACCGCAGTAAGGTACAGCCAGAAGCCGATCGAACGCAGATTGAGCGCGGGTAGGAACAAGTAGTAGCCGATAGCCGCCGTGGGAATGCCGAGTAAGGCGGAGAGTATCAGCTTGGATTTATCAAAGCCTTTCATATTTTACCTCCTTGGTATGTAGCTTTCAATTTAATTTTACTAAAAACGCTCAATAATGTCAAGTCATCGGTGCAAAAACCATTGACATATAAAATGAAAAATGATAAAATATATAAAAATAAGCCTTCACGGAGGAACTATGAAATCCATTAGGGACGTATATAAAATTGGAAAAGGACCGTCAAGCAGTCATACTATGGGTCCTGCCCACGCTATGGAGATATTTGTCAGCGAGAATAAGGATGCCGACGCTTTTCGCGTTGTTCTTTTCGGCTCTCTCGCCGATACGGGCAAGGGACACGGTACTGACCACGCCATAGAGATGGCCGCGGCGGGCAAGCCATGCGAGATAATCTTCAATACCAAAGACCGCGATCTCCCTCACGAGAATACTATGGATATATACGCAATACGAGGCGGAAAGGCCGATGCAAAGCCAATGCGAGTTATGAGCATCGGCGGCGGTGACATCCGCATAGAGGGACGCGACCTCGGAGCCTCCGCTCCCGACGTTTATCCCGAGTCTACCTTTGCCGAGATATCCGAGTATTGTAAGTCGCACGGCATTCGCCTCTCCGAATACGTCGTAATGCGTGAGGGCGAGGAAATATACAACTTCCTCTACGGCGTGTGGGACGTTATGCAGAACGCTATTCACGAGGGACTCACCACCTCGGGTATCCTCCCCGGAGGTCTCGGTGTTGAGAGAAAGGCTCAGTACCTCTACAACCAGCGCCATATCGACGAGAGGGAGGTCACAAGAGAGAACAGGATCGTCTGTGCCTACGCCTACGCGGTCAGCGAGCAGAATGCCGATAACGGTACCATAGTTACCGCTCCCACCTGCGGCGCCTGCGCGGTTTTACCCTCGGTTTTACAGTATATGCAGAAAAAACACGCCTTCACCGACAAAAACATACTTGACGCCCTTGCGGTGGCGGGTCTTATCGGCACCATAGTTAAGACCAACGCCTCGGTCAGCGGCGCGGAGTGTGGATGTCAGGCGGAGATAGGTACCGCTTGTTCAATGGCTGCCGCCGCTCTCGGTGAGCTGTTTGAGATGGGCATAGACCAGATAGAATATGCGGCTGAGATCGCCTTTGAGCATCATCTCGGACTTACCTGCGATCCCATCTGCGGTCTGGTGCAGATCCCTTGCATCGAGCGTAACGCCGTGGCCGCTATGAGAGCGATAAACGCTGTCAACCTTGCCAACTTCCTCTCCGGCTCGAGAAAGATATCCCTTGATATGGTAATTGAGACTATGTATCAGACCGGTAAGGATCTCTCCCACCTCTACCGTGAGACGAGCGCGGGAGGACTTGCAAAGCTTTATAAGCAGAAGGATGAAAAGTGATGGAAAAAGTAAAGGTAGATAGAATAAACGAGCTCGGCAGACTCGCTAAGGAACGCGAGCTTACCGAGGAGGAGAAGGCGGAGAGGGAAGTGCTCCGCGCGGAATATATTGCTGAGTTCAGACGCGCTCTGCGCGGCGATGAGAAAAAGTGAGGCGTAGAATATGAGAAAAAATTGCTGTACCTGTCTTGCAAGAATTGAAAACGAGGATGCGCCCGTCCTTACTATGGGCGCCTACGGTACTCCCAAGCTGCTTTGCGACGAGTGTGCCGCTCTCGTCGAGACCGCCTGCTACGGCAGAGAATACGACGCCATCGTCGAGGCTATGGACAGACTCACCCGGAGGATGAGCGAGTCCAACGTTGACGACCGCGTGACCGTAGCTACCGTCACCTCCATGCTCGCGGAAAACGCCGAGAGAGCGCAGAAGATCAAGGAGGGAACCTACGACTTTTCCCTTGACGAGGAGAAGCAAAACGAGGGCCTTGACGAGATCCCCGAGGAGCTTCAGGAGACCGAGGAGGATAAGCTCCTTGATGAGAAGGATGCTCAGGCAAACGCCAAGTTTGATAAGGCTATGAACTGGGCCTGGATAGGCGTAGGTATAGGAGCTCTCGGCTTTATTATCTGGAAGCTTATCGACCTTCTTTTCCTTAAATAATCAAATCGATCACGAAAAATACAGAGTATAGAGACAACCGTCCTCCGCATAGGCTTAAGCGGAGGACTTTTTCTATGGAATTTAATCCCTTGCCTATAATACTCGCCGCAGTAGGAGTATTTTTCCTTGTCAAACTGCGATTTTTCTTTATTCTTCATCCGTTCAGAACGACAGGAAAAGCCATACGAGCTATAAATGATAGAAGGGCGCTCCGCGCCTTTTGTCTCGCTCTCGCGGGTACACTCGGTATAGGCAACGTTTTCGGCGTTGCGATAGGTCTTATTATAGGTGGCCCTGGGAGTCTCTTTTGGCTTCTTGTCTCTATGATATTTGCCATGGTGATCAAGTATGCCGAGGTGGTAATTTCAACCGATAATCTTTATCACGACACCGAGGCTCACGGCGGTATGTTCTACGTTATCCGCTCTTCATTTGGCCGCATAGGCAAGGGTATGTCGACTCTATACTCGATCGCCGCCTTGCTTATCTCCTTTGTTCTCGGCGCCTCGCTACAGATGGCCAGCGTCTCCGAGTCTGTCAGTACCATTTCTGATATCCCGCGTGAGATATTTGCGGTAGCCGCCGCGATATTGACACTGTTTGCAATTATCAACGGAACAAAAAGAATTGAAAAAATAACGTCTATTATCATACCTTTGTCAACTATAATTTACATAATTATAACTTTAAGCGTTATTGTAATAAACTATTCCGCGATTCCTTCAGTGATCGAAAACGTTGTTAGATCGGCGTTTAACTACGATAGCGCTCTTGGCGGAGCGCTTGGCTTTTTCTTTTCCGCCCCCTTGCGTGAGGGATTTTCACGCGGCATATTGTCAAATGAGGCCGGTGCCGGCACGTCTGCCATGGCGCATGCCAGGGGAGGTGTTCTCAGCCCTGCCAAAGCGGGCCTGCTCGGTATACTTGAGGTCTGGTTTGACACCGGACTGATATGCCTCCTTACCGGCCTTAGCATACTCGTCTCGGTGCCGGATCCGTCACTGTTTGAGGGCGGTATGCAGCTCGTGATGTACGCTATCGGATCTACACTTGGACAGCCGGGCAAGTGTGCGGTTTTCCTCTCGGTAATATGCTTTGCCTTCGCCACCGTTGTTTGCTGGTATTACTACGGAATGGAGTCCTTTTCAACTCTTTTTGGCAAGAGAAAAAGAACGGTATATCTTCCGCTCTTTCTTATCTCTGTATTTCTCGGCTTTTACCTTGATTCCTTTCTCCTCGTTCTCCTCACCGATCTGCTTATCACGGTGATGACCTTGCTTACCGTCTGTGCGCTTATAAAAAACTCCGACAGGATAAGACACCTGTCGGAGAGTAGCGGAGTTATAGATTCGGATAAGGGAAGGCTTAGGCCATTCCGTATTAAAGGAAGCGTATTTTCGAGAGACAGGGGACGCCGATAGCCTCGAGTGACTCGTTGGTCCTTGCCTCGCTTTCACACTCGGTTATGAAGGCGCATTCCTCCGACTCGATAAAATCAACGTTGCCGAATATCTCTCTTACCTTTTCTTCGTTGCCCTTCGGGAGGGCGATGTATTTTTTCGACTCAAAGCGCAGGAAGGCCTCATCGGCAGGGGTACTCACTCTGTTAAATCCGGGAACGATGGGATTCTCGCTGCCGTAAGCGATAATGGGAAGCAGATCTCCGACCACCGCAGAGGCAGTTGCTCCTGCACCTGCTCCCTGACCGTAGAACATTACGTTGCCGAGAGGATCACCCACGACCTCCACAGCGTTGTATACGCCGCTTACGGTCGAGAGCGGACTGTCGGAGGGGAGCAGGAAGGGACATACCATCACGTAATTGACTCCGTCCTCGGCTATACACCTGCCGAGCAGTTTGATCTTGTGCGATAGCTTTTCGGCTGCAAGCACGTCCGCTTTTCTTATTCCCGTGATGCCCTCGGTGTGCACGGTCTTAACGTCGTAGAGTTTGTCTGTCGCAAGGGCGGTAAGTATGGTTATCTTTCTGCACGCGTCAGTGCCTTCAACGTCAGCCGCCGGATTGGCCTCTGCATAGCCCTTGGCCTGAGCGTCAGCAAGTGCGTTTTCAAAGCTGTCACCATAGGTGAACATCTTTGTGAGGATATAGTTGGTAGTTCCGTTGAGTATGCCGCGCACCTCGTGGATCTTGTTCTGTCTTACACAGCCGAGCAGAGGATTTATGACGGGAATTCCGCCGCCAACAGCCGCTTCAAAGCGGTAGGATACGCCCATTTCCTTTGCTATTCTAACGAACTCATCGCCAAAGTTGGCCACGACCTCCTTGTTAGATGTGATGACGTTCTTTCCCGCCTTCAGAGACGCTACCGTGTATTCGTACGCGGGGTGGGAGCCACCCATCATCTCCATCACGGTGTCGACATCTTCATCGTTGATCACGTCGGTAAAGTCGTGTGTTACGAGCGAAGAGAAGGGAGAGCTTGGAAAGTCTCTTAAGTCAAGTATTCTCTTTATCTCTACCTCACAGCCGAGGTAGCTCTTTATTTCCTCTCGGTTATTTGTGATCAGGTCGGCGACACCGCCTCCAACCACGCCAAAGCCGAGTATTGCAATTCCGTGTTTCTTCATATTTTCCTCCAAACGGTAACAGATACCGACATTGTATCACAAAATATGTAAAAATTCAAGTACGTATACGAAATATGCGCCCCCAAATTCTTTACTTCCGGGGGCGCACATGTTTTTTTGCTTTTTTTAACCGATCGCGTCAGCTCAAGTTACCCGTAGCTTATCAAATAATTGCTTTAACAATTAATTTAACGTACCAAAGCTCGTTTGTCACTCGCCTATACCGAGGCTTGCCTTCTTAGACTCCTCGGTGATATAGTCCATAGGGTTCACTTTTACATCCTTTAAGAGTAACTCAAAGTGGAGGTGGGGCTCCTCGGCAAGCTCGGACAGGGATGTATCACCCACCACACCGATCTTGTCACCGAGATTTACCTCGTCGCCGACCTTCAGATCACCGATATCGCTTGAAAGATTGGAGTATCTTGTTTTGATGTCGCCCTTGTGGGTTATCTCCACGGTAAAGCCGAGCATGGGATCCGAATAGATGCCCGAGACAACTCCTGCCTCAGAGGCATAAACGCCTGCGCCCTCTTCACATGAGATATCGATGCCGGTATGCACTCGCCATTCACCGAGAGTCACCGAAAATACGGGTATTTCCAAGCTGTGCTCCTTGACCACAGTGCCCGCGGTCGGTGCTACAAAGGTGAGCTTGGGCTCGGGCTTCGGGGTGGTGTCCTCGGGTGGAGTGACGTTTTCGTTTCCGTTATCGGTCGTTCCGTCGCTGACGGGCGGATTGTCCGGGGTACCGTCGTTCTTATCCCTTGATGCGGCGCCTACAATACCTACTACGATCGCAGTAATGCACAAGATAGCGATAACCACTGCATATACGATCTTCGAGGTTACCGACTTGTCGCTGAAATGAATTTTCTTTTCCATTGTCAATATATCATCCTTTCCAAAAAAATATGCTGTCACTATTTTCTTCCCACCGAGCGCGGATTATTCACCATATTCCAAAAAAAGAGAAAATCGACAAATATAGAGGAAAAGGGAAGGGGGTGTCTTTTATTTAATTTTATATATAATCTTAATAATATTTCATTTTATCGTAGGTGGACAATTCGTTGACTTTTATAACCACGCGTGGTATAATTAATAAAAAATGCCCGTGGGCAATAAAGAGAAAGTGGATGGTTATGAAAAGAACTGTAAAGCTTGCTTTGTTAACTTTGTCGGTCTTAATTGTCGGCGTCCTTACGCTTACCGCTTGTAGCTTTGGATCCGGCTGCACTCACAAAAACGCCGTGACGATCGACCGTGCCGTAGAGCCTACCTGCTCGTCCGACGGCCTTACCGAGGGCAGGCATTGTTCTGACTGCGGTGAGATCATCATTAAACAGGAGACGATAAAGGCTCTTCCTCATACAGAGGTTATCGACGAGGCTGTCGAGCCCACCTGTACAGAGCCCGGCCTTTCCAAAGGAAAGCATTGCTCGGTCTGTGACACCGTTATAGTGGAGCAGAAGGTTCTTGACGCATACGGCCACCTCGAGGACACAAGGCTCGGCTACAGCGCCACCTGTACCTCTACAGGCCTTACCGATGAGGTATATTGCACTATCTGTGATGAGATAATAACCGCTGCTGTCGAGATCCCCGAAAAGGGACACGACTATGGCGACTGGGTCGTGACCAAGCAGCCTACCGAATCAGCAGACGGAGAAAAGCGCCGAGACTGTAAAAACTGTGACGCTTACGAGACGGATATAGTTTCTTCTATCGTCCATACACATGATACGAAAACCGTTATTAAAGCTGTCGCGCCTACCTGCACAAGCTCCGGTCTCACCGAGGGAAGAAAGTGCTCCGTGTGCGGCGAGACAGTAATCGCTCAACAGACCGTTCCCGCATCCGGCCATTCGTATCAGACAAACGTTGTTTCTCCCACCTGTACACAGAGCGGATATACCAATCACACCTGTTCCGTCTGCGGAGATTTTTATAATGACAATATGGTTGGAGCTCTCGGTCACATAGAGGCGGAAAAGCCCGCAGTAACTCCTACCTGTACCGATCCGGGACTTACAAAGGGAGTGTATTGCTCACGCTGCGGCGAAACTATTAAAGCTCAGCAGACGGTTAGTTCTCTCGGTCATAGCCACGCTATCTCCGAGGTTCCCGGTAGCGACGGTACCTATGCCTCCGTCTGTACAAGATGCGGCGACGTTGAGTCCTACGTTACCTCTATCAAGTACGAGGATTACGGAGCAGTAGGCGACGGTGTTACCGATGACTCCGAGGCTATCCGTAAGGCGCATAATGCGGCTAATGCCGCAGGACTTCCCGTTGAGGGCAAGGCAGGCGCAACATATTATATTGGCGCAATTTCGCAAACTATAGTTATCAAAACCGATACAAACTGGAACGGTGCGAGCTTTATATTTGATGACAGTACTATCCGTTGGGATGATACAAAGCTCAGAAATATATGTGTATTTACCATAGCCCCCGACACCGCCGCCAGGAGCGTGAGCGTTCCCTCCGCCTTAGCAAAGAACGGTCTTTCCAAGGGGCAGACTAATATTGGTATGACGTTCTCCGAGCCTTGTATGATCAAGATCGAGAACTCTAAAGAAAGGATCTACATACGCAACGGTGTAAACTCTACCAACGGTGCTTATAAAAATGAGATGATTCTCGTTGACAAGAACGGCAACGTTGATCCCTCCACACCTATTCAGTTTGATTATTCCTCTATAACCACGATCATCGTATACTCCATAAACGAAAAGGCTATAAGAGTTGGAAACGCTACCTTCACTACCATAGCTCCCAATCCCAAGGAGCAGGATCCCAATTTCGAAAACAACAACACGAGCTTCTTTAACCGTGGCCTGTGTATTGAGCGCTCCAATACTACGGTTTACGACGTTGAGCATATCGTAGAAAACGAGATGATGACTATCGAGACCGACAGGAACGGTGATGGAGTCATTGATAAATGGGGCGCTGATAAATCTTACGGCGTTACGTATAACGGATTCTATTCTTTCAACAACGCGTATAACGTTACGATGCAGGACTGCGTTGTTGAGGGACACCAAGCGTACAGCTTCTGGCAGGATCTTAACGGCGTGTCAACTCGTAACGAGGTAGGTAACTACGATATTACGGCAAGTAGATGTGTCAACATCAATTTCATAAGAGTAAGACAGTATGAGAACGAGGCGACCGGAGAGGTGATCACCAACAGATTTATGTATCACGGTATCATGGGTACAAACTGGTGCCGTAACATGGTTCTTGACGGATGCTACCTCGACCGCTTCGACTCTCACCAGGGTATGTATAACGCCACACTTAAGAACTCCACCTTCGGCTTTGGTATACTCGTGATCGGCGGTGGTAAGCTCTATATCGAGGATGTGACCCGTGTAAGCGGATCGGCATTTATCCATCTCCGTATGGACTACAGCAGCTATTTTAACGGTGACGTCGAGATCGTTAACTGTGATATGTCCTCCGAGCTTGCTTATATCGTTGAGGGCAAGTGGCAGAGCTTTGATTGCGGTCTTCCAAACCATATGATCAACTCGCTTGTGATCAACGGACTTACTGTTGACCGTAACAGTATTAGTCTTTACAACATTTACGGCGCTACCGTCGACTCTCTTACCGATTCTGTCAATCCGCTTATCCTTCCTACGTATATTAAGGTTGACGGAGTAAAGAGGCCTAACGGCGCTAACGTATTCGTGAACGTATCCTCACCTGCCGATCTCTTTGCGGGAGTTGAGATTGATATGCATAAGCACACCTGGGACGACGGAGTCGTAGTAACTCCAGTGTCGACGACCAACTGTAAGTCGGGAACAATCAAATATACCTGCACGGATCCCGACTGTGGGGAAACAAGGATAGGCGTCATTCCTTCGACAAAGCCCCATTCCTCACTTACACATACCATCTCGGACGGTATCATCACCTACACCTGTCCTACCTGTAACGCGAGCTATACGCCTGACGTGAACGGCGTCTCGGACGGTTCGGATTATTCCGTTATTCAGGGCGGAGGAGCCAACGCGAGCCGTGGATATACCACCGGTGGCTCGGATAATCCTCTTATGGAGGACGGAGTATATAAGCTTCTCAAGGCTAATTCCAACGCTTCGACACAGCTCGAGCTTTGGCTTCCCTCCAAGAGCAACGGACTCAACGATCTGTCGTCGGCAAATAACGCCGTTGGCTATCTTTCCTTCAAGCTTAACGCCTATACTGATCACTCGTCCGGCTTCTCGATGAAGTTCGTTGACATCGAATCGAACGTAGGCGCAAACCGTTGGAAAGAGGGCGGTGTTATCACCGAGAACTTCCTTACCGTTTCCGCTCCTGTTACCAGTGGCTGGCTCACCAAAACCACAAAGGTTACTATCTCCGGTTGGGGAGGAACTCTCAAGACGGTCGACGTGACCAAAAACGCGGATAGCTTCACCGGTTGGATCGATATTAAGCTCGTTATTGAGCTCAGCGCAGAAAATGATACGGTAACCGTCCACTACTACGTCGACGGATCTTACGTAAGGAGCGCCAGCAAGCCTCTTACCACCCTGGCTAATACCATCAGCGGTGTATACGTCTCAGGATATACCCAGAGTCAGGGCAGCGGACTTATGCTTGACGATGTAGCCTTTAGCTGCTCATTCGGTAAAAAGGTATCCGACTGAAAAAATAACAAATAAAAGCGCCAAAAGGCGCTGTGGGAGAGCTTCGGCTCTCCCTTTATTTTTTCTTTTTACCCGCCCGTACTTGACAAGTGCGCAAATATAGTATATAATATTTAAGTTAAATTCACTTTCAGGAAGGATGGGTGCGTTATGGACAAGATATCCTTGGCCGGAGATCTCGGCAGCGGCAAGAGCACGGTAGCGAAGATACTGATCGAAGCTCTCGGCGCCGAGTATTATTCTACCGGCAGTATAGTCAGAGCTATAGCCGAAAAGAAGGGCATGACCATAGGAGAGCTCAACGTCTATATGGAGACTCATCCGGAGATAGACAGGGAAGTAGACGACGGGCTTATCGCCCTCGCCTCTGATCCCAGATCGCTCATTATCGACTCGCGTATGGCCTGGCATTTCACCGAGGGTACCTTCAAGGTCTACTTATCCACCGACACCGAGACCTCTGCGATCCGTATTATGAGCGCCAACCGCTCCTGTGAGCACGCCTCGACGCTTGAGGAGACCATCGCCTGTACAAGAGCTCGTCGAGAGAGCGAAAAGAAGAGATATTCAGAGAAGTATGGAGTCGACATTACCGACCTTACCAATTACTCACTCGTCGTGGACACCACCGGCGCCACGCCCGAGGAGGTAGCCGGCGTGATCATCTCCTCGTTTGAAAAATGGAGAGAGAACAGAGAGGCTACATTCTGCTATCTTTCTCCCGAGAGACTCAACTATATTGACGACGAGCACGATGCAGAGCTGCTCCGAGACCTTTCCGCAAGGCTTGAGAGGGGAGAGGATATCCCCGAGATCACCGTCTTTGAGAAGGACGGAGAGTTCTATCTTGATTCCGGCACGGAGTCTGCTCTCGCATACGCCTTCAACCTCTACACCTACCTCCCCGTAAGACTTGTTAAGGGCGAGCAGGGGGAGAGAAAATACGTCAAAATGAAGAATTCACTTTAAGAGGTAAATATGCTTATTCTTAAGAAGAAGACCGCTTCGCTTCTCGCGGAGTGTATAAAAGAAAAGTTCGGAGAGGGACTTCTCTCATCCGATGAAATATTCACTATGCTTGAGTATCCTCCGGATACTTCAATGGGCGACATAGCGCTGCCTTGCTTCCGCCTGTCGAGAACGCTCCGCCGCTCTCCCGTGCAGATCGCACAAACACTTGCGGAGAACGTCTCGTGCGACGAGTTCTCCTCGGTATCGGCTCTCAACGGTTACCTTAACTTCAAGGTCAATCACACAGCCTTTGCATCAAGGGTAGTCTCCGACGTTGACAGACTCGGTGACAAGTACGGCTCGCCTATGAACGGTGTCGGTAAGAAGGTCGTCCTCGACTACTCCTCACCCAACGTTGCCAAGCCCTTCCACATCGGCCACCTCGGTACCACCGTTATCGGCCACTCCCTGAAGCTCCTTCACGAGTTCGCGGGCTACGACTGCTTCGGCATCAACTACCTCGGTGACTGGGGTACCCAGTTCGGTAAGCTCATCGTTGCCTACAAGCTCTGGGGCGATAAGGAGACTATCGAGAAGGGCGGAGTAGACGAGCTCGTTAAGCTCTACGTCAGGATCAACAACGAGATAAAGAGGGAAGAGGACGAGAGCTCGGCAAAGGATCCCGAGGGCAAGAAGTCGTCGCCCCTCGCAGATGAGTCCAGGCGTGAGTTCACCGCGCTCGAGCACGGTGACGAGGAGAACCTCGAGCTTTGGCGCTGGTTCGTGTCCGTCAGCCTTGAGGAATATCAAAAGACGTATAAGCAGCTCGGTATCGAGTTCGACTCATACAAGGGCGAGAGCTTCTACACAGACAAGATGCCCGCCGAGGTACAGAAGCTTCGTGACAAGGGCCTGCTCGAGATTGACGACGGCGCGTCCATAGTCAACCTTGATAAGTGGAATATGCCCGTCTGTCTTATCTTAAAGCGTGACGGCTCCACTCTCTATCCCACCCGTGATATTGCCGCGGCAGTATATCGCAAGAACACCTATAACTTTGATAAAGCGATCTACGTCACCTCCGCCCAGCAATCCTTACACTTTGCCCAGTGGTTCAAGGTGGTTGAGCTTATGGGCTACGACTGGTATGACGAGCTCGTCCACGTGCCCTACGGTACCGTCAGCGTAAACGGTATGAAGCTCGCGACCAGAACCGGTAACGTAGTTCTTCTCAAGGATCTCTTTGCCGAGGCTATCGAGCGCGTTGCCGAGATAACCAAGGAGAAGCACCCCGATCCCAAGGAGTGCCTCGAGATCGCCGAGAAGGTTGGCGTTGGCGCAGTAGTGTTCTACTACCTCTCCAACAACCGTATGCGTGACATCAACTTTATGATGGAGGACGCACTTTCCTTGACGGTAACACCGGTCCCTACGTTCAGTATACCTACGCGCGTACCTGCTCCGTGCTTGAGAAGGCGGATATCAAGGGCGAGATGACCGGCGCGGAGCTCTCCGACGTTGAGTTCGAGCTTGCTAAGTGTCTGTCCGTATTCCCCGAGCGTATCAACGCCGCTCTTGCAGATTACGAGCCCAGTATAGTAACAAGATATATCCTTGACCTCGCCGCGGCCTTCAACCGCTTCTACCACGAGTGCAAGATCGTCGGCTGTGAGGACGAGCAGCTTCGCTCCAGCCGTATCGCTCTTACCAGGGCGGCCAACCAGGTGCTCCGCACCGCTCTTCATCTTATCTGTATGCAGAGCCCCGAGAAGATATAAAATTTAGGAGATATAAATATGTCAGGACATTCAAAATGGAACAACATTAAGCACAAGAAGGAGAAGGCTGACGCCGCTAAGGCCAAGATCTTTACCAAGATCGGCAAGGAGATGGCAGTAGCTATTAAGGAGGGCGGTCCCGATCCGTCCAACAACTCCCGCCTTCGCGACCTTATCGCTAAGGCAAAGGCTAACAACGTGCCTAACGACAACATTCAGAGAACTATTAAGAAGTTCACTGATTCAAACGACATCAACTACGAGGAGATCGTCTACGAGGGCTACGGTCCCTCGGGCGTTGCTATCATAGTTGAGACCTCTACCGACAACCGTAACCGTACCGCGGGCAACGTCCGCGCCGCCTTCAACAAGTATGGCGGAAACCTCGGCCAGAACGGCTGTGTAGGCTTCCTCTTTGAGGAGAAGGGCGTTATCACCATCGTTGACGAGGATGAGGAGCTCGATGAGGATAAGGTAATGGAGGACGCTCTCGAGTGCGGAGCAGAGGACATCAAGTGTGACGAGGGTGAGTACACTATCTACACCTCTGTTGATGACTTTGCGGACGTACGTGAGGCGATTATAGGCCTCGGCTACACCCTCGCTACCGCCGACCTTGCAAAGGTTCCTTCGACCTACGTTGACCTCGATAACGATGACGATATCGAGAATATGGAGAAGATGCTCGACAAGTTCAACGAGGACGATGACGTAAACGCGGTTTACCATAACTGGAATGCTTAAGCTTTGCCACCCTCGGGCGCAAAGCCTCAATAAAAGCCACGCATTTTTGCGTGGCTTTTATTATATCTAATTTGCCGTTTAAGGCAAATATATCTGACCTTTAGGTATATCGACAAGCATTTCTCAAATGTGGTATCTCATCACTTTCCTCTGTGTAAAAGCACTAAATCTTACCTGCAAAATTTGTATATATTATTTTTTATTTTTTGAAACCAAAACGCCTTTTCGGTTGTAAAAATATTTTATTTTTAAAATATTGGATTGCACTATCCCCCCGGTTTTGAAAAAAAGAAAAAACTTGACAAGCGTCATAGATTTAATATACAATAAAATTGTAAGAAAAAGGAAGTTCTGTTATGGAAAAGATGACTCTTACAAAGAATAAAAATATTAAGAGGGAAAAATGAACATTTTTAAAAAAACGTTATCTACTATATTTTGTCTTACTTTGCTATTATCAATCACGTCTTGCGGCTTCGTTGAATGGATAAAGAATGTGTATGATGAAAATTCATGCGGCAAAACGCCGGAAGGATACACAGCAGGCTTTTGGGAACCTCCTTATTTTTACGAAAATAGGGAGTTTCACTGGGTTGAGACCTTTGAGGAGGTTTTGATTGCTATCGAGCACTTAGAGGCTGCAGGAAATGATATTCCCAAACAAATAATGTCGAAATATGAGACTGATTTGGTAGATGCTAAGTACTGCTTCATCATGGATATAGCATCCGGTCATAAGGAAGATAAAAGTAAAGTATGGTATGATAGGAAAGCTAACCGTATCTTAATATGGTATATCGGTATGTTGGATGATCTTAGTATTGAGGAATTGGAATACACATACTATGGTTTGTTTAGAGGATTTGATGTATCTTTGGGTGTAAGAAGTGATATACCGCTGGAGGATATAGTTTTTGATTGCACAAATTCAAAAGGCTGGTGCCTTCTTGAGCCAAGAGAAAAAGGTGAACTGCATTTTGGAAGCATAGTCTATTACCAAATACAAAGACATGATAATGAGTTGCCCAAGACCTTTCACGAAGATTTTTTGAAAAGTTTAGTATTCATAGGAGGAAAAGAATATGAGGATGACTAAAAAGATATAAGCTATTTTGTTAACGGTATCCGTTTTACTTTCTTACCCCCGGTTTTACCGGGGGATTTTTATTATATCGAATTTGCCGTTTAAGGCAAATATATCGGACCTTCAGGCATATTGACAAGCATTTCTCAAATGTGGTATCTCATCACTTTCCTCTGTGTAAAAGCACCAAATCTTACCTGCAAAATTTGTATATATTATTTTTTATTTTTTGAAACTAAAACGCCCTTTCGGTTGTAAAAATATTTTATTTTAAAAATAAGATCGTATCATAACACTCATCCGCTAAAAAAAGTGAAAAGCTTGACAGACAGCGTAGGTTGATTATATAATATAATCGAAAGAGAGAGGAGAATATATAATGAAAAAAATAATAGCTCTTATTTTGATATATTCAGTGATGCTTGTTTTTCTCACCGGATGCTCGTATATTGATATGATCATCGGGAACAATGCGACCGCTGGTGACGAAACGGGCAATTCCGGATCAACAGGCGATAGTGATCAGCATAAGAACGGACACGGACATACCGGTATTGTTCCGGAGGGTTATACAGGTGGGTTTTCAGAAGCCTCTTGTTTGCATGAAGTCGATGGCTTTTATTGGTTAGAGACATACGAAGAAGTTCTTGATGCAATAGAACTTTTAAAATCCCACGGAAGCACCGTAGAAAATAAACGATACGGAAACACCGTAAAGCGTAGTATTGGATTTAACTATGAGGGAGATTTATTTGACGTAAAGTGGTGTTTTACGTATCCGAGATCTAAGGCAGAGCCTCTTGAAGAAGGCAAAAGCTTCTTTGACAGAAGAATTGATGAAGGTGAATTCGTTTGGTTTGCTTTTGCCAAAGATGTTACTATAGATAAGCTTGTTTATTCCTACTACGAAAGATACGGTGCCTTTCATATACGGTATCCTTATAATTCAACATCGGGGTTGTATAATTACGTTGTGGATGTAGAAAACGTTGAGGACTTATCATTCGATTGGTTTGGAAGATATGATTATGGCGTCGTAGATCAGCCTCTTGAGGGCAGTTATTATGAAATAATGTATCAAGGGGAACTTGTGGCAGACATGCACTTTGACTATAATTATCCGTTACCAATAGAATACCACAAAGAATTTTTAAGTACAATGGTTGTTATTGAATAAAAATAAAAGTTATATTGCAGATATCGAAGCCTTGCCTGGGCCAAAGTGGGCAAACTTAGCTTAATTCGTGCGATAGTATGAATTTCACAGCAAAGCGACTTTATCAGAAGAGAAAGGAGAATATATAGTGAAGAAAATAATAGCTCTTATTCTAATATATTCAGTGATGCTTGTTTTTCTCACCGGATGCTCGTATATTGATATGATCATCGGGAACAATGCGACCGGTGGTGACCAAACGGGCAATGCCGACATAAATAAGGATTACGATGAAAAGGTGTTTTGCGAAGGCGATATACATTATTACTACTGGATAGAGACGTATGAAGATCTTGTAGAGGCTGTTGAAAGACTAAAAACTAACTGTAACTACATAGAGTATTCTTTAATCTTTGATTGTGAGGGAATGATTTACAATGGCAATGCACTTGATGTAAAGTTTTGCTTAAGGACAAGTCGTGACATTAATGGAGAGCACTTTCTTGATGTAAAAAATGCATTTGTATACATTGAGTGGTATTTGTGCGACAGATATACACTTATTAGCAGTGATATGAGCTTGAGTGAAAAAAGAGCTCGTATCGAAGATAATTTATTGTTTACCAACTCAGGAATTCCGAGCACCATAGGCTCGGACACTGTGTTAGAGGATAAAGATCAGCTGTTTTGTTCACCGGACGGCTTTTATGACGTAAATTCGGGATTTGAAGATTGGCCATACGATGATAATGAGTGCAATGACTTCAGAGTTGTGTATAAAGGAGAAATTGTTGGCTACTTTGAGGCCCCCGAAGGAAGGTTTCCGAAGTATTCGGATCTGCCCATAGAGTTTATGAAGGAACTTGTTAAAACAGCAGTAATCATAGATAGGAGCTTCTAAAAATTATGAAACGAATGTTGATGCGATTTATATCTGTTTGTTTGATTTTATCCGTTTTATTAAGTGTTGTTGATTTGCATGTATCCGCGACTTCACTTACATATAAAACGTGTGTTGCCCATCATTTTGATAAGTTAGGTGGAAATGTACCAAGAAATGTAAAAGGAAGTTGTGGTTTCGTTGCACTTAGCTTGTTTTTGATGTTTTATAATATTTACTGGAATGAAAATATCGTTTTAGAAGAATTTGAAGATCACAACGTTGTGAATTGCAATCCATATTCGTTTTCGAACGCTTCTCCGCAATTAGCAATTGAGAATGAATTTTTGCCTACCAATGAAGATGGAACAAGTATATCAACGGAACAGTATAGAACCTTTATCGAAGAAAACAAGACAAACTATTTGCATATGTACCTTCTCTTTCTTGCCTCTCTCGATATAGAAAATGATGGTGAACCGATTCTGAATTTGAACGATGAGAATTATACATTGACGACAAGAGAACTTAAAACATTGCTTGAATACTATTTGTACAATATATGCAATGTTGATCCGCGAGGTGTTACAGTTCATACTGAATACTCTTATGGTTTGATTACTTCGGAGAGTAACAGTTTATTTGTTCAGAGTATTATTGATAAAGTAAAAGGAAATGGAGAAGACGGAGTAAATAGTAAAGGGATACCTGTGATAATTAGGGGAACTGACCCAGCAAGTGGCACTACACCTGAAACAAAAACAGGGCATTTTATGATTGCATACGATGTCGTTAATAAAAAAAACAGTGATGGAACAGAATATGAAGACTTAGTGTTACATGCGTGTTACGAGTCCGAGTATGAGTACTCTTTATTAACAACAGATTATAAATTAAATGTCGACATTCTATGGATAGAAGTAAATGAAGATTATTTCTCGCATGTATGCTGTGATAACTATTTATGGTACCCGACACAAACATATGTTTGCTCTTGCGAGGCATATAAGGATTTGCACCCGGAGCATACTCACGAGAATTCCGGGGTGTATGTGTCCAGAGACGCAGAGGGGCACGTATATGAGTGCGTGTGGGGTGACACGAGCAAAGAACCTCATAAACGCGCCTCAAGTAGTAGTGTTTCCGACACAATACACGAATCTACTTGCAGATGCGGATACAAATTTACCGAAGCACATAGATATACAAGCTATCAGATAATATCTAACTCCCTGCATTACAAAGTTTGTGGCTGCGGTTACAAGTATTCCGAAAATCACATTTTTGTAAAGCAGTCAGCTCAATACTCAATATGTACAGAGTGCGGCTACAGGCGAGACCACTTTGGAGGCAACGAAAACGTTCATCTCGGCACCGAGGAGGACGAAGAAACCGAATAAACACAGCCTGCTCGGTAACGAGCAGGCTTTTACTTTTCAAAATATTTACCTTGACTTTCTTGACATTTACGCTTATCTATTATATACTAAAAGAAAAAACTATCCTTGAAAGGAGAAATGAATATGGGTATTATTAAGGCATTTTTAGGCGCTATGGGCGGCAACCTTGCCGATCAGTGGGCAGAGGTCCTTGAGGCGGACAATATGAGCGACACCACCGTCTTTACCAAGGGCGTAAAGGTTCGCACAGACAAGAGGAGCAGCAACAAGCGCGGCACCGAGGACGTTATTTCCAACGGATCGGTCATTCACGTTTACCCCGGCCAGTTTATGATGCTCGTCGAGGGCGGCAAGATCATCGACTTCACCGCAGAGGAGGGCTACTACAAGGTAGATAACAGCGCGGCTCCCTCGCTCTTTGCAGGACAGTTTGGCGCATCTCTCAAGGACGCCTTCACTCGTATCAAGTTCGGTGGCACTCCCTCCTATGCGCAGAAGGCATACTTCATCAACCTCCAGGAGATAAAGGGTATTAAGTTCGGCACCAGAACTCCCGTAAACTACTTTGACAACTTCTATAATTCCGAGCTCTTCCTGAGAGCGCACGGAACCTATTCCATAAAGATCACCGATCCCATCAAGTTCTACACCGAGGCTATTCCCAAGAACGCTGAGAGAGTGGACATCTCCGAGATCAACGAGCAGTATCTCAACGAGTTCCTCGAGGCTCTCACCGCTACTATGAACAAGATGAGCGCAGACGGTATCCGTATCTCCTACGTAGCCTCCAAGTCCCGTGAGCTCTCGCAGTATATGGCAAACGAGCTTGATCAGGGCTGGAAGGAAACCCGTGGCTTTGAGGTGCAGTCCGTAGGTATCGCGAGCGTCTCCTACGACGAGGAGTCCAAGGAGCTTATCAATATGCGTAACAAGGGCGCTATGCTCGGTGACGCGAATGTCAGAGAGGGCTACGTTCAGGGCTCAATTGCTCGCGGCTTTGAGGCTGCAGGCTCCAATCCCGCAGGCGGCGCTAACGCCATCTTCGGCATGGGTATGGGAATGAATGCCGCAGGCGGATTTATGGCAGGCGCTTCAGAGACCAACAGAGAACAGATGAGATACGACCGCGAGAAGGCGGAGGCAGAGGCACGCGCTAAGGCAAACGGCTGGAAGTGCTCCTGCGGTAAGGAAGGCAACGAGGGTAAATTCTGCTCCGAGTGTGGCGCAAGAAAGCCCGAGGTTTCCTCCTGGACCTGCTCCTGCGGTAACGTATGCACCGGCAAATTCTGTCCCGAGTGCGGATCAAAAAAGCCGGAGGGAAAGTGGACCTGCTCTTGCGGTAACGTCAATGACGCCGACGCGAGATTCTGCTCTGACTGCGGCTCCAAGAAGGCATAATCAACACTCCTACAGAGACAATAAAAGCGAGGCTTCCTATATGGAAACTATCATTACATATAAGTGTAAAAATTGTGAGGCCGGTCTGATATTTGATGCCGAGGCACAGCTCTTTAAATGCGAATTTTGTCTATCAAAGTTTACAGAACTTGAGCTAAACGACACAGAAAGCGCAAAGAAGGCTGAGGAAAAGGCAAAGGAAACAGAGGACTTCAGAAAAGAGATACTCGAGTACGTGTGCTCGAGCTGCGGCGCCGAGGTCATAGCAGATAAGAACACCGCCGCCTCCTTCTGTTACTACTGTCACAACCCGATAGTTTTAGCAGATAAGGTGAGCGGAGAGTTTAGGCCTACGAAGATCATCCCCTTTAAGTTTGACAAGGATGAGGCAAAGAACACCTTCCTCCGCTTTGCCAAGAAAAAGTGGTTCGTACCGAGAGATTACTTCTCGGGAGAAAGCATTGATAAGATCAGCGGCGTTTACTATCCCTTCTGGGTGACTGACGCCGATACCGACTCCGAGCTACGCGGAATCGGAAAGAACGTACGTACCTGGCGCTCCGGTGATTATCGCTATACCGAGACCACCACGTACGCCGTCGGCCGCAGAGGAAACATTCATTTTGAGGACATCACGACCTCGGCTATATCCACCGAGGACAAGGAGATGCTCGAGGGCATACTTCCTTATCCTATGGAGGATTACCGTGACTTCTCTATGCCGTACCTTCAGGGCTACGTTGCCAAGAAGCGCGACATCGACCGCGAGGCTCTTTCCTCGGAGGTGAAGGGAAGGATGAACTCCTACGCCCAGACTATACTCGAGCGCACCACCAACTACGGCTCCTTAGCTGTAAATTACCTTGACGTGGCCGTCCTTAAGAGCCACTGGGAATACAGCCTTATGCCGATATGGATCCTCACCTATAAGAAAAAGCACAAGACCAATAAGAAGAAGGACAAGACCTACGTCTACGCCATGAACGGCTCGACCGGTAAGGTATACGGTGAGCTCCCCGTGAGCATACCTAAGCTTATCCTTGCCGCCCTCGGCGCCTTTATCGGCGCGGGATTGCTCGCCTTCCTTCTTGGCTATGCGTTCTTCATTTAGGAGGTAATATGACGGAAGTAATTATTATTTCGGTTGTTTTAGCCGTCGCCGCGGCCGTTGCGGTCTGCGTCGGTGTTATCATTACGTATAAGAGAGGCGTTTTCGGTCATATTTATCCACTTGAGCATTACACAAATCTTGAGCTTACCTACCGCGAGGACAGATTCCTTAACAGGCACGTAACCAGAGTTAAGGTCACCTCCGATAACAATAAGAAGAAGTAAACGGAGGTAAGGATGAAGGGACCTATCACGGGCACGTTTATAGATGAGATCACCTACGATATTCCCTCGTCAAACTGGACGAGAGGCCAATGGAAGCGTGATCTTGACAATATGATGAAGGTCGGCATCGACACTCTTATCTTTATTCGCGGCGGCTTCTTAGGCAAGACCATCTATCCATCAAGGCATTTCGGTACCGAATCGACTAACGACTTTGCCGGATTTATCCTCGAGGAGGCTGCAAAGCGTAAGATGAAGGTGTTTATGGGCCTTCACATCTCGGACATCGACTGGGGTAAGGGCGACGCGCAGGGCGAGATCGAGCGCAACCGCCACTTTATCGATGAGGTCTATCACAGATACGAGGGTATACCGTCCCTCCACGGCTGGTATATACCCCAGGAGGCGAGCAAAAACGAGCTTAATATCACCGAGGTGATGAAGGGGCTCTCGTATATCTGCAAGGAAAAGGACGAGACCATGCCCGTCCTTATCAGCCCGTATTTCAACACCTACGTGACCGGCGGAGACTTCACCCCCGAAAGACACGGTGAGGAGTGGCACGCTATCTTCCGCGAGTGCGCGAAAGAGATAGATATCTGCGCATTCCAGGACGGCTCGGCTCCCATTGAGACCATGCGCGAGTACTTCAGAGTGAACAAAAGGCTTTGCGACGAGTTTGGTATGGAGCATTGGGTAAACACGGAGACCTTTGAAAGAGACGTCAGACGTATGTATTATCCGATACCCTTCGATCTTCTTGAGCGAAAGCTCTCCGAGCACGGGGAATACGCGGACAAGATCATCACCTTTGAGTTCTCACATTTTCTGAGCCCTCAGTCGATCTACCCCTCCGCCCGCAACCTCAACAGACTCTATCGCCGCCGCTATAAGCGATACGGCAAATAATAACGGATAAAGCAGGATTAGAATTCAAAAACTAATCTTGCTTTTTCTATTTACTTTAATAATTTTTTGTGCTAAAATATATAGTGCGAAAATATGCAGTATGAATACTGCACATCATAATATCGAGGAGGGCGTATGCAAAACGGAAAATTCATTCTGAAAAGTGAATACAAGCCGACGGGCGATCAGCCTGCCGCAATTGCCGCCCTTACCGAAGGCATTCTCGCAGGTGAGAGAGCGCAGACTCTGGTCGGTGTTACCGGCTCGGGTAAGACCTTTACTATGGCCAACGTTATAGCCAATCTTAACCGCCCGACTCTCGTTCTCGCGCACAATAAGACTCTCGCAGCCCAGCTTTGCACAGAGTTCCGCGAGTTCTTCCCGGACAATGCGGTGGAGTATTTCGTTTCCTACTACGATTACTACCAGCCCGAGGCTTATATCCCCGGTAAGGATATGTATATTGAGAAGGATGCTATGATCAACGACGAGATAGATATGCTCAGACATAGCGCTACCTCGGCTCTCTTTGAGCGCCGCGACGTCATAATCGTCGCCTCTGTCTCCTGCATCTACTCGCTCGGTGATCCGCTTGAGTATCAGGGACTTCTTGTCTCGCTCCGTCCGGGGCAGGAGATGTCGCGCGACGATCTTATCCGCGCGCTCGTTTCTATCAGCTATGAGAGGAACGATATGAACTTTATCAGAAACAAGTTCCGTGTCCGCGGTGACGTCGTTGAGATCTTTCCCGCCTCCGCTCGTGACTATGCCATCAGGGTAGAGTTCTTCGGTGATGAGATCGACCGCGTATCCAAGATAAACACAGTCACAGGCGACGTTATCGAGCGCCTTTCCTATACCGCCATCTTCCCGGCCACGCACTACGCCGTATCCGACGAGAAGCGAGAGGCCGCTCTTGCCGAGATCGAAGAGGAGATGAGGGAGAGAGTCAAATTCTTCCGCTCCGAAAACAAGCTTATCGAGGCGCAGAGAATAGAGGAGAGGACAAAATACGATATTGAGATGCTCCGTGAGGTTGGCTTCTGCTCCGGAGTAGAGAACTACTCGCGAGTGCTTTCGGGCAGACCCGAGGGATCGACACCGTACACTCTCCTCGATTATTTCCCGGACGACTTCATTATGTTTGTTGATGAGTCACACGTAACGCTTCCGCAGGTGCGCGGTATGTCGGGCGGTGACTTCGCACGTAAAAAGAACCTCGTTGACTACGGCTTCAGGCTTCCCTCTGCCTTCGACAACCGTCCTCTTTTCTTCGACGAGTTTGAGGAGAGGATACGCCAGGTCGTATTCGTCAGCGCAACCCCCGCTGACTACGAGAGAGCAGAGAGCTCCTCGATTGTCGAGCAGCTTATAAGGCCTACCGGACTTATAGATCCTCTCGTGGAGGTGAGGCCGGTTGAAGGACAGATAGACGACCTGCTCGGTGAGATCAGGGCGACTGTGGAGAGGGGAGAAAAGACTCTCGTCACCACCCTCACGACCAAGATGGCAGAGGACCTCACGGAGTACCTCTCCGCCAACGGAATCAAGGTGAAATATATACACCACAGGGTGGAAACAATAGAGCGCATGCAGATCATAAGAGACCTGCGTCTTGGGTTGTTTGACGTGCTCGTCGGTATCAACCTCCTAAGGGAAGGCCTCGACATACCCGAGGTCTCGTTGGTTGCTATACTCGACGCCGATAAGGAGGGCTTCCTCCGCTCCGAGACCTCGCTTATCCAGACCGTCGGACGTGCCGCGAGAAACGTAAACGGCCATGTAATTATGTACGCCGACACAGTCACGAGATCTATGCAGGGCGCTATAGACGAGACCAACCGCCGCCGTGATATACAGATGCGCTATAACGATGAAAACGGCATAACTCCCGCAAGTATAAAAAAGAGGGTGGCCGACGTTATAGAGATAGGCAAGAAGGTCAAGCCCGAGAGCGAAAAGAAGCTCTCAAGACTCGAGAAAGAAAAGCTTATCGAGAAGCTTACAGCGGAGATGCGCGACGCGGCAAAGCGTCTTGAGTTCGAGCAGGCGGCGTATATCAGAGACAGAATTAAGGAGCTGAGAAAATAATCTCGGCTCAAGCAAAAGAAACTAAAAGGTGCAAAAATGTCAAGAAATATTGTCATTAAAGGTGCAAAAGTAAATAATTTAAAGAATATAGACGTGACTATCCCTCGCGATAAGCTGGTAGTATTGACCGGTCTTTCAGGCAGCGGAAAGTCATCCTTGGCCTTTGACACTCTGTATGCCGAGGGGCACAGGCGCTTCGTTGAGAGCCTCTCCTCCTACGCTCGTATGTTTATAGGTCAGATGGACAAGCCCGACGTAGATCTTATCGAGGGACTCTCTCCGTCGATCTCCATAGACCAGAAGACGACCTCCAAGAATCCGCGCTCGACCGTTGGTACCGTGACCGAGATATACGACTATCTCCGCCTTCTCTACGCGAGAGTAGGTACTCCTCACTGTCCCGTCTGCGGCAAGGAGATCGTGCAGCAGTCGCTCGATCAGATCGTCGCCAAGATCCTCTCGCTCCCCGAGGGCACGCGCTTTATGGTGCTTTCGCCGGTCGTCAGAGCGCAGAAGGGTATGCACGAGAAGGTGTTTGCGGATGCGCGTAAGAGCGGTTTTGCCAGAGTTAGAGTAGACGGCAATCTATACGATCTTACCGAGAATATAGAGCTTGATAAGAACCTGCGTCACACTATAGATATAGTAGTTGACAGACTCGTTATCAAGGAGGATATTCGCTCACGTCTTTCGGACTCGGTCGAGAGCGCTCTGCGTGTCTCCGACGGCAGGGTGACGATTGTTACCGTGCCTCGTGATGGCGAAGGCGAGGAGCTCGAGTTTTCCCAGAAATACGCCTGCGAGGAGCATGGAATCAGTTTTCCGGAGCTTGAGCCGAGAATGTTCTCCTTCAACAATCCTATCGGCGCGTGTCCCGAGTGCTCCGGTATCGGAAATATGCAGCGCATCTCGGTCAAAAAACTCATTCCCCACAAGGAGCTTTCTCTCCGCGACGGAGGTATCACGGTCAACGGCTTCAAGACCATGACCGAGGACTCCTGGACCGGACCTCTTATTGCCGCAGTTGGTGAAATATACGGCTTCACCCTCGATACACCTCTTAAGGACTTTACAGAGGAGCAGATGGATATACTGATGTATGGCTCGGGGACGAGAAAGTACACGGTTATGAGATACTTCGGCGGCGAGGGCAGAGAACAGACCACGACCTTTGACGGTATCGTCCGAATCATTGAAAAGCGTATGCGAATGCAGGGCGGTGACTATTATCAGGAATTCGTCGAGGAGGTTGCTTGTCCGAGGTGTAAGGGACGCAGACTCTCGGATACGGTTCTCGGCGTTACCGTCGGCGGACTCAACATTGACGAGATCACCAGACTCTCCGTAGATAAAATGCTAAAGTTCGTTGAGGAGCTCTCCTTCGACGAGTCGAAAACGATAATTGCAAAAGAGGTGCTTAAAGAGATAAAGGCGCGGCTGAACTTCCTCGTCAGCGTCGGTCTCGATTACCTCAACCTTGCCAGGACCGCAGGTACACTCTCGGGCGGCGAGGCGCAGAGAATACGTCTTGCCACGCAGATAGGCTCGGCGCTTACGGGTGTTCTCTATATCCTTGACGAGCCCAGCATAGGCCTCCACCAGAGGGATAACGGCAAGCTTATCGCTACGCTTAAGCATCTTCGAGAGCTCGGTAACTCTGTCATCGTCGTAGAGCACGATGAGGAGACCATGCGTGAGGCGGACTTTATCGTTGACATAGGCCCGGGCGCCGGTATCCACGGCGGCGAGGTCGTCGCGGTAGGTACTCCCGACGAGGTTGCTGATAATGAAAACTCTATAACCGGCGCGTATCTTTCGGGTAGAAAATGTATACCCGTGCCGAAAAAGCGCAGGGAAGGTAACGGCGAGCATCTTCACATAGAGGGAGCAGAGGAGAATAACCTCAAGAAGCTCAGCGTCGATATCCCCCTCGGCAAGTTTATTGCCGTCACCGGTGTATCGGGTAGCGGAAAATCCTCTCTGATCAATTCGGTTCTTTTAAGAACACTTCAAAGAGATCTTAACCGCGCTATCACCTATCCCGGTAAGGTGGAGAATATTACAGGCCTTGAGCACCTCGATAAGGTTATAGCCATTGACCAGAGCCCGATAGGCAGAACTCCCAGATCCAATCCCGCGACCTACACGGGTCTGTTTACCGATATCAGATATCTTTTTGCTAAGACAAAGGACGCCAAGGCAAAGGGATATGACGCCGGCCGCTTCTCCTTCAACGTTAGGGGTGGACGCTGCGAGGCCTGCGAGGGTGACGGAGTAAAGTGTATTGAGATGAACTTCCTGCCCGACGTCTACGTAAAATGCGACGTCTGCGGCGGCAGAAGATATAACCGCGACACCCTTGAGGTGAAGTATAAGGGCAAGAATATCTACGACGTGCTCGAGATGTCCGTAGAGGAGGGAATGTATTTCTTCGAGGGACTGCCCCAGCTTGAAAGAAAGCTGCGTACACTCTTTGACGTCGGCCTCGGATACATCAAGATCGGCCAGTCCTCCACCACTCTTTCAGGCGGTGAGGCGCAGAGAGTAAAGCTTGCTACCGAGCTCTCAAAGCGCTCTACGGGTAAGACTATATACATTCTCGATGAGCCGACGACAGGTCTTCACACCGAGGACGTATCCAAGCTTATCTCCATACTCAACAGGCTTGCCGATGCGGGCAACACCGTCATCACTATAGAGCACAATCTCGATCTTATCAAGTGCGCCGACCACATTATCGACCTCGGTCCGGAGGGCGGTGACGGAGGCGGTACGCTGGTTGCAGAGGGCACTCCCGAGGAGGTAGCTAAGTGCGAGCGCTCATACACGGGTATGTTCTTAAAAGATAAGTTAAACAAATAATATGTAAGGTAAAGTTTACAATGTATTACGGAACAGTAAAGAAATTTGACGTAGCAAACGGAGAGGGCATTAGAACGACTCTCTTTGTTAGCGGTTGTACGAACAGGTGTAAGAACTGCTTTCAGCCCGAGACATGGGCCTTTGATTACGGTCAGCCCTTCACCGATGAGGTAGCCGAGGACATCCTCTCTACCTTTAATAATGCCTCTGTCAGAGGGCTTACTATCCTCGGCGGAGAGCCTATGGAGCCATCAAATCAAAGAGCCCTCCTTCCTTTCCTCCGCGAGTTCAAAAGAAGGTATCCAAGCAAGACTCTTTGGCTCTTCACGGGCAATCTTTACGAGGAGCTTACAGGCGCACTCGGAGAGCATCCGAAGTGTATAGAGGTAACCTCGGATATTCTTGAACTCGTCGATATTCTTGTCGACGGCAGATTTGAGGAGGAGAAAAAGCAGCTTGGCTTAAGATTCCGCGGATCATATAACCAGCGTATAATTGATATGAACAAGACGCGCGCCTCCGGACAGATCGTGATCTGGGAGGGCTGTAAGCTTGATAAAGCGTATAAAAAGAACGAGGAGAGAACAGATTCATGAAGGTTAGAATTCAAAAGCTTGATGAAAGAGCAGTACTTCCTACTTACGGCACTGAGTATTCGGCAGGTGCAGACCTTTACGCTCTTACCGAGGGAACGGTTGAGATAGCGCCTCATGAAACCGTGCTTCTCCATACAGGTATCGCCGTTGAGATCCCCGAGGGATATTGCGGACTTATTTTCGCGCGCTCAAGCCTTGGTACAAAGCGCGGCCTTGCTCCCGCAAACAAGGTTGGCGTTATCGACGCGGACTATCGCGGAGAGGTTAGGGTAGCGCTACATAACCACTCACAAAAGGTAGCCTCGATTGAGTGCGGCGAGAGGGTTGCCCAGCTCGCCATCGTCCCCTTCCTTAAGGCGGAGTTTGAGCTTGCGGATGAGCTCTCGGATACCGTAAGAGGTGCCGGCGGATTTGGCTCAACCGGTACAAAATAAGTTTTTTGTAAATCAAAGATAACAAAAAAGGACGAGAAAACCCTCGTCCTTTTCATATTTGCTTATCTGTCAAAGAATTCGCTTGTAAAGTAAATATCACTTTTGGGTATGGAAAATTCCTTGCCGTTAAGGTATTCGAGCGCAGTCTTTTCACCCTTGAAGCTGAAGCGCAGCTTGTATGAATACAGCGCCTGGAACTTGTAGCCCGAGGCCCTGTCGCTCTTGTTCACTCCGTATTTTCCGTCACCCACAAGAGGGTGTCCGATATGGGCCATATGCGCCCTTATCTGGTGCGTTCTGCCGGTCAGAAGCTCGACCTCGACAAGTGCGTCCGAGCCCTTCGTGGCTATCACCCTGTACTTCGTTATAATGTTTTTTGCGCCTCTGGGAGGATTCTTATCGTAGACTCTTACCTTGTTGAGCTTTTCGTCCTTGATGAGGTAGCCGGTAAGCGTGGCCTCCTTCTTCTCGGGTATACCGTGTACGGCGGCAAGGTAGAGCTTGTCTATCTCGCGCAGACGTATCTTCTCGTTCATCACTCTCAGAGCCTCCGCGGTCTTTGCAGCGATAACGATACCTCCGGTGTTGCGGTCTATCCTGTTGCATAGGGCAGGGGCAAAGCTCTGCTCGTCCTCGGGCTTATACTCTCCCTTTTGGTAGAGGTATGCCTGAACGTGCGCTATCAGCGTATTGACCTTGGAGTCCTCGTCCTCGTGTACCGAAACGCCGGGGCGCTTATTGAGGAGAAGGATATTCTCATCCTCGTACACTATATCGAGCTTCGGCTGTATCCTGTCAAGAGAAAGACAAACGCCCTCGCTCTCATCAAGCTTGGCAAAGAACTCCTCGGCGAGAAAGCACTGTATCACGTCGCCCTCAAGGAGCACCGTATTGTTTTCGGCTCGCTTGCGGTTGACCTTGATCTTCTTCGTGCGGATAGATTTGTATAGCAGGCCTATCGGTAGGTCGAGCGCCTTGGTCAGAAACTTGTCCAGTCTCTGTCCTGAGTCATTTTTGCCGATTTTTATCTCGCGCATTTATTTCGTACCGAAGATTCTGTCACCCGCGTCACCAAGACCGGGAACGATATACGCGTGGTCATTGAGCTTCTCGTCAAGAGCCGCGCAGTAGATGTCAACGTCGGGGTGATCCTCCTGCACCTTCTTTACGCCCTCGGGAGCGGCTACAAGGCACATAAGAAGCACGGACTTCGCGCCTCTTGCCTTAACCATGGTTATAGCGTCTGCGGCAGATCCGCCCGTAGCAAGCATGGGGTCAACAACTATCGTGAGTCTGTCCTCAATGCCCTGGGGCATCTTGCAGTAGTATTCTACGGGGAGGTGAGTGTCGGGATCGCGGTAAAGACCGATGTGTCCGACTCTCGCGGAGGGAACAAGACGGAGTATACCGTCCACCATACCGAGGCCTGCGCGCAGGATCGGAACTACTGCGAGCTTCTTGCCGGCGATTCTCTTGAAGGTCGCCTTGCATATAGGTGTCTCGACCTCAACGTCCTCAAGGGGAAGGTTTCTCGTGATCTCATAGCCCATAAGCATGGAGATCTCGTCGAGCAACTGACGGAAATCCTTAGAGGAGGTGTTTTTATCTCTCATAATGGTGAGCTTGTGCTGGATAAGCGGATGATCTACAAGGTGAAAGGTACTCATGTCTTTACCGTCCTTTTTTTGTTTTCTCTCTTTATTATATACCATACCGTCGCATTTTTCAAGCATAAATCGAGCTTTTTTTACCGTCTTTGAAAACCTGTTTGTAAAAAAGCGCATACTTAGGCAAAAATACAAATAAAATATGCGATTTTCACTTGATTTTCTTAAGAAAGTGGTATACAATATACTTGCTAAATCAAATTTTACATAGGAGAAAAAGCAATGAAAAATCCCGAGCTTGTAATAATGGCTGCAGGTATGGGCAGCAGATACGGTGGACTTAAGCAGATCGACAAGGTCGACGAGCAGGGCCACATCATTATCGACTATTCCATCTACGACGCCATCCGCGCCGGCTTCCGTGACGTTACCTTCATTATCAAGAAGGAGATCGAGAAGGACTTCCGTGAGGTTATGGATAAGCACCTTGAGGGCAAGGACATTAACGTTAAGTATGTTTACCAGGAGCTCTACAAGCTTCCCGAGGGTTATTCTATCCCCGAGGGCAGAAGAAAGCCCTGGGGCACCGCACACGCTCTTATGTGCTGCCTCGACACCGTTGAGGGCCCCTTCGCGGTTATCAACGCTGACGACTACTACGGCGCCAATGCCTTCAAGAAGATCTACGAGTTCCTTAAGAATACCCAGGACGACGAGAAGTATCACTTCGCTATGGTCGGCTACCTTCTTAAGAACACAGTAACCGAGAAGGGCACAGTTGCCAGAGGCGTTTGCTCCTTTGAGAACGGCCTGCTCACCAAGATCGTTGAGCGCACGCAGATCGGCGTAGAGCCCGACGGCTCCATCTACTTCCTTGATGAGGGAGATAAGCAGCCCCTCGATCCCGATACCATCGTTTCCATGAACCTCTGGGGCTTCACCCCCGCATATCTCAAGGAGGCAAAGGCTCGCTTCCCCAAGTTCCTCGACGAGAATCTTAAGAAGAACCCCGAGAAGTGCGAGTACCTTCTCCCCGTTCTCGTTTCCGACCTCATCGAGGAGGGCAAGGCAGACGCCCTCGTCCTTGACAACGAGGATAAGTGGTACGGCGTAACCTACAAGGAGGATAAGCCCGTAGTCGTAGAAGCCTTCAAGCAGCTCAAAGCCCAGGGCGTATATCCCGAGAATTTCTGATAACCAAAGCCTCCCCTGTGTAAGGGGAGGTGTCTTTTTTTAAAAGACGGAAGGGTTGTTTCGCACCCGTTTATCGGAGATACATTTCCTAACCAAGCAAGTATTACCTTTTGTAAAACAAAAATAAACCCACCACAGAGGATATCAAAAAGCCGCAGACGCATTGCGGCTTTTCTATTTGTCTATTGAACTATTTTTTTGTTGCAATCAATTGGTCAGCAAAATTTGAGCTCTTTCAGAGCGCTGAAACAAATATATTCTTTTTTCCTTCTTTCCTTGACATTTCCCCTGAAATGTTATACAATTGAATTAAAGAAAAATTACCGTTTGACATCGGAGGAAATATGAAGATTCAGTACTGGGGAACAGCCGCTGCAGAGGGCGTTCCCGGCATATTCTGCAACTGTGAGACCTGCCGTCTTGCAAGGGAGGAGAAGGGCAGAAAGATCCGCACTCGCTCTCAGATACTTATCAACGACGATCTTCTCGTCGATTTTGGCCCGGATACCTATATGCATACCTTAAGGTATGACTTTGACCTTTCACGCCTTCCTCACGTTCTTATTACGCACCCTCACGAGGATCATCTTTATGCGGACGAGCTTACCAACCGTCTGCCCGGCTTTACCAAGAGCCCCTTCGTTGATACCATGATAATCCACGGCTCGGAGGACACGCTCTCCTATATCAGAAAGGTCAGCGACAACAACCCGAGCTACAAGAATCAGAACAGAATGCTCTTCGATATTATGAAGCCCTATGAGTCACGCAGAATAGGCGACTACATAGTAACGCCCCTTCCCGCAGAGCACGGCACCAAGACGCCCTTCGTCTACCTGATAGAGCAGGGCAACAAGTCCTTCCTCGTCCTTAACGATACCGGCCGCCCCTCCTACGAGGTCTACGAGTATCTTATCAAGCGCGGTATTGTCCTTGACGCCATCTCCTTTGACACTACCTACGGCTACGAGAACGTGCTTGTGAAGTACGGCAAGGCAGATCACCATATGGGCCTACTCGATAACGTTGCAGTCAAGGGCTTCCTTGATATGAACGGCGTTACGGACAAGCACACCGTCTGTATCTCGAGCCACTTCTCCCACCAGGGTGTTGATGCAGATTACGACAAGATGTGTGAGCACGCAGACAGATACGGCTTCATCATCAGCTACGACGGCCTTGAGATAGAGATCTGATCGGAGACAATTATGCTTTTTGCGACTCAAACAGACTTTCTCGCCCGTAAATACGGACTTGTCCGTGCGGTCGAGATGCTTATCGAGGCAGGCTATCCCGCCATCGATATTACAATGTACAATATTGACGGCTGTCCGTTTACCGACGACTACCGCGAGGTTGCTGCAAGGCTTCGCGCCATGGCGGACAAGGCCGGTGTACAATTCGTCCAGGCGCACGCTCCGTTTGGCGGCGGATATGATCGTTACCTCAACGAGCTTATCCCGCTTTTCCCGCGTGTTTTCGAGTTCTGCGCGCTCCTCGGTATTGAGAATCTCGTCGTCCATCCTATAATGAGAGGCCATTATTACGGCCACGAGGAAGAGCACTTCGAGATGAATATGAAGTTCTACCGCGCCATAGCTCCTCTTGCGCGTACAAACAAGGTTAAGATCGCTCTTGAGAATATGTGGGACAGGCACCCCGTGACCGGCAGGATCTGTGACCACGTATGTGAGGATCCGTACGAGCTGTGCCGCTACTATGACGAGCTTGCAGACCCGGAGATCTTCACCGTTTGCCTCGATCTTGGTCACGTTGCGCTCTGCGGCAGAGAGCCAGAGGATGCCGTACGAATTATAGGTCACGACCGCCTCGGCTGTATCCACGCGCACGACGTCGATTACGTCTCGGATCTGCACACTCTCCCGGGTGCTGCAAGGCTTAATTGGGATAGGATAGCAAGAGCTCTCGGTGAGGTAGATTACCGTGGCCCATTTACCCTTGAGGCAGATTGCTTCTTCGATGGATTTATGGAGGAGCAGTATCCCGTAGTGGCTAAGTTTATGGCCGATACCGCCAGAACTATATCCGATAAAATTGACCTTTATAGGCCATAAATGTAAATAAATATATTCAAATAATAGCAAAAAGCGGAAGGCAAATGCCTTCCGCTTTATATATCGGTTTATTCCTCTATCAACTTGCTTGCGCATGCGGCGATGATCTTTGCCGCTCCCTCAATGCCGAGGGTAGAGGAGTTGATCGCTATATCGTAGTTATCAAACTTGCCCCACTTATTACCGGTATAGAAGTTGTAGTAGGACGAGCGCCTCTTGTCCGTCTTGCTGATAACGTCGATTATCTGTCCGGGCTTAAGCTCGGGGTGTCTCTCGGCAACTCTCGCTTCTCTGTGGTCGAGATCTCCGTAGACAAAGATCCTGAGTAGCTTTTCCTCATCTCTGAGTACGTAGTCCGCGCACCTTCCTATGATAACGCAGCTGCCCTCATGGGCGTATTCCTTGATGACCTCGGACTGCAGTATAAAGAGCTTGTCGTTGAGCGGCATCTTATAGCCGAAGTGCATAGTAGTACCCAGCACGTTTGAGCCCATAGCGAGCGTGTAGAGCAGACTGTTAGCCGCAGACTCGTCCGCGAGCTTTGTTACCTTTTCGTCAAGACTGCCTCTTGTTGCCGCCTCGGTGATCAGCTCCTTGTCGTAGAGCGGTATGCCAAGGGCCTTGGCTACCAGTTCTCCGATCTCTCGTCCGCCGCTTCCGTACTGGCGCGCGATCGTTATTATGATTTTTTTATTCATAGATAGCCTCCTTGCAATTTTGATATATATATTTTACCAAAAAAACTTCCATTTGTAAATACAAAAAACCAAATTAGATAATATTTCTTGAAAAAAACACTTTCCTATGCTACAATATACTTAGGCAAGAGAGAATAATACGAACCAGTTTTAAAGAGATAAATTTCACATAATCCATCGGCAAAAATTCATATAATATTCTCATATTATCTCAAATTTTCAGCCTCGCCTTAC
>JAFTIN010000029.1 GCA_017456895.1 Clostridia bacterium
GGCTATAATCGGCGACAGAATGGATACCGATATAATCGCGGGTCTTGAGACAGAGATGGATACCGTTCTCGTTCTTTCGGGTGTTACCAGACCCGAGGACCTTGAAAAATTCCCCTACCGTCCGAAATATATAGTTCGCGACGTGGGCGTTCTTGCGGGAATAGAGGATTAAGAGAATATAAAAAGCTCTCGCAAGCGCACCTGCCGTAGAGCAGGTCGCCGACGAAATATTTGCATTTGTGTCCATAAATAAAGTGCTTCGTATGACTTAATTAAAGACTACAAATCAATTGATAAAAGTAACACAAAGGCACTTACGGCAAACGCCATAAGTGCCTTTTACTACTTGACCGAAGGTACTAAAGCAACCAACAAAAGCATTGGCTTGGACGCTTTATACAGTAAGCGGTAACACAGTATGTTAATCTTTTTCTTTGTTTTTGGGATCAAATTGGGGAAAACAAAGCAAATAACAGTCGCACCCGTCGCAACAACACTCAAAGCCTTGCTCTCCGTTGCCAAGACAACCATCAGGCTCTCCTGGCGTAAGCTCGGTGTCGGTAACATCTGTTACCTTTTTTTAAATATCCTTGTTCATATATCCCCCTATCAGCATATAAAAAAGTGCGTCCCAATAAAGGAACGCACCGAAAAAGTGTCCCTTTATTGTTGTCACACAATCTCTTTCCAGCGTTAGTGGATATGAGGAAAAAAGGAAACACCTTTTACCAAGGATAGTTTCCACTAAACGCTAAAAAATATTAGATTGTGTGACAAGTATATTTTACCACATTTCTGTTGATTTGTCAATAAAGCTTGATAATTTGACAAAGACAAAATTTGGTGTCTTTAATTAAGTCAGTGCTTGTCAAGAAAAGAGGACAGAGAGTGTGAAAAAACATTCTCTGTCCTCTTCCTTTCGGTAGGTAATATATCTGTTAAACCTAAAACTGTCCTTAAAGATACAGCCCTTTAACTCAGCCATTTTTTGTTAACCGTTATTTTTTCGAATATAATTCGCCGTAACTCCATTGTATGGGATTTTCATAGCTGTACTTAATGTGTTTTTCATAATCATCACGCGAGCGGATAATATGTTCATGAAAAGATATTTGCCAAATATTCTCTCCGTATTCTTTATTACAAAACCGTTTGAAGGCAGAAACGAAACGGGACAGCTCAATTTTGCGTTGAAGCTGTCCCGTATGTTTTTTAATATTCTGCGTTGCCTACTGTTCTGGGGTAGGGGAGGACGTCGCGGATATTGGAGACGCCTGTGAGGTACATAATGATACGCTCAAAGCCGAGACCGTAACCTGCGTGCTTAGTTCCGCCGAAGCGACGGAGGTTCATATACCACCAATAATCCTCTTCGTTAAGACCGCACTCTGCCATGCGAGCGGTGAGCACGTCAATTCTCTCCTCACGCTGAGAGCCGCCGATGATCTCGCCCACGCCGGGCACGAGAAGGTCCCTAGCCGCAACGGTCTTGCCGTCGTCGTTCAGACGCATATAGAATGCCTTGATCTCCTTGGGATAGTCGATAACGAAAACGGGGCACTTGAATACCTGCTCGGTAAGGTAGCGCTCATGCTCTGTCTGAAGGTCAATGCCCCACTCGACAGGGTACTTGAAGTCGGCGCCGCTCTTCTTAAGAAGCTCGACTGCCTCGGTGTAGGTGACCTTCTTGTACTCACTGTTAGCAAGGGTCTCAAGACGGTTAAGAAGTCCCTTTTCAACAAAGCTGTTAAAGAACTCAAGCTCCTGACGGCAGGTCTTCATAACGTGGCGAATGATATACTGGATCATATCCCATGCAAGCTGCATATTGTCGTTAAGGTCGGCAAATGCGATCTCGGGCTCGATCATCCAGAACTCAGCCGCGTGTCTTGCGGTATTGGAGTTTTCTGCGCGGAAGGTAGGTCCGAAGGTATAGATCTTGCCATATGCAAGAGCGTATGTCTCGCCCTCAAGCTGACCCGAAACCGTAAGGTTTGCTGACTTGCCGAAGAAATCCTGAGAATAATCGATCTCTCCGTTCTCGGTCTTGGGGGGATTTGTCATATCGAGGGTTGTTACACGGAACATTTCACCTGCTCCCTCTGCGTCGGAAGCAGTGATAATGGGAGTGTGAACGTAAACGAAGCCTCTGTCATGGAAGAAGCTGTGAATAGCATAAGCCGCTTCACTTCTTACACGGAACACTGCCGAGAAAAGGTTGGTTCTCGGACGGAGATATGCCTGCTCACGAAGAAACTCTACCGAGTGTCTCTTGGGCTGAAGGGGATACTCGGGTGTGGAGGTACCCTCAACGGTTATTTCGGTTGCCTTTAATTCAAAGGGCTGCTTCATATTGGGAGTAAGCTCAACAACTCCTTTAACAACGAGGGAAGCGCCTACGTTCTGGTGAGCGATCTCGTCATAATTTGAAATTTTTTCGCGCTCGAAAACCACCTGAACCGACTTGAAGCAGGAGCCGTCGTTAAGGTCGATAAAGCCGAAAGCCTTACTGTCGCGCAGATTTCTTACCCAACCGCCGACGGTAACTTCCTTGCCGCCGAAGGCATTGGGATCTTCGTAAATTGATCTTACAAAATCTCTTTTCATTTTTCTTTCCTCTATTTAAATAAATTAAATACAATTATAGCATCACTCTATTATATCACCGCTTTTTGCTTTTGTCAATATTAAATGACCTAAAAAAACGCTTATTTTAAGTCGTATAATATGTGCAAAGAGAGTTTTGACCTCAATTTGCACAAACCATAGTGCCAGAGGTTGCAACCTCTGGCACATTCTTTTTGGAAAGGAGTATGGAAATGAAATGCCGATATTTGACTTTCGATGATCGAAAGAAGATTGAAGCCTTGTATGTTTCGGGCGCTTCTCTCGCGGCAATCGCGGACACACTCGGCGTACATCTCGTAACGATTTACAGAGAACTGGCGCGAGGGAGTTGCGGCGATCTGGATAAAAACGGCAGAGAGAAGTATTCTGCCGAGGCGGCGCAGAAGGCTTTTCTTGAAAGTATGAAGCGCCGTGGCAAGGCAAAGGACAAGCCCAAAGAAAATAATTAAAAATCAGGAGGACAGACCATGAACATGAAGCAAGTTACAGCCTGCGTACACGCAGAACTGCGTTCCAACGAAGCCGCGCGCAAGAACGATAACGCGCTGATTATCGGCGTATTGCATCGGCTCGGCATTGATACCAGCGTTCCCTTCGATCAGTTGGTTATGAATCCGCACAGACCTAACTTTGAATCTATCACCCGTGCGCGCCGCAAGGTGCAGGAGGAATTTCCCGAACTGCGCGACCTTGCAACCGCGTCCAGACGCAAAATGAACGCAGAGGCATACGAAGCCTATGCGCGCAACAAGAAGAGGAACATTCAGGAGCGGCAGGTAACGATCAA
>JAFTIN010000015.1 GCA_017456895.1 Clostridia bacterium
CGAATTTTAAAGAGAATAAATTTTACGTAAGGCGAGGCTGAAAATTTGAGATAATATGAGAATATTATAAGAATTTTTGCCGATGGATTATGTGAAATTTATCTCTTTAAAACTAGTTCGTATTATTCTCTCTTGCCTAACAGGAGATATAATGATAGCACTATCCACAGAGAGCGTCTCGCTGGCGTATGGCACAGACGTAATTCTAAAGGACATATCCTTCGCGGTTAACGACGGAGACAGAGTCGGAATCATCGGCGTGAACGGTGCCGGAAAGACCTCGCTCTTCCGTATTATCGCAGGCACGAACGAGCCGGACTCCGGCGCGGTATATATACAAAAGGGGCATACCGTCGGCATGCTCGAGCAAAATCCCGACCTTACCGCCCTGCCCGGAGAGGTAACCTGCCTTGAATATATGTACACCGCCTTCCCGGACCTTCTCGAGCTCGAGGCGGCGATAACCAGGACCGAAACACTCCTTGCACAGGCGGCAAATAGGGGGGATCACGACGCGATCAGTGAGCTGACAAACAGACTTACCGAGCAAAACAGAATATTCGCCGAGAAGGGCGGCCTTGAGTTCCGCTCCCGCTGTCGTGGTATGCTGATGCGCCTGGGATTTGAGGAAGGACTGATAAACCAGAGGATCAGCACCCTCTCGGGAGGACAGTACACTCGCTTAGCTCTTGCAAGACTTCTCGCAACAGAGCCCGATATACTTATGCTGGACGAGCCGACCAACCATCTCGACATTGATGCTCTCGAGTGGCTCGAGGGCTATATCGCGTCATACAAGAAGACCGTACTGATAATCTCGCACGACAGATATTTCCTCGACCGAACCACGAATAAAACCCTTCATATTCAATATACAAAGGCCAGACTCTTCCACGGATCCTACTCGCAATGCAAGGATCAGCAGGAGGCTGAGGCCGCCTCGCTCGAAAAGAGATACAAGGAGCAGCAGAAGGAGATCGCCAGGATCAAGGCGAATATAGAGTTTCAGCGCAGGTGCAACCGCGAGCACAACTTTGTCACAATACGCTCAAAGGAAAAGCAACTGGCAAGAATGGAGCTCGTCGAGCTCGCGCCCAAGGCTCCAAAGGACATTCGTGTAAGATTTACAGCCGAGGAGGAGAGCGCAGGAGACGTAATGGAGGTCAAGGACCTCGCCTTTGACTACGGCGCAAAGCCGCTTATTAAGAATCTTTCCTTCCTTATAAGAAAGGATGAAAGAGTAATGTTTCTCGGTCCCAACGGCTCGGGTAAATCAACTCTTATGAAGCTGATGAACTCAATGCTCGTGCCCAAGGAGGGGCGCATATCCCTCGGCTACAACATCAAGATCGGCTACTACGACCAGGAGAACAGAGGGCTCAATGACACCAAGACGGTGTTTGAGGAAATGCACGACGAGTACCCCGAGAAAAAGGATCTGGAGCTGAGAAGCACTCTCGCCCTATTCCTCTTCGGAGCGGATGACATAGACAAGAGGATCTCTACCCTTTCGGGCGGTGAAAGAGCAAGGCTCACTCTGGCAAAGCTCATACTCAAAAAGGTCAATCTCCTCATAATGGACGAGCCGACCAACCACCTCGACATAGGCTCCTGCGAGGCTCTCGAAAGTGCGCTTATCGCCTTTCCGGGAACTATTATCGCGGTTTCTCACGACAGATACTTTATTAATAAGATCGCCACAAGAATAATAGAGCTTGATCCCACGAGCGACAAGGGTATGCGCGACTACGAGCTCGAAAGCTATGACGACGCCTTCTCGGAATATATGCGCATGCGCCAGATAATTAAGGAGAGAAACGCGGTGGTGAATACCGTTACAAAGGCCTCCGACTCAAGAGCAGACTACGAAGAAAGAAAGCGCGAGAACGCCAAGCGACGCTCTGAGGAAAGACGCATTGAAAAGGCTAAAGCACGTATCCCCGAGCTCGAGGCAAGGCTCATAGAGCTTGAGGACGAGCTCTTCGGCGACGCTGCTTCTAACTATGTGAGAGCGGCGGAAATCGAGGAGGAAAAGGCAAGTATAGAAGAGGAGCTCCTCGAGCTTTATGAGCTTGTAATGTAAGCTTTAGTTATTATTTATTTTAATTAAATATATTTATCAAGTAAAAAGGCTGTGCCAAGATGTGGCACAGCCTTAAATATTTATTACGCAGTTTTATCTACAGATCGACGGATGGATTGTTATCCGAGAATGACACGTGCGCTATCGTAAGGGCCCCCTTTGAAAAGGCTACCGCAGCCTTTGTTCCGTCCGGCAGTCTCGTGTCGACCACGTTTGTGAACGAGGACACACCAATAGTGCCTGCCAGCTCTCCGTCAACGTAAACCTCGCACTTGATCATGCCTTTGCTGACGGTTAGGTAATGACCGTTTGCCTCGGTAGTCGCGAATCTGGATAAGATGAGATCGGACAGAAGAATACAGCCGGTCATGGTTGCTCCAAGAATACCGATAACGATACCGACAGCATAGTCGTTATTGTATGAAACGGTTTCATAAGAGAAAATTCCCTCTCCGTGTACGACCACCTCTTTAGTCGCCTCACGCAGAGATCCAAATACTATCCCAATCGCCAAAAGGGCGATAAACACCGCCAATGTGATAAGTCTGCGTACGAGTATATGCTTGCGAAGTCTTTTTTCTAAAGCTTCTAATCTTTCCACGCTCGTTTTTCTCCATTTTTATCCTTTTTTCTTCATTATATCACGCGATATCAAAAAAGTAAATAGAGGCGCCGGAATTTACAGTGATGCTTTTCTGTCTATTATGTAGAACCGATCCAAAAACCGTGCAAAAACTGCACACTTTTATACCTGCTGTTTTTTTGCTGAGAAAAACGGCTCTTTTTTTGTTGCTCTTTACCAACGGTCGGTGAAATTTTTGCACTCTTTTTTGGAAGGGTGCTTTACTTACTTTGAGAGCGAGGTAAGGTATAATGGTCTTGCCGATGAAAAAGCACCCCTTCACCGAGTCATGAACGGTGAATAACGACGCTCGAGAGTCGGGTAAACGCTGTGGGCAACGAGGATCCCACCTCCGTTTACCGTGGTGACAAAATCGGCACGGAGGATAGACGAATGAAGAAAAATCGCTCAAAATACACAGTCGATCTTCCGAGAAGGCTATACACGTTCTTCCTTAACTACTCCGACACCGGAGTGCCGAGCTTCTCCAAATTTGCCAGGAGCATCGGAGCGACGCTCAACGACGTAGAAGGATTCAGGGAGCACGGTGAATTCGAGAGGGCTTACCAAGAGTGCAGCGAAATCCGCAGAGATTATCTGATTGACAATGGGCTGGTAAAACGGTTTGACTCTTCCTTCACCAAGTTTCTCCTTTCTACCGAATACGGAATGGGCGAGAAGGAGTCGGATACGGATAAGGAGCTGTGTGTAAGACTGGAGGTGATAGGCGATGATACTGGATCTTAAGGTGACGAAAAAGCAGAAGCAGTTCATTGATGCAAGAGAAAACGAGGTACTCTTCGGCGGGGCTGCCGGAGGTGGAAAATCCTATGGACAGATCGTTGACGCCCTGCTCTTTGCCATAAAGTATCCAGGCTCAAAGCAGCTTATTCTCAGACGCACCTTTTCGGAGCTTGATAAATCACTAATACGTACAAGCCTCGGCATGTACCCTAAGGAGATATACTCCTTCAACTCATCAAGTCATACCGGCCGATTTAAGAACGGCTCGTGCATCGACTTTGGCTACTGCGCAAACGAAAACGACGTTTACCAATACCAGAGCGCGGAGTACGACTGTATAAGATTTGATGAGCTCACCCATTTTACCGAGATGCAATACGTATATCTGATTTCAAGAGTGAGAGGCGCAAACGCCTATCCAAAACAGATCAAATCCTCGACTAACCCCGGGGGCGTGGGACATTCCTGGGTAAAAAGAAGGTTCGTTGACCCTGCCCCGAGCGGCTCGGCCTTTGTAGGCGATGGAGAAATGACGCGCGTGTTTCTCCCTTCTCTGCTCGGTGACAACGGATTTCTGAACAAGCGCGATCCGAGCTACCGAAAGAGGTTAGAGGCTCTGCCCGAAAGGGAGAAAAAGGCCTTACTCTTTGGTGACTGGAACATCTTTGAGGGACAGTATTTTACCGAGTTCTCAACCAAGGCGCACGTGTGTGAGCCCTTTGAGATCCCCTCCTCGTGGAGAAGGTACAGGACGATAGACTATGGCCTCGACCGACTCGCCGTACTGTGGATAGCAGTATCTACAGAGGGACGAGCGTACGTCTACCGTGAGTACTGTGAGTCAGGACTCCCGATAAGTACCGCTGCGAAGGCCATCACGGACAGAACGCCAAGCGGCGAGGACATCTACGCCACGCTCGCTCCTCCCGATCTTTTTTCGAGAACGCAGGAGTCCGGAAAAACCAAGGCCGGCCTTTTTCACGAATTTGGAGTTACTTTCACCAAGACATCCAACGACCGCGAGTGCGGTTGGCTGGCTATAAAGGAGCTTTTATGCGACACGGGTACGGGTGTAAGGCTAAAAATCTTTAAAACCTGTACCGAGCTGATCAAGTGTCTTCCCGCCCTCGCAATAGACAAAATTCGCCCAACGGATTGCGCAAACGAACCACATGAAATCACACACGCCCCCGACGCTCTGCGCGGCTTTGCGATCTTCCATACACGCCCTGCCGAGGGGGGATCTGAAGACAGACTCACCTATTGGACACAGGATATGTGGGAGGACTACAACGCGGCCGACGAGGGCGGCAAAAAATATCTCAAACAAAAATACGGAGAACCGCAGTGAGAATCGAAAACACAAACAAGGCGCAAAGGCTGGAGTTCTTCAAGGATCTCTACAAGTGCGCCGAAAACTCATACGCCACTCAGCGCGACGCTTTTGAGCGGGCCATGAAGCAGTACAAGGGCTCGACAGAGATAGACGGCTCGGACGAGGCGGCGATCACAGTAAGAAATATAACCTATGAAATAGTTGAGAGTCAGGTGAGCTCCGCCATCCCCTCACCGAAGGCGGATGCGACCTCATACAGTGAGAAAAGAGGAAGAAACGCGACCTCGATAGAGCACTTATGTCGATCAATAAGAAAGCGTCTACCCTTTGACGAGCTCAATGACCTTGACGAGAGGTATACCTACGTCTATGGAGGCAGCGTATGGTACGTTGACTGGGATAACGAGTCAGAGTACATGGGCGAAGTAGGCGGTGTACGGATCGAGTGTCTGTCTCCTCTCGACTTCATACCTCAACCCAACATCTACAACATCGACGATATGGACTACTGCTTCTTGAAGTTTATCTCCACCAGGAGCGAGCTGACGAGAAGATACGGCATCCCGGAGGATAAGACCTCGCTTGCAGAATACGAATACGAGTATGACGGCGCCGTGGATGTGCTTGACACGGTGAAGATCGTCACCTGCTTTTACCGTGACGAGAACGGAGAGATCGGACGCTTTATCTTCTCCGGAGACCTTATTCTCTCCGACCTGCCAAGGTATTACACGAGAAAAAAGCGGATCTGTCTTTCCTGCGGTGAAGACGAGGAGATATGTCTTTGCAAGCACAAGAGGATCTCGAGTGCCGAGGTTGAATGTGAGCACGTAGACACCTACGGGACAGAGCCGCACATAGAGGCGGACATCCCATACTATGTACCTCATCTTTTCCCCATAGTGATAAGAAAGAACACCTCCGCGGAAAAACAGCTTTTCGGTCAGTCGGATTGCGACTTCATCAGACCCGAGCAACAAGCCATAAACAAGCTGGAGTCAAGAATACTCAAAAAGCTCCTAAGAGCAGGTATAACACCCATTGTTCCTGAGGATGCAAGTATATCCTTAAACAACTCGGTCTTTGGTCAGGTGATCAAAATGAAGCCCGGAGAAAGTGCCGCACAGTACGGAAAAGTCGACACGACCCCCGACATCTCGCAGGATATAGCCGCAGCAGAAAGGCTATACGACCACGCTAAGCGAGTCATCGGTATATCCGACGCATTTCAGGGTGTGGACACAGGAGCCCTGGCGGAATCGGGCTATGCAAAGCAGCTTAGGATAAACCAAGCAAACGGGCGACTCGAGTCCAAAAAGAAGATGAAGCACACCGCCTACGCAAGAATAGACAGGATCATCTTCTCGCTCTATCTTGCATTCGCCGACGAGCCGCGGCACCTCTCATATAAGGATGCCTACGGCAAAATTCACGAGTCGGAGTTCTCGAGGTACGACTTCATAGAGTATGATGCAAAGCGAGACAAATATTTTTACGACGACTCATATCTCTTCTCGGTCGACCTGAACGGTGGAAACGAATATCAGAGGGAGTCTTTGTGGCAGCGCAATCTCGAGAATCTGAAAGCAGGAACGCTTGGAGATCCGACAAGTCCTGCTACCCTGCTCCGCTACTGGCAATGCCAAGAAAGGGCGCATTATCCGCACGCCAGAGAGAATGTGGAGTACTTTTCAGACATGGAAACCGTAGCAGGAGGTGAGACAGTATGAAAAAGGCAATCACCCTCGAGGAAATGGTCAAGAAGTACCTTGATAAAAACAAAACGCTCGGCAGGGCGGACACTTATGACACGTACAAGCACAAAAAATCTCTGCCCGGAGCATCATCCTATCAGAATGCAGTCGGGGATATTTACGCTTCATCAAAGAAGAGCCTCGCCTCATACGGGCATAATAACCGCTTAATTAATAATAAAGGTTTACAAAATAGCGGATATTCGGCGTATATAGACTCTCTTGCTAAAAACAGCTTTATTTCAAAGCTTAGCAACGCAAGGGCCAAATACGGCGCAGCAGAAGACAAGGCTCTATCTTCCTACGCCTCTTATCTTGACGCTCATAAAAGAAGGACCGAGAGCGTCAAGAGGAGCGTTATGTCTCACCTTGTGAGCAATGACGTCGTGGACCTCGGCACTGCGGTAGCGTACGGCATCAGCGCAGGACTCTCAAAGGAGGACGCTGCGCTTGTCGGTCAGAGCGCATACGAGGTAACGAGACAAAAGGTGCTCAACAGTCTGATCGAGCAGTCGGTCAAGCTCGGCCTCGACAAGGAAGGCTCGAGAATGCTCGCCCTAAAAATGGGTGTATCCGAGGAGGATGCAAACGCTTTCGCAGACGAGATCGACGAGATGATGAAGCACTACAGAAGTATATCCGAGGAGTACCTCGAGTATCTAAAGAGCAAACAGGACTGAGCCCCTGCCATAACAAAAACGGCGCGATCGTCGCGCCTATCGAAGTAAAGAAAGGAAAAACAAATGAAAAAGAATCCTAATATTATCGACAAGAGTGCACCCTACCGCAATCTCGGTCTGGACAAGATCACCGCTCCCACAAAGCCCGAAAACGAACCCAAGAACAGAATCATCAAGGGCGAGGGCGACCTTAGAGTAAAGGGAGGTAAAAAGTGATGGAGGAGCTCTACGAGGTAGAGGAAGGCGCAGAAAAGGGCGTAGAGGACGCAAAATCCCAGCCCTCGGAGGTCGCCGATCAAGAACTCACCGAGCCATACGCCGAGGCCGAAGAGACCGCGGATGACGAGGTCGTAGACTACGGCGCACTCATAGAAGAGGACGTGAAGGCGCTGAGATCAGAGTTTCCCGAGTTGAAGGACTTATCCGACATCACCGAACTAAACAACCCGTTAAGGTACGCCGCCCTTCGAGACCTTGGCTTAACCCCTGCCGAGGCATATATGGCTACCGCCAAGAGAAGGAGTCAGGATACCAGATCCCACCTGAGAAGTGCCCACGGCAGAGCCGCAGCAGCATCGGGTGGAATGATGTCACAGTCAGAGCTCGCCATTGCGAGGGAGCTATTTCCCGACAGAAGTGACTCGGAGCTCATGCACCTTTACAAAAAAGTGACAAAGTAAAGAAAGGACAAAAGTAATGTTCAGACTTGTAAAAGTAATAAGCGGAAATAACCAGTACGAGGTATCAAAGCTTGCGCTCCATCCTGCCGCGAACTTCGGCTGTGGATGTGCCATGACGTGCACGAACGGACTCGCCAACAATGCGACCGCCGCAGTCATGCCCGACTACATTTCCCTCACCTCGACCGAAGACGCTGTCGGTGACAGAGTCGAGGCTATGATCGTCAACGAAGATATGATATTCAAGGTTGAGTTCGTTGGCACCACCTCGCCCCTCGTCGGTATGACGGTAGGTCTGTCCACGTTAAGGGATAAGATGGATGCGGTGACCTATAGCTCGAGCGGAAAGGGTAAGATCGTCGCGATCGACGACGATCCCTCATACGTATACGTGAAATTCCGCAAATAAATACAAAGGAGATAAATATGATAATTTATTCTAAAAATTCAACAGTAAATAACGCCGCTTTCGGTAAGATCCAGTTGCCGATAAAGATGGTAATCGAGAACGAGAGCGATTTGCTCAGCAAAAAAGGCGGCATCCGCGACTGGCTCTTTAACGTAGAGAAAAGCAACAAGTTCGGTGAGACCATAGTCACACAGAACGAGTTCGGCATTTTCAAGTACGCGGCAGAAGGCTCGGGCGCAGAAAGTGACACGGTATCCGAGACACAGAACAAGTTCATCGAGCACGTGCAGTTCATGAAGGAATTCGTGGTTACCGCAGAGATGGTGGAAGACTGCAACTACGGTCTCGCCATCGACGCAAAGCGCAGAGCCGAGAATTTTGCCAGAGCCTACTACAAGACAATGAACAGGCTCTGCGAGGTCGCACTTATGAACGCTACCGCGGATGGCTGTCTCTTTGGAGGCGCTGAGATCGACCTCACCACCGCAGATAAGCTTCCCCTCTTCTCCAACGCTCACGTATGGGGCGGCGGCTCGGGCACACGCGGCACACAGTCCAATTACTTCTGGGGCGATATCTTCTCCACCGGAGCAGAGGGCAGCAGAAGCTTTTCCACCGAGACCTTCGAGGAATCGCTCGCCGCTCTCTCCGTCAAGCTCAGAAACATGAAGGACGAGAACGGTGACGTCCTCGGCTATACCGCAGACACTATCATCCTCCCCGGCAACAATGCCAAGATCGAGCAGATGGTCAAGAAGATATGCGGATCCGAGGGCTCTCTCGGCAACGGATACAACGATATCAACCTCCACTACGGCAACTGGAACATCATCGTGCTTCCCAACTGGCGCCCCGATGACAACAGACTCATGATCATGTCGAGCGAGGCAAATAAGAATCTCTCGGGTAATATGTTCTTCAACAGAATCCCCCTTACAGTATCCAACTGGGTTGACAACCACACCGGCAACTACTACTGGAACGGCAGATGCCGATTCGGTATCGGATTCGGTTCATATAAGCATATTATCCTCGCTGTCGACTCTCCCGTGGCAGTCGGCACCTCCACTCAGCTTTAATATAGCTGAAAAACTCCCACGGTATAGGGCTTAGGGCAGATTTTTCCGCCCTACTGCCCTTAACCACGGAAGAAAAAACACAAAAAAAGGAGCGTATATGACATTAAACGAATTAAAAAACGACGTGGCGCGTCTGGGATTTGAAAGCTACGTTGAGGACGATGAGCTCTTTATCGCCTCGGCAAACCGCGCCCTCTCGCTCATATATGTCGACAGACCGGTATCAAATACTGCGAGGCTCACGTTTGACGGGCCGAGAACCACCCTCGTTAAGGAGTTCATTGAGCATAAGTCCGAAGAGGTAATAACCATCCCCTTCTCGGGAAGGTCGCTCTCCTTTCGCTCGAGCGGTAAGGGCACCTGCGTAATAACCGACCGAACAGGATCGAACACCGTCCCGCTTACGAACGACGGACAGCTTACCAAGCAATTTGTCTACGGTGAAGGCACGATAGTCCTCTCGGGCGACTTCTACTTCACGGTCAGCAATCTCGCGGTATTTGACAGCATAACCAGTAACAATACCCCCGATATACCCGAATACACGCCCGAAAGGGAGCTTACCCCGGAAGAGTATTGCGACGACTTCAGAGCCTTTTCGGGCAGGCCGTGTGATAAAAACGGATATCCGGTCGACTGTGTGCGGCTGCGTGACGGAAGGATCGTTGCTCCATTTTCCTACCGTGACGAGATCTACCTAACCTACTACAGAACGCCGCAGAAGATCGACCCCGACAGACCCGAGGGTGTAATCGACGTGTCAGAGGAGTGCGCGCCGATGCTGCCCCTGCTCACAGCCTCCTTCCTATGGCTTGACGAGGATGCCGCAAAGGCTCAATATTACATGTCCTTATACCGCGACCTCATGGCAAACGTAAAAAGATTCTCGACAAACAGAATAGACACGGAATACCGTGTTAACGGGTGGGCGTGATGGCAAACAGATATAGAAACCTAATCTACTCTACCGCCGAATACACACACTCATACGGCGCGTTCAGAGGTATCGAGCTCAGCAGCGGCTCGCCGACAAGCCCGGATAAACGTCTTGCCTACTCGCAGAATATGTTTAAGGATTATGACGGTGAGGGCGCAGATGCCCTGGTAAGTGTGCCCGGTTACAGGTGCTTTGCTCATTATGGCGAGAAGATAAACGCCATATATTATCAACGCGCCGTCTTGGGAGGAGAAGATCACCTGATTGTTCATGTCGGAGAAAGCCTTATGCGCCACCCCGTGTCAGATATTCATAAGAAAGGGGCGGTCGGCACCAAGATAGCGGCGCTTGAGGACGTAAGGAGCTTCGGCTTTGAGTGGGGCAGATTTTTCTACGTTATGGACACGGTGAGCATAATCAGAATCGATGAGGACGGAAACGCTATGACTGTCGGCAACAGCGGCGCCTACCCTTACGTTCCGACTACCTTCGTCTCGGGTGTGCCGTATGAGGCGCGCAACCTCCTTCTACGCGAATTTAAGGAGGAATATTTTATCGAAGAACCGAGAGATTATCTCTACTCATCCGACGGACTGACTTTCACCGTGACCGATCCGTATCAACGCTTCTGTGAGGTGAGCGGAGCACCGGACGGCATCGAGGAGGCGTACATCCCCGCCTACGTAACGATAGCAAACGTAAGCTACAAAGTAACGGCAATAAGCGACTATGCCTTCCGCTCGGCAACCGGCCTCAGCGCTGTATATATTCCGAGCGGAGTCAAGGAAATAGGCAAGGGCGCCTTCTCGGGATGCACCGCGCTTACCACCGCTGTGCTCGGAGATACGATAACTCACATCGGCAAAAACGCATTCTCGGGATGTACCGGCCTCACTACGGTCTACCTTGGCGCCGCGATCGAATCCGTCGGTGTCGAGAGCTTCAGCGGCTGTACATCACTCGCAACGGTCAATTATGCCCTCGGTGAGGAGGAGCTCGAGAGGATAGAAGGTATAGATGCTCTCGAAGGCAAGACTTTCGCCTACAACACCGTCTATGAAAGAGTAAAGCTCTATCTCCCCTTCCACGACAAGGTCGAGGGAATAAAATCGGTAAGTGTGGATGGCGTGAGCGTCGAGTACGACGCGGCGGAAAAAGGAATGGTCTTTACAGGCATCATGCTTGACTTTGACTCGCTCGAGAAGGCGAGCGGTATAAAGATAATAATACACGGCTCTCTCACACCGCTTGGCGAGGATTGGGCAGCGGATATGACCGTGCTGAAAAAGCAAACGCCCTATCAGGCGATAATCGGATGTAGGATAGCAGAGGCCTTCGACGGTCGTATCTTTTTCTCGGGTAATCCAAGCTTTCCCAACACAGTATTCTACACCGAAAGACAAAAACCGGGAGAGGACGGCGCCCTTTACATCGGCAGGTACAACTATTTCAACGACGGTGTCGGAGCCCATCCGGTAAAGTCGATCCTCGCTGTAAGGGATATGCTCGCAGTATTTAAGGAAGGAGATGACGGCTCGGGTAGCATCTTCTACCACAGGGCAGAAAGCACCGATCACGACACGATAGATACCATATACCCCGTGGCCTACGTCCACTCAGGTGTGTGCGCTACGGGCGGTGCCTTTAATTTTCTTGACGATCCCGTCTTTCTCTCGGGAGACGGTGTAATGTCTCTTGACAGACAAGATATTTCCTCACAGAGAAATATCGATTGCAGGTCACATAATGTCAATTATTATTTACACAAAGAGGATTTATCGAAAGCATCGCTCGGCGAGTGGCTTGGGTATCTTTTCATAGGAATCGGTGGCAAGATACATCTTGCGGACTCCCGCGCGACCTTTACTCATCCATCCGGATCGATCGAGTATGAGTGGTTCCTCATAACAGATGTGGGCGGGTATTCCGGCGATAATACAGTATACAGGTACTCCTCTGATACCCACGGAAGCTATATCTCCCATCCGACAAAGGTCGGAAGTGCGGTAGACTATGAAAGAGTATTCAGCGAATCTGATGACGAAGGAGAGATACGCTGTTATGTGATAGAGGACGGAGTCAAGTACGGAGTCCTGCCCACCGAGGAACGCTCGGGCGGTGATTTTTTCCCTGCCACGACCTTTCTCTCACACAAAAAGCTGCTCTTGTTCGGCACCGAGGACGGACACCTGTGCCTTTTCAATAACGACCTCATCGGCGTAGCACCGGAGAGTATCAAAGAAACGCCCGGCTTTGACGAGAATGAATACCTTGCATTTATGGGCGATAAGCTTCATCCGTACTACTATTCCTTCTCGGATCACGCCCCAAAATACGTGTTGAGTACGGCAATGGATAACTGTGGCGTGCCCCATCTTACAAAGAGCACCGTAAAAAAATCTCTTGTCATTAAAGCGTCATCGGCAAAGGACCGCTCAATAGTCTGCGAGATAGCAACGGACATGCGCGAGCCGATAAGCATTGGATCCTTCCCGAAAGTGAGCCGGGACTTTAACGAGATCGACTTCTCGTCCTCGCTTTTCGACTTTTCTCCCTATAGCTCCTCCGTACTTCCCGAAAAGGAGAAGGGGTGGATAGAGAAGCAGATCAGCCTCACATCAGAGAGCTTTGCTTCTCCTATCTCCGTATACGCGATAAGCTACCGATACGTGATCAAGGGCAAGATCAAAAACAACGTCTAAGAAAGGACAGATTATGAAAGCAAAGAAAATTTACCCCTCCGACGTCAAGGACCTGCTCGTCTCATCCCTGCCCTCACGTCCGACAGCTCCCCGTGCTCTCGGCGGCAGAGGCTTCAGCGCGGATGATATGAAAGCTGCCTTTGATAAACTTCCTCTGTACGTCATTGAGCGTTACAACGCCCTGATAGACGACGTGAGGGACCTCGGAGACGAGTCACTCGCGGCAGCTATTCCGACAGGAATACGCGAGGGACATACGCTCGCCTCTCTCTTCTCGGACGTTGAGAGCGGGGAGCTCGCCACCTACTTCAGCTTTCTTGGAAAGAGTCTCTTCTCGCATATGATCGGCATATATGGCGAAATCGATGCGTTGAAGAGTGAAATAGCCGAGCTTAAAAAGGAAAAAGAGGTGGAAAAAACATGAAAATATGCTACAAAACTCAACACGGGTACGGCGAATGGATAAAATTTGACCGTAAGGACACAGGAGAACTCACCCTCGCCTTTCAGAATAGATCAGACGGTGCCGTCAGCCTTGGCGGAAGACTCTTTACTCTTAGGAACGGAGAGGCGACAATAAGTGTAGCGTCGCTAAGAGATGGTGAATACCGCCCGACTCTTGAGACCGACGGAGGCGTTTATGTTCTCGAGGGCTTTATCAAATCAAGACGTGAGATCTTTCCGATCCAAACCGATGAAGCTGCCGTAAGACGTCTTATCAACAGATGCTACACGGCAGAGGAGGAGATTGCCTCCCTCAAAGGAAGGATAGCTAAGCTTGAGGCGCTGTGCCTTGCACCCGACATATTCAACTACGAAAGGAAGGAAAAATGAAATCCAAGTTCAAATATTTGATCACGGCGGTTATCCTTGCCGTGCTTCTTACCGCCTTTTCGTTCTCGGCTTATGCAAGCGAACAGACGGTATCCGAGGCGGTGGAAAATACCGAGGAGAACCTCTTTTCAAGAGCCTTTGACGAAATAATCGAGTATGCTCCCGAGATACTTTCAACTCTCACGCTGACGGGGTCTTTAATACTTGCCGTGAGCTACAAGAAGGGGCTTTTACCCTTGGTTGAAAAATCGCTTGTCGCAATTGGAAATGCGGTCACAAAGATAAAGGACAAAACCGGCGAGAGCGTCGAGCTCAGCGAAAAACTCGGTCTGGATATAGACCAAAAGCTCGCGGAGGCAACGGGCGTCCTCACCTCTCTTGCTAAAAGGATAGCAGAGCTTGAAGGCGCAATCAATAACAGCCTCGCCGACAAGGTAGAGCAAAGGCTTGAGGCCAAGGAGTTAAGGCTGGTCGTGGATGCCCAGATAGATATGCTCTACGACGTCTTTATGGCCTCCGCTCTTCCCCAATATCAAAAGGACGCAGTAGGGGAGCGTGTAGCGAAAATGAAGGAGGCCATCGGAAAACTTGAAAGCGAAGAATGATCCTGCAATACGCCTCCTTTTCAACGCACTCGGTCTTATTGTCAGCATTCTCCCCGTCGTACTGACCGTGCTCTCATATTTTCCCCTGTGGGCAGCGAGAGAGGATGCCAGCGTGCTCTCGGGGCTTGCGCTCGTTTTAGTCTGTCTTGCATTTCTGCCTCTGTACAGACATATCCGCGCAGCACTCCTCTCTCCAAGCGCCCCACTGCTATGGCTCATCGCATTCATCATCTTTTTACTTCTGTCTCGAATAGCGGAGGAGATGACCGTAATATGCTTTGTCGGATTTGTTACCAATCTGATAGGATCATTCCTGTTCAAGATAGGAAAAAGGTATGATAAGCGAGGCGACATAAATGAAGGACACGCTTGATATAGGGATAGTCAGCACCGGAGCCTTGGTTAAAAAGGGCTACTCGGTCATAATAGCCAACGTCGGCAAGACCGTAGCCCTGATCACCCTTCTGGTAACCGCGCTGGTCCTATTCACCGAAGTGAGCTTCTCCAACCTGTCGAGCGAGAGCTTCACAGGAACACTCATCATGATGCTGATAGCCTCATACGTGATGTATTTCTCACTCGAGGATGCGGGCGAAAAGCTCGGCCGTGAAAGCGACGAGTACAAGAGCGCCCTTGAGAAATACAGAGAGCACAGATCGAGCATAAAAGCTTACAGTATGGAATCGCTCAGGCGCTTCTGCCTCGGATACAGAGAGGCAGAGCTTGAATACAGAAGAGAAAATCTCCTCTTCTCCCTCGGCTACACGAAAGCGGAGTATGAAGCATACCTGAGGGGCGAAAAAGTGTGCAAGAAGGACGAAAAGGCCCTGGGGCGTGTGAAAAGATTGCGATCTGCGCAGCTGGATGCAAGCATGCTGATCTCAGATGAAAGACAAAACAACTCCGAACTCAAAAAACCCGGATCTGACCGTGCGTTAAGAACGCTGATAAGCCTTATTCCATCCACGGTGTGTATGATCTTCACCATCTCGGTAATGATCAGCCTGAAGGACAATTTGACCGCGGCAGGAGTGATAGAGGCCCTTGTCAAGCTCTCCACCCTCCCCATAATCGGTCTCAAGGGATATTCATCGGGATATGAAACGTAAGAGGAAGCGAGTACGCGTGGCTTGAAACAAAGACGCGGCTGCTCGAGGCTTTTATCAAAAGCAAGGAAGAAGGGTGAAGGCGAGCCGCTTAAGTAAATATTGGTCATACTCAGACCTCCTCTATCGCCTTTACCCAGCCGTCACGAACTCCGTGGCGGCTTTTCCTTTTGTTTATTGACACCGCCCTGCCTTTAGATGTTGACTTTATCATAAAATTATAGTAAAATATACTTGAAAGAAAATACGGAGGTGGATATGAAGTTAATCGCAAGCGAAAACAGAATACTTATATCTCTCGGCGAGCTTGTATCCATCGCCAGAAGAAGGATATCACCCACTCTGCCAACCGATGAGAGTGAGCCCGAGATGGGCATTGCCTCGAGGATGATTCTCGGATCCCTCGGAATAAAGGAAAGGAAAAAGATCGATTATACCTTCAGCCTTGACGGTGTGGATTACCGCCTTGTTGCCTATGCGGAGGGAGCAGAAAACGGCCTCGTTACCCTCGTAAAAGTCAGCACGAGTACCACCAAAGCGGCAAAAAAGGCCGAGACGGCACAGGCAAGGGGCGAGGGCTTCATACTCGGCAAGATACTGGCCGAGAGCGAAGGGCGCGACGAGATATCGGTCAAGATCATATACGTGAACGAGGCGACAGGGCAGACGGACGAGACCGAAGAGGCGGTAGACAAAAGAACGCTCGACTCCTTCTTTGACAAATGCGCGAGAGCGGTATCCGTTTTTGCAAGGCCCGAGATAGAAAGAGTCAAAGAAAGGCTCCCGTCAATGAAGGCTATGCGCTTCCCGTATACGGACGTGCGCGACGGCCAGGACGAGTTCATCAGGAGCGCGTACAGGACCATAGTCAAGGGCAACACTCTCTTTGCCTGCGCTCCGACCGGAACGGGAAAGACCGTCTCGGTCATCTATCCCGCCATCAAGGCGCTCGGCGAGGAGAAGTGCGACAAGGTCTTCTACCTGACGCCAAAGGGCACGACGGCCGAGGCGGCCAGAGATTGCCTCGAGCTCTTTGCTTCGCGCGGAGCAAAAATAAAGGCTATCATAATCTCCTCCAAGGAAAAGAGCTGCCCGTGCAAGGTCATCTGTCGCGAGAGCGCCGCTCTCTGTGAGATGGCGAAATGCAACAAGCTCGCAGAGGCGGTCATGGCAGTCCATACGCTCGACAAATGCGTGGTCGATATAACCGATATCAAGGATATAGCCGCGCACTACACGGTGTGTCCGTACGAGGTTGAGTTGGCATACTCGGAGCTGTGTGACGTTGTCATCTGCGACTTCAACTATCTCTTCGATCCGGTAGTGTATATTCGCCGCTTCTTCACCGAGGGCGGCCGCTATGCCTTCCTAATAGACGAGGCGCACAACCTCGTCGACAGAGGGCGCGAGATGTACTCCGCCGAGCTCTCCTCCGACGATATAGACGCACCTCTCCTGTCCGATGTGATCGGCCCCGTATCCAAGCTGCGCGAGGATCTGCCCGGGATGAAGGAGGCGCTCATCACCCTGCTTTCTCCCCTCCTGCGTGACGAGATGCGGCGTGACGAGGACGGAGACGAGATAGGCGCAACGCATCTTACGGACGTGCCGGGCGATCTCTTCCCCATCGTTTCCCGAATGAGGGAGGCGCTTGAGGACGAGGAGGAGGCGAACGTAAAGGCCAAGGACGTGGAGAAATCCGCACGGCTTAAGGTTATCAGAGACCTGCTCTACAAGGTCAAAAAGGTGGAAAGAAGCCTTGAATCATTTGACACGGGGTACCGCCTACTCCTGTTTTACAAGAAAAACACCCTCTCTCTTAAGGTACAATGCATCGATGCCTCAAGAGAGATACAGAAAAGGATCGAGAAGGGATCGGGCGCCGTATTCTTCTCGGCAACTCTATCCCCTCTTAACTACTACAGATCGGTGCTCTCGTCCGACGCCTACGCGGACGTTTTAGAGGTCGACTCTCCCTTCCACCCCGAGCAGCTCTCGGTGTCCATCATGGACAGGATAAGCATACGCTACTCGGAAAGAGCGAGAACGCTCCCCGCGGTATGCAGCGTGGTCGCAGCTACCATGTCGGCAAAAAGAGGCCACTACATGGTCTTTGCTCCGTCCTTTGAATACGCTGAGGCGCTGTATGAGGAATTCAGGAGCAGATACCCGAAGATAAGGTCAATGCTCCAGGGCAAAAATATGAGCGCAAAGGAAAAGAGCGAGTTCCTCGCCGCCTTCTCGGCCGACTCGGGTACCTATCTCGTCGGCTTCTGCGTTATGGGAGGCATATATTCCGAGGGAATAGACCTTGCCGGCGACAATCTTATCGGAGCGGTGGTAATAGGCATCGGGCTCCCCTCACTCTCCTACGAGAGAGAGGCTATCGCGGAGTACTTCGAGGAAAAGTACGAGGCGGGCAAGCAGTACGCCTACATCTACCCCGGAATGAACCGAGTCTTCCAAGCGGCAGGACGTGTTATCAGGCGCGAGGATGACAAGGGCGTTATCGTGCTTATAGACGACCGCTTCCAGGATCCTATATACAAAAAAAGCATCCCCTCCCTGTGGGAAGGAATGCAGTACGTTTCCGACGCCAAGGACCTCAAGGCAGAGTTGGATAAGTTCTGGGCAGCGGATTGATTTTTTCACAAGAGCTAAAACGAAAACCGCCGAGAACTCGGCGGTTTTTTATTAATACTTCTCAACAAGCGCGAGTGTAAGAGCCGTGGAAATCTTGGTTGCGAGGGGCAAAAACGTGGGATAATCCATACACGCCTCCCCATCTGCAGAGTCTGAGATAGCTCTGACGACCATAAACGGCGTACCGTTCACAAAGGCGGTGTGAGCTATTGCTCCACCCTCCATCTCGCAGGCAGAGGCTCCGAATAAAGAAGTGAGCCTTTCCTTATCATCTCTTACCGATATGAACTTATCACCCGTTGCGACCGTGCCTATGCGGTAGTTGATGTCGAGTGAGCGGGCCGCCTCTGTAAGCACCTCTCTTGCCCTCTTATCGGTCTCGAAATAAACCTGATTTATTCCCGAAATAAGTCCCACGGGATCACCCAGGGGCGAGGTATCCATATCGTGCTGAACGAGCTTGTCGGCAAAAACGATATCCAAGGGGCGGAGCTCCTTATCAAGCGCACCGCCTACGCCCGTGTTTACAATAAGGGCGGGTGAATACTTTATGATCATCGCTTCGGCGCATATTGCAGCGAAAACCTTGCCGACTCCGCATCTTGCGATAACGACGCTCTTGCCGTAGAGCTTACCTATGTTGAACTCGATAGAGCCGACCATCTCGGTCCTGCCGCCCTCGAGCCTTGATATGATCTCGCGCACCTCGTCGTTCAGCGCGCCTATAATTCCTATATCTGCCTTAAAGTCCATCTTACGCCTCCGGATACTTGAAATTCCACTCACGGCTGTTCAGCGCGGCGAGGTATCTTTCCGCCTCGGCCTTTGCCGCCCCGAGATCGAGGTTTTTATAGTTACCGCACTCCTTGCGCTCTGCTCCGGGAACCGATCCCTCGTGAGCAATTATCCTCTCGAGCGTTGCCTTTACCACTCTGAGAGTCTCGGAGTTATCCGCATCTCTGACGAGCAGATAGAAGCCTGTCTGACAGCCCATAGGGCCGAAATATATCACACGGGTACCTATCTCGCTGTTTCTGACGTAGGTCGCGAACAGGTGCTCGAGCGAGTGCATAGTGAGGTTTGACATATAGTCGCACTCGGCATTGTTAGGAACTCTGGTGCGCAGATCGTAGGTCGTTACGTCACCGTCTATGCGCGAGACGTATATGCCCTCGGTGATCAGATCGTGATCTACCGAAAAGGAGGCTATGCGTGTCAAATTATCCATATACTTTTCCTTATTCAAAGGAGCTGCCGAAAATAGACAGCTCCGTTTTTATTTAGAATCTAAGCTTTTCAGCAATATAGTCCTTAACCTCGGACATAGGGATACGTACCTGCTGCATGGTATCTCTGTCACGTACGGTTACGCAGCCGTCATTCTCGGTGTCGAAGTCGTAGGTGATAGAGAAGGGAGTACCGATCTCGTCCTCACGGCGATATCTCTTACCGATAGAGCCGGTCTCGTCAAAGTCGCAGGGGAAGTACTTTGCGAGCTCGTCGTAGAGCTCAAGAGCCTTCTCCGAGAGCTTCTTGGAAAGAGGAAGGATAGCCGCCTTGACGGGAGCAAGAGCGGGATGAAGGTGGAGAACGACTCTCACGTCATTTTCACCGATGGTCTCCTCGTCGTAAGCGTCAACGAGGAATGCAAGAGCTACTCTGTCCGCGCCGAGAGAGGGCTCGACTACATAAGGAATGTAATGCTCGTTCGTCTCGGGATCAAAGTAGGTCATATCCTTGCCGGAGTGGTTCTGATGCTGGCCAAGGTCGTAGTCGGTTCTGTCAGCGATGCCCCAGAGCTCGCCCCATCCGAAGGGGAACAGGAACTCAAAGTCGGTGGTCGCCTTGGAGTAGAAGCAGAGCTCCTCCGCATCATGGTCACGGAGCCTGAGGTTCTCCTCTCTCATACCAAGGTCGAGAAGCCACTTGTGGCAGAAGTCCTTCCAATACTTGAACCACTCAAGGTCAGTACCGGGCTTGCAGAAGAACTCGAGTTCCATCTGCTCAAACTCACGGGTACGGAAGGTGAAGTTACCGGGGGTGATCTCGTTTCTGAAGGACTTACCGATCTGTGCTACACCGAAGGGAAGCTTTCTTCTGGTGGAGCGCTGTACACCGGGGAAGTTAACGAAGATACCCTGCGCGGTCTCGGGACGAAGGTAAACGGTGTTGGTCGAATCCTCGGTAACACCGATAAAGGTCTTGAACATAAGGTTAAACTTCTTGATGTCAGCGAAATCATTGCCGCCGCAGATAGGACATACTATACCCTTCTCCTTGATATAAGCGGCCATCTCCTCAAAGCTCCAGGAGGCGGGGTTGTCGTTAAGGCCGTTTGCAAAAGCGTAGTCCTCAATAAGCTTGTCCGCTCTGTGACGGGCCTTACATCCCTTACAGTCCATAAGAGGATCGGAGAAGCCGCCGACGTGACCGGAGGCAACCCAAGCCTGGGGATTCATAATGATGGCCGAATCAAGGCCGACGTTGTATCTTGACTCCTGAACGAACTTCTGCCACCAGGCGCGCTTTACGTTGTTCTTGAACTCAACGCCTAAGGGGCCGTAGTCCCAGGAGTTTGCAAGGCCGCCGTATATCTCGCTGCCGGGGAAGATGAAACCGCGCGTTTTGCAAAGCGCGACTATTTTGTCCATTGTCTTTTTGCTGTTTTCCATTTCTTATATCTCCATTTTGTAAATATTAATTAACATTATTTGAGTTTAGCAATAATAACGCCATCTTTGTGCGATACGGGAATAACATCGACGATCTCGCCGTGCATCCCCTCGGGAGCCTCTACCGATATCTCGACAAAAGAGTCGGAATGCGCAGTGTAGGAGCCCGAGTCATAGGTCTCGAGCACCGCGGAAAGGGGCGCTCCCTCCTTCACGATAGAGTCAAGAACAGAGTCTCTGACCGCATTTTTCTCGGCGATAAGTCTTGCCGAGCGGCTTCTCTTTTCTTCCTCGTCGATCTGCCCGTCGTAGCTCGCGGCGGGTGTTCCGCGGCGCTTTGAATAGGCAAAAACGTGAGCGTCAATAAACCCAACCTCACGGACGAAGCTGACCGTATCGAGGAAGTCCTCCTCGCTTTCACCGGGGAAGCCGACCATCAGATCGGTGGTAAATGCCGCCTTCGGTATATTTTCCTTGATGTATCTTATGTTTTCAAGAGCCATAGCTCTCGAGTATCTGCGCTTCATTCCCTTAAGGACTCTGTCCGATCCGCTCTGTATAGAGAGGTGGAAGTGCGGAGCGAGTATTTTTACCCCCTTCACCTTATTGACAAAGTCGCGTCCAATAAGCTCGGGCGCAAGAGAGCCGAGTCTGATCCTCTCGCAACTGCCCCTTCTGTCAAGCTCGACTATCAGGTCTGCAAGAGTGTAGTCAAAGTCAAAATCCCTACCGTACGAGCCTGTCTCGATTCCCGTAAGCACGATCTCGCGAGTACCCGAGGCGTAAAGCCCCTCCACCTCACGGATGACATCCGAAGGAAGCTTGGAGCGTACTCTGCCTCTCGCCGACGCAATAGCGCAATACGTACATCTCGACTCGCAGCCATCTTCTATCTTCACGTAGGCTCTCGTCCTCGGAGCCTTTGTGATAGCCATGGGCTCGAAGACCGCTTTGTTAAGATCCTCTATTTTGCAAAACGGCTTTTCACCGCGATCTTCAAGCATAAATTCAACACGCCCCACCACTTCAAGCTTCTTGTCGGTGCCAAGAACGATATCAACTCCGTCAATTTTTAAAAGCTCTTCCGGGGTGCGCTGACTGTAGCAGCCGACCACGGCAACCACGGCATCGGGATTGCGCTTTATAGCGCGTCTGATCATTTGACGCGACTTACGGTCGCTCTCTGCCGTGACCGTGCATGTGTTGATAACGTAGGCGTCACATACCGAGTCAAACGGCATAACGGTAAACCCGTGCTTCTCAAAAGTCTCGCCGATCGCCTCGGTCTCATACTGCGAGACCTTACAGCCAAGGGTGTATAAACCTACGCTCCTCATTCTCCGCCGTATATCTCCGGACGAAGCACTCCGACGTAAGGCAGGGCGCGGTATTTCTCATCATAATCAAGCCCATATCCTATAACGAATTCGTCGGGTATCTCGACACCGCAGTAGTCGGGAACAAAATCAACCCTGCGTCGTGATGGCTTATCAAGCAGAGTGCAGGTGCGGACGGATCTTGCTCCCTTCCCCTTAAGATACTTGGTAAGATACGCAAGAGTGGTTCCGCTATCTATTATATCCTCAACGATGAGAAGGTCACACTTATCAAGGTCGGGGCGGATAAGGTCAAGATGAATATTGATCGTACCGGTCGTAACCGTGCCGGCTCCGTATGACGACGCCTTCATGCAATCGATCTCAACAGGAACGGTGATCTTCTTCATAAGATCGCCCATAAACACGATGGAGCCCTTGAGAATACATACGAGAATGAGCCTTTTATCCTTTCCCGCGTAATCTCTGTCTATCTCCTTTGCGATCCTCGTGGTTATCTCATCGATCTGCTCCTCGGACACAAGAATTCTTGCTACGTCACTGTTCATTTTTACATCTCCTTTGCTGTAAAAGTGAATTAAACAAACACTTCGGCATTATAAATATCATACCGATATTTTAGCAGAAAGCTCCCCTGTTGTCAAGTCGATTGGTGAACAATATTCCTTCTATAAAGAAAATATTTTAAAATCCTCTTGACAATTCTCATTTCTTCGGCTATAATATATCGTGCGCTAATATGAATACGCGCCAGAATGATGTCAAATCAACAACGAAGGAGGTGCTTGTCATGAAGAGAACCTATCAGCCTAAGAAGAGACAGAGAAACAAGGAACACGGTTTCAGAAAGAGAATGGCTACCGCAAACGGAAGAAAAGTTCTTAAGAGAAGACGCGCCAAGGGAAGAGCTAAGCTCACCTATTAATTGAATGCGGATCGTCCGCAAATTCGGTCACGCAATGTGACGGTCGCGCAAAGCGACATACAAAACCTCCGATAAAACGCCGCTTGCGAATTTTATCGGGGTTTTTGTTTGGAAATCGTGCTCTGTATAAGACAGGAATCTCAATTAGCAGAGAATAAGTATCGTGCTTGTCTTGGAGGGAGGTCAATACCCATTATGAAATTCAGAGCAATATGTGAAAATCACTTGTATTCGAAAGCGTATTCAAAGGGCAAGAGAGCGGTGACATCGGCTCTCGCGGTATACGTGCTGCCCGATTATGCGGCAAAGCGGCTTGCAAAGTCGCACCCGGAAAAAAAGGTCGTAAACAGAATAGGTCTTACGACGTCAAAGGCCCTTGGCGGCGCGGTGGTACGCAGTCGCGCAAGGAGAGTTCTTCGCGAAGGACTAAGACAGGTGGAAAAGGAAAGACCCCTGAAGGTCGGTTTCCTTATCGTCATTGCGGCGCGACACGCCGCCACAACAGCGAAGAGCACAGAGATCAAGTCTCAGCTCACTGAGGCATTCACCAAGCTCGGTATGTGGAGAGAATGATATGAAGCACGTAATGATATGGCTCATACGTCTCTACAAAAAGTTCATCTCACCCCTGAAACCGCCCTGCTGCAGGTTCACTCCGACCTGCTCTGCCTATGCTATAGAAGCATTTCAAAAACGTGGCTTTTTCGTAGGGTTTATCCTTATGGTATGGAGACTGCTCCGCTGCAACCCATTTTGCAAAGGCGGGTACGATCCGGTACCGGAAAAGGGCCTCAGAAACCCAAAAAATGCAGGATCACAGGCGAGTGTAGACAGTACCGACGAAGAAAATCAGAAAAAGGAAGCTTAAAGAAAAATGTTAGATTGGCTTTACAGATTCCTCGGCTCAATGCTTTCCTTCTTTGAGAGCATTACCGGAGGATACGCATTTGCGCTTTTGCTCTATGCGTTAGTATTTAAAATCGTATTCTTACCATTCTCTATCAAGCAGCAGAAAAATCAGATCGCAATGGCCAAGCTCGCTCCTAAGATCGAGCTGATCAAGGCTAAGTATAAAGGCAGAAACGACCAGCCCACCATGCAGAAGCAGCAGCAGGAGATCATGGAGCTCCAGCAAAAAGAAGGCTACAGCCCCCTCTCGGGTTGTCTCCCTCTCCTTATCCAGCTCCCTCTCATTATGCTCCTCTACACGGTTATTCAGAACCCCCTTTCCTATATCGCGAAGACGAATGACGCCGCAGTCGATAAGGATATGGACACCGTCATCCTTGAGGTATACAAGGAGGTTACGCTCGGAGACGAGGCAGTAGAAAAGCTCGAGAAGATCGAAAAGGGCTCCGAGATCAAGATCATCAACGCTATTTACCGCTATGTAGACGACAAGATCGAGGGCAACGAAGGAGTTCTCTCCAGTCTCGAGTCTCTCGACACACGTGAGGAGAGAATCGCAAAGATCGAGAGCTTCGGCCTCGACTACGAGTCCATCCCCAACTTCAACTTCTTGGGAGTAAATCTTGCCGAGACCCCCTCTCTCAAGAACATCTCAATTCTTTGCCTCATCCCTGTACTTGCTGCCGGTGCGCAGTGGGTATCAATGTGGCTCACACGTAAGTTCAACGGCAATAATCAGCTCCAGTCTCAGCCCCAGGACGCGCAGACCAAGGCTTCTATGAGAATGATGGACATCATCTTCCCCGCCATGACGCTCTGGATGGCATTCTCCTTCTCGGGTATGCTCGGTCTGTACTGGACATTCCAGGCGCTGCTCGGACTCTTACAGTCCTTCATCCTTGCTAAGGCTATGCCCCTCCCCAAGTACACCGAGGAGGAGATAAAGAGCTTCCACAAGGCGCAGAAGGAGGCTGAAAAAGCGCAGAGAGAGGCAGCAAAGTCTCAGCCCAAGTATCGCTCGCTCCACTACATTGATGACGACGACTACGACGTGCTCCCCGATGCTCCCGTCTCCGAAGAAAAAAAGAGCAACAACATCAAGGGTGATATGCCCGAGATCAAGGACTAATTGATTGTCAGAAAGGTTTTAGATATGATTAAGGAAATAATTGCAACAGGTAAGGATGTTGCAGAGGCTCAGGCTAACGCCAGACAGCTTCTCGGCGCGAGCGAGCTTGACGACGTAAACTTTGAAATAATTTATCTCGGTAGAAAGGGCTTCATGGGCTTCGGTGCAAAACCCGCCCAGGTAAGAGCGTATATAGAGATCCCCGATAAAGAGGACAAACGCAGAAGACCCGAGCGCAGAAAGGACAGAGGCGACAGACCGAGAAGCGAGAACAAGCCCGAGGCGGCTAATGAAACTAAGGAAAACACCTCCGAGGGCAGCAGTGAGGAGACTCCCAAGCCCAAGAAGAAGAGACATAAGAAGAAGTCTAACGACACCCAGCGCGAGAGCGGTGAGCAGAAGCCCAAGAGCCAGGTTATCCCGGAATGTGAGCTTAAGTTTGAGCGCCGCGAGGTAGGTGAAGGAGAGGATATGTCCTACGACTTCATCAGAACCGTTATCCTCGATATCGGTCTCAACGCTACCGCAGAGCTCTATTCTTGCGACGACGGAACAAGAAGGATCACCATCAAGGGTGACGACGCATCCACCCTTATCGGTCACCACGGCGATACCCTCGACGCGCTCCAGTATCTTGCAAACCTCGCATCTGCAAGAAAGAACATTCACGGCGAGAGAGATAAGTCCAGAGTCACCATCGACATCGAGGGCTACAGAGCAAAGAGAGAGGAAACCCTCAGAGCTCTCGCTCGCAGAATGGCGCAGAAGGCTCTCCGCAACAGAAGAAGCGTTATGCTTGAGCCTATGAGCGCATACGAGAGAAGGATCATTCACTCCGAGATCCAGAACATTGAGGGCGTATCCACCAACTCCATCGGCTCCGACAACAACCGTAAGATAGTTATCTTCCTCACCGACAAGAAGCCCCAGGGCATCTTCGAGGAGGAGAAGACCACTCCCCTCGCAGAGGAATTCGCTCCCGTAGAGGACGAGATGAGAATCGACGACGTAGAGGAGAGCGTTGTAGCAGACGCTGAGGAAAACGAGACCGAGACGGTTAAGCAGACCTATCCCGACGAGTCCGAGAACTACGCCGACACTATCGACGACAGCGATATTAAATAAGGCATGCACGGGAACGTAATTGCTCAGGTTTCAACCCCACCCGGCAAGGGTGGGGTTGCCGTTATAAGAATGAGCGGAGAGGGATCGCTCGATATAGCGAAAAAGGTCTTTCTTCCCTTCTCCCAAAAAGAGATCGACAGCTACCCTCCGAGAACTCAGATATACGGCTATATACTATATAATGAAGAGAAGGTCGACGACGGTATGCTCACTCTCTTCCCCGCCCCACACTCTTATACGGGCGAGGAAACCGTGGAGATAAGCTGTCACGGCGGTGTGCTCATAACGAGGACTGTGCTCGAAGCGCTGTTTACCGCAGGAGCAAGGTCGGCCGAAGCAGGTGAATTTACCCGCAGAGCATTCATCAACGGTAAGCTCTCGCTCTCCGAGGCAGAGGCTATCGGCACCTTACTTGAGGCTAAAAGCCACGAGCAGATAAGACTGTCAGCAAGTCCCGCAAGAGCCAGACTAACCGAGGTAACAAACTCAATAAAGAACGAGCTTATCGGTCTTATGAGCTCTATTTACGCGCGTATAGACTACCCCGATGAGGACCTCGGAGAGTTCACCGACGACGAGGCTGTAGAAAAGCTCTTAAGCGTGCGAGAGGCTCTGACAAGGCTGATAGACACCTACAGGACCGGCCACGCGATAAACGAAGGTATTTCTGCCACCGTTTGCGGCAAGCCTAACGTAGGAAAGAGCACGCTCTACAACCTTTTAGTAGGTGAAGACGCTGCAATCGTTACCGACGTCGCGGGAACTACGCGAGACGTGCTTGAAAGGACCGTAGCCCTGGGGCGTGTGACGTTAAAGCTCACGGATACTGCAGGCGTACATTCGGGAGAGGGAATCGACAAAGTAGAACAGATCGGCATCGGAAGAAGCCGCGACAAAATAAGAAGCTCCGAGCTTATACTTGCAGTCTTTGATCTCTCGAGAGAGATGGACGAATATGATCTCGAGCTGATAAATGAGATCAGGGAGGCGGATGGCTACAAGGTATGCGTGCTCAATAAGCTTGATCTCGTAGAAAAAAAAGATCCGCCCTTCGATATCGCGAGATTACCGAAGGATGTCTTCGGCGACGTGATAACGATTTCGGCGGATAAGGACGATCAGGGCTCCTTAAAGGTGCTTATAGACCTTGTAAATCGACTCTTTACCGATGAGAAGATAACGTGTGGGCAGGATGCAATTCTTTCCTCTGCACGCCAGCATGCGGCGGTGCTTCGCGCACGCGACTTTATAAACACGGCAATCGACGCCTACCGTATAGGCCTTCCGTCCGATGCTGCATCCTCGGATATAGAGATGGCCATCGGCGCGATCTGCGAGCTCGATGGACGTGCGGTATCCGAATCCGTTGTCAACGATATTTTCTCCAAATTCTGCGTTGGAAAGTAAACTTTTCATAGCATTTTTGTAGCTTTGATGCATTCTTCCCTGCTCTGTACAAGACTGACGTCACGCTCCTTATACCAGTCAACAGACAGTCCGAGAGCTATGCAGATGACGCTCACTGCAACTATTCCAATAACCCTTTTCATACTTCCTCCTTGATGCTTGATATATATCTATTATGCCGCGAAGGAAGAAAAAACATACCCGAAAGGTACGATATGGAAAACAAAAGATTTACCAAGAACGATAACGGTTTTATATGTAAAAACTGTGGGCGCGAGGTTCTACCGCTCGGGTATACCTCAAGAAATCACTGTCCGTTCTGCCTCTGCTCCCTGCACGTGGATATAAATCCCGGCGACAGAGCCAACGACTGCGGAGGCATTCTCCGTCCTATCAAGGCAGAGCCGGATCCTAAAAAAGGATATGTTATTATACACAAGTGCGATAAATGCGGGGCAGTGGTAAGAAACAAGGCGGCGCACGAAGCAAAGGTGCAGCCGGACGACACCTCGCTCATCATCAAGCTGACGGCAGGCAATCAGTAATAATATTTACGGAGGACAAAGCTGTAAAAACGTCCTCCGTATTTTTCTTTTTATATTGACTTTTCGGATACGCTGTGCTACACTTGTTTTGACAATCGCCGAGGTGAAAAAATGAAAGCACAAAAAGACGTATACAGAAGCAGTCGTGTCTTATACATAGCGTCTGCAACCATTGAATATTTCATATCCATATTGACGGGTACTGCGTATCTGGCAAAGGTCGCAAGCTCTATAGGTATATCCGATGGCGCGATAGGTGTACTCAGCTCGTTCACTGCGCTCGGCTGTGCCTTCCAGATCCTGTCGCTCGGTATGCGCGCAGACAGAGCAGTCAAGCCTATGGCATTCACCGTAAATATTCTAAATCAGCTCTGCTTTACCCTACTATACGTCATACCCGTGGTAGATTTGCCAAAGGATCACAAAACGATTCTGTTCACTTCACTTTTACTCGTCGGTAACGTGCTATTGAACATCCCATTCTCTCCCAAGGCAACCTGGTCAAAGTCCTTGGTTGACGAGAATAGACGCGGTATATTTGCCGCGAGCTGTGAGATCACGTCCCTGGTCGGAGGTATGATCTTCACCCTGCTATCAGGCCGTCTCATCGATACCTTTGAGGAAAACGGTAATCAAACCGGAGCATTTACCGTATGTGCGGTGGTACTTTTTGTTCTTACTGTCTCGCACGCGTTGTGTATTCTCTTTATACGGGAAGACAAGCGCTCGGATAAAAGTAACAAACCGCTCGTCGCAAGACTCAAGGGCGCAATAACAGAGCGCTCTACCCTTTTGCTCCTGCCCCTGTTCATACTTTGGAATGCAGCTCAATATCTGACCATTCCCTTCTTCGGTACCTATCAGATAAATGACCTCGGCTTTACAATGACAGCTGTATCCCTGATATCGGTTGGCTACGCGCTGATACGTTGTCTTGTTTCCGCGCCTCTCGGTATGCTCGGTGACAGACGGTCCTTTGTCAATTCCATGTCAGTATCGCTCATAGCTATGACTGCAGGACTACTCATCAACAGTCTCGGCGGCAAGGTATGTCACATCATATTCTACGTTTTGTACGCCGTAACTCTCGCAGGAATGAACAGCGGAATAATGAATATAATCTTCGACTATGTTCCGAGAGATAACAGAAACGGAGCGGTATCAATACTCTATACCGTCGGAGGACTCGTCGGATTTATCTCTACCCTTATAGCAAAACCGCTTGTGGACTATGTGCAACGCTCGGGCAACAGCTTCCTCTTCATTAATCGCGTGTACGCCCAGCAAATTCTCTCCGTAGCAGGTGCTATTCTCACGCTGGCGGCGCTTGTTTACCTAAACACCGTGATCAAAAGGATGAAAAAGGTCGAATACTGATAAAATGATAAAACCCCTATACGGATCAAGAGCATCCGTATAGGGGTTTCTTTTAAATAAAAGTAAGTATGATAAGTCCGACTACGGAAAGAATCACGGACGCACCGCCAACGATGAGGGTGATGAAGGTGTTTTTTGAGAGTCCGTGTATCTTCTCGGCACTCTGCGCGCCGGAGGTTTCGGAGCTTGATGCAAATCCCGTCTTTCTCAGCACTCTGACAAGAGGCTTGTAAAGAAGGAGCACCATACCACCGTTAAATGTCGCCTTAGCGAAATTGAACGGAAGGAGCATTCTCGGTATCTCACGGAGAACGAACTCTACCGAAACAGGCATATAGAGAGGAGTTATCAATATATTGAGAGGCATCATTATTGCGGTTACCGCTATAACCGCGGAATAGATGCCAATGATAGCAAAGTTAAAGGTCTTACGCCTGGAATATATAAACGACGCGGTGAAGGCGAAGACTGCCGAGGAAGCAAAATCCATAAGTGCTCCCCACCACATTGTGCCGCTGTAGAAGAAGCCGGCCATAGAGGAGACGAGCGATATCGCAACGCCGACGCCGGGACCGTAGATAAAGGACGCGAGAACTATGATTATATCGCCCGCGTCGAGCGAAAGGTATCCTATCTTGATAAACGAGGTGGCAAAGCTGACGGCTATAGCCAGAGCTGCGAATATGCCCGCACCCGCGAGCTTTTTTACGTTAGTAGATCCTGTGTTTCTGTTCATTTTAATTACTCTTTTCTTTCGTATTGATAAAAGAAAAACTCATAAAGGCCATACACCCCTATGAGGAAAAGAGAAAACGAGCGACAAAGGCCGCTGTAGTTTACAAATCTCTTTTTTCATCCGGACTGTAACCGTCGGTAGAGGATTTGCACCTCTTCGGGAGCTCTCGCTCCTCGCAGACTTATCGTCAAGAATGACGCTTCACTGCCGATATGGATTTTCACCATTCCCCAAAGAAATTGTAGGATATTCAGTTAAAGTAGCTTTATTAAATCACCCGGCAAATACCTATGAAAGTACTTGCCGGGTAACTTTATTTAATGCTTAAATTCGGTTTGTAGACGAAATTCTGAATTAGAGAATCTCTGCAACAACGCCCGAACCAACGGTTCTACCACCCTCACGGATAGCGAAACGAAGACCCTTCTCGCAAGCGATGGGGCTGATAAGCTCAACGTTCATGTTAACGTTGTCACCGGGACGGCACATCTCAACATCCTCAGGAAGGGTGATAATACCGGTAACGTCGGTGGTTCTGAAGTAGAACTGAGGTCTGTAGCCGGAGAAGAAGGGCTTGGAACGGCCGCCTTCCTTCTCGGTAAGAACGTAAACCTGACCGATGAACTTGGTCTCGGGATGGATGGAACCGGGCTTAGCAAGAACCTGGCCTCTCTCGATCTCGTTCTTGTTAACACCACGAAGAAGGAGACCTACGTTATCACCAGCCTCAGCGAAGTCCATGAGCTTGTGGAACATCTCGATACCGGTTACAACAGTGGACTTCTTCTCATCGGAAAGACCAACGATCTCAACGGTATCAGCCATCTTAACGGTACCACGCTCTACACGACCGGTAGCAACGGTACCACGACCGGAGATAGAGAATACGTCCTCAACAGGCATAAGGAAGGGGAGGTCTGCCTTTCTCTCGGGGGTAGGAATGTAATTGTCAACTTCATTCATGAGCTCGAGGATGCAAGCATACTCGGGAGCGTCAAGGCCGTTGTTGGAGGTAAGAGCCTCACGAGCGGAACCACGAACGATCGGAATGTCGTCGCCGGGGAACTCGTACTCGTTAAGGAGGTCACGGATCTCCATCTCAACGAGGTCAAGAAGCTCCTCGTCGTCAACGATGTCGCACTTGTTCATGAATACAACGATTGCGGGAACGCCAACCTGACGAGCAAGAAGAACGTGCTCTCTGGTCTGTGCAAGAGGGCCATCAGTACCTGCAACAACAAGGATAGCGCCGTCCATCTGAGCAGCACCGGTGATCATGTTCTTAACGTAGTCAGCGTGACCGGGGCAGTCAACGTGAGCGTAGTGACGCTTGTCAGTTTCATACTCTACGTGTCTGGAGTTGATTGTAATACCACGAGCTCTCTCCTCGGGGCAGTTGTCGATCTGGCTGTAATCAAGGAACTC
>JAFTIN010000030.1 GCA_017456895.1 Clostridia bacterium
ATCTCTCGCTAAGACGCCAGAGGTACGTAGAGGCGACCGTCTGCTCGGTATATCTGTTTTTGATGAGGTAAACTATGATCAGTATCGGAATACCGATAAGACCGAGGAGGCCTATGGGGTAAAGAAATCTCATTTCACAATCCCCCTCTCCTCAAGTCTTGCAAAGAGTATCTCGCCGATATCGTCCTCTGCGGAGGCGAGAAGATAGCTTGCCCCACGCGAGTAACAGTAGTTACTTATCCTGTCTGTAGCGTAGGCGAGTGCAGCCCTGTACGCCTTCAGGATATCTCTGTCGATATTCTTTTTATAAGTCTTGTCGAAATTCTCCGAGTCAAAAAGATGCATCTTGCCCGTAAGCTGGGGCACGAGCTCCTCGGAGGAAAGTATCTGTATGCAGAATACGTCGCGCTTCTTCGAGACGAGGTGATCTATCGCGGTCTCAAAATCGTTATCGGTAAGGAAGTCGGAAATTATTACCGACATACCGTCACCCATGCCGACAACGGACGGGAGTATCGCCTCGCTTATGTAGCTGTCGCCGTCAAACTCTATTTCATTAAAGAGGTTTATCCTGTTGAAGAATGACTCCTTGCCCACGGTCGGAGGGATAAGCTCGGTGACCGTCTTATCCTTGATAACGTAGACCGATACGCGGTCCATCTCATTGACCGACATATACGCGAGGGCGGCGGCAAGACGTACCGCCTGCTCTGCCTTCTGCCCCCTGCCGTAGTCCATGGAACGGCTGGCGTCTATGTATATCCTGGTGTGCATTTGTCTTTCGTCAAGGAAAAGCTTGAGATAAAGCCTCTCGAATCGAGCGTAGGAATTCCAATCTATCTTGGTGATGTCGTCGCCCGGTATATAGTCGCGGTAATCAGCAAATTCGCAAGAAGAACCAAACGAGCCGTATTTGCTCTGTTTGTTGCCGCCGAACATTCCGGCGACGTTGTTCTTGAGGAGTGTCTCAAGTATATCGAGCCTTGAGAGAAACTCTTCGTTGATCACGTACTTTTTCATTTAGGGCTTCTTGGTTTCCTTTACAAGCATTTCGATTACGTCGTCAGCGGTAAGCTTATCGTTGATAGCGGCGTAGTTGACCTTTATTCTATGGCGCAGTACCGGAGCAGCAAGAGCGTCGATGTCTGCGTAGGACACATTATAATTTCCGTGCATAAGAGCGCGAACCTTAGCGGCAGTAATAAGAGCTTGGGCCGCACGGGGAGATGCGCCGTACTTAACGTACTTCTTTGCGACGTCAGATGCGCTATCGAGCTCGGGGTGAGTTGAGGAAACGAGGTTTACCGCATACTCAAGAACGTCGTCAATGATCGGCACTTCCGATGCAAGCTGACGCATACCGAGTATGGTCTCACCGTCGATAACCGTCTCGGCAGTCTCAAGCATGGTAGCCTGAGTCATAGTAACGATATTCTTAAGCTCCTCAATACCGGGGAACTTCATAACGAGCTTGAACATAAATCTGTCCATCTGAGCCTCGGGAAGCGGATATGTACCGTCCTGCTCAATGGGGTTCTCGGTCGCCATTACGAAGAAGGGCTCCGCGATGGCGTGTGTAGCTCTGCCTATGGTGACCTTGTGCTCCTGCATTACCTCAAGCATAGCGGACTGAGTCTTGGGAGTCGCTCTGTTGATCTCGTCGGCAAGAACAAGGTTGGCAAAGATCGGGCCTTTGCGGAATACGGTACGCATATTACCGTCCTTATCCTTCTGGATAATGTTTGTACCCGTAACGTCAGAGGGCATAAGATCGGGGGTGAACTGTATTCTCGAGAAGGGGAGTCCGAGAGTACGGCTGAGAGAACGGACAAGTCTGGTCTTTCCTACTCCGGGTACACCCTCGAGAAGAACGTTTCCGCCCGAGATGATGGCAATAATTATGTTTTCGATAACCTCCTCGTTACCGACGACGTCCTTTGCGAGCTCTGCCTTTATACTCGCAATTCTCGAACTGAAGCTTTTTGCGTTTTCCATGTTTTCCATTTATAGGTCCTCACTTATTGATTATCTTTGTTGTTGGTGCCGAAGAGAGTACCGAAGTACTCCTCTGCAGCGTCCGAGATCTCGTCCGAGGTCTTGCCGTCGGTGATCTTCTCGTTTGCCTTGGCGAAATAGTCGTTGAGCATCTCGCCAAACGGCCTGTAGGTATTGGTGTCCGGATCAAATATCATATCGTCGCTGCCGTATACGACTTCTCCCGTACCGAGACCGCCGGAGCCTATATTTGTGTCAGGCTCTTCCACGCCATCGTCCGGAGGGATCTGTCCTTGATCATCGGGATCGCGGATGTCTATATCAACGTCGGGATCCTCTGCCTTAAGATCGTTTTCGGTGATACCGAAGAGGTTGCACAGCTTGTTGATAACGATATTGATAGTGGATTTGTTTACGTTTTGAACTATTATCTCGCTCGAGAGCTTCTTTGCAGCGCTGTCAAAGGCATCCTCGATATCCTCGAAATCCTTTATTGCGGAAACAAGGCTCTTAAAAATAGCGTACAGCGCATCGTCGTTGCGTATACCGCTGGAAGCGAGATAAGAATTAAGCTCGTCGGCAACGAATACAGCATCATCACTCGATACACCGTCCACGTACTCGCCAAGCTCAATAAGCGCGTTTTTGGAGGCTGAGCCCGAAAGAGATGCAAGCTCCTTACCGAGAGCTATCATCTTCTCATTCGAGCTTTCCTTAAGCTTCAGGGAGAGGATCTCGGCCGAGTTAGCAGTCTTGAGAGCCGAGTTAATACTCAGCACCGTGGTGATGGCCTCAGCCTTCATCTCGGAAAGATAATCCGACTCCTCAACGAAATCAAGGAGCGAATTAAGCGCATTAAGAGTAGACTCTCTGAGCCCCTCGTTGACGTAGGAGTTCTCTACCATGGTGATAAGCTCGCCTATCGCGGTGATGAGCCACTGCTTATCAAACTCGTCTATGGGAGTCTCACCGTCATCCGCCTTTACCGGAATGAGCCAGGCGCCGACGGTAAAGCAGACAGAAATGGCAAAAACGAGAAGTCCCGCAATAAGCTGCCTTGACTTCACTGCCCTCCTCGGCTTTTCTCCAAGCCGCGTATCGGCATCCTCTCTCTGCAAAGCGGCAAAGGCCGAGTCAACGTTACGAAGCTCAACCATAGTACTGACCTTTTCGTCGAGCGAGTAAAGGGAGTCAAGACGCCTTGCCAGTCGCTTGTCCGACGGCATAAATATGAAGTACAGAGCCACCGACAAAATAATTGCCGCGGCGCCGGTCAATGCGTAATGAAGCGCGGTGGGCGTATTTCCGCTGAATTTTCCTATAAGCGTGATCGCAGCAAGCACGGCTACCGATATGCCAAGCCCGAGAAGTATGGCGGCAATTGTCGATTGAGCCCTGACCTTACGCTTAAAAACTAAAAAGCTTTTGCTCATTTTAACCTCACAATATATGCGTGTGTGTAAAAATAAAATTCACACCTAATTTTAGCATAGACGCCCGGGAAAGTCAATAAGGTTGGCAGGCGTTTTGCTTTCAGGTGTGAATTTTTGGACATTCTGCTGTAAAATGTAAAACAATCTACAATATATTTTATAAATATGCACGAAGTTTTTACCGAAGAATTACGCTCATAACTCTGAAGAAAGCACACATCTTAAGCTCTCCGCTGCCCTTTCAGCACTCTCATATCCCCCGTCAACAAGGATAACTGCCCCGTAGATCATAGATAATAACTTAAAGGAAAGCGTATCGGAGTAGGATGCTCCATTATCCGACATATACCGCTTGGCAGCATCTGTAATCGGCTTTTCAAAGGCGGAAAGCGGAGCCTTATCCAAAGTCTGGGATGCGCTGATAACCGTACGGAAATTACCGTTTGCTATCCAAAAGCGAAGACCTGCCACCGCCAGCTCAATAACAAGAGAGCGCGAGTCGGAGGAAAATATACCGCTTATCTGCTCCGAGAGAAGAGTCCACCCCTCAATCACAAAGCCTATAACCGCTCCGATGAGCTCATCCTTATCCTTAAAATGTCTGTACGGCGCGGCACAGGATACTCCGGCATCCTGGGCTACACGCCGAAGCGAAAAATCACTAACTCCGTGAGTCTCGAGCTCCTTGAGCCCCGAGAAAAGAAGGCGCGAGCGAACGTTGTCAGGCGCAAAGCTATCTTCCATATTATACTCCATAGGTTAACAGTATTAACATCTACATTTTATCACGTTATTTCATATATTGCAAGTGCTTTTTGCGAAAAGACTTGACTTTTTTTGCATTTTATGTATAATAATGATATAAAGGAAGTTAACATTGTTAACATCGTGGAGGAAGTATGCTTAACGAGAAAATGTATAGGCTCGGTTCGGCAAGATCCGAAATACGCGAGCTGTTCGAATACGGAAGAGCAAGAAAAGCGGAAATAGGCGAAGAAAACGTCCACGACTTCTCGCTCGGTAACCCCAGCGTGCCCTGCCCGGATGAGGTGAGCGACGCTATGGCAAAGCTTATCAAGGAAGTCGATCCGGTCAGCCTTCACGGCTACACCTCTGCCCAAGGCGACGTTAAGGTAAGAGAGGCGATAGCTAATGACATCGCCAAAAGGTACGGAGTGAAGGTTTGCAAAGACGATCTTTATCTGACGGTCGGAGCGGCGGCCGCGCTTACCTGCGCTTTAACTGCCCTTGTCTGCCCCGGCGAGGAGGTCATTCTTCTTGCTCCCTTCTTCCCCGAATATAAGGTCTTCGTCGAAAGGACGGGGGCCGCGGTCAGTATCGTGATGTGTGATGAGGAGAGCTTTGAACCGAACGCAGAGAATTTAAGAAAAGCAATAAACGAAAAGACGGCAGCGGTGATAATAAACTCGCCCAATAATCCCACCGGAGCAGTATATTCCGAGGAGTGCATACGCGCGGTCGCAAAAGTGCTGGAGGAGTGCTCCAATGAGATTGGACACCCGATATATCTTATCGCGGACGAGCCATATCGCGAGCTCGTGTACGACGGTATCAGCGTACCTTTTATTCCGAGTTACTACACGAATACCGTGGTATGCTATTCATACAGCAAATCACTCTCTATTCCCGGCGAGAGAATAGGCTACTGCCTTGTAAATCCCGAGGCGAACGACAGCCAAAGAATATACGCCGCAATATGCGGCGCGGGACGTGCTCTTGGCTTTGTCTGCGCGCCGTCACTGTTACAAAAAGTCATTCCTCATTGTTTGGGAATTACCTCGGATATCAGCGTTTATGATGAAAACAGACAACTATTGTTGACAAAATTAACGGATTACGGCTACAAGGCCGTAGAGCCAAAGGGCGCGTTCTATTTATTTATCAAGTCACCTATACCTGACGCGAAGCTCTTCTCGGAGATAGCTAAAAAGCACGAGCTCCTGCTCGTACCGAGTGACAGCTTTGGTTACCCGGGATACCTGAGAATATCCTACTGTGTTAAAACGGAGCAGATAGAAAGAGCTCTTCCCGCCTTCCGGGAGGCAATAAACGATGCACTCAGAGGAGATAAACAATGAAGAATAAATTGACGTTGGCAAGAGAAAAAATAAACGAGATCGACCGCGAGATGGCGCGTCTCTTTGTTGAGAGGATGAAGGCATCTGAGTTGGTCGCTGAATACAAGAAGGAGCACGGTCTCGAGATACTCGATCCGATAAGAGAGGCTGAGGTCATCCGACGAAACTCCGAGGCTGTAGAAAACGACGTGTACAGAGAATACTATGTCAACTTCCAGAAGAACACAATGTCGTTATCGAGAGCCTATCAGTCAAGACTGCTCACCGGTATGAAGGTCGCCTACTCAGGCACCGAAGGAGCGTACGCCCATCTTGCGGCTTTAAAGCTCTTCCCTACAGCATCAGCGCATGGATACGGAAGCTTTGACGAGGCATACTCCGCGGTTGAAAAAGGAGAGTGCGACGTTGCCGTTCTCCCGATAGAAAACAGCTATAACGGCGACGTGGGACAGGTGAGCGACCTTATGTTCTCGGGGCCTCTGTACGTAAACACAGTAACCGAGTTGGCTATATCGCACGATCTGCTCGCCCCAAAGGGAACAAAGCTCGAGGACGTAAGGACGGTATTCAGTCATCCGCAGGCCCTCGGCCAATGCCATAAATACATCGTAGAGCACAAATTTGATGAGATCGAATTTGCAAATACCGCCCTGGCAGCAAAGCACGTCGCAGCGAGAAATGACGGAAAAAGCGCTGCGATAGCGAGTGCCGAGGCGGCAGAGCTCTTCGGCCTTGAGGTTCTGGCGACGAATATCAACGAATCAAGAAGTAATACAACAAGATTTGCAGTGTTCTCACGCTCTGAGAACAAAAACTCCATTACCGACAAACGGGTACATACGATACTTCTCTTCACCGTTCGTCACGAGGCGGGAGCTCTCGCAAAAGCTCTCGACGTAATCGCAAAATACGGCTTCAATATGGGCGCTCTAAGATCACGTCCTATGAAAGAACTACTGTGGCAATATTATTTCTATGTTGAGGCCGAGGGAAACCTCGACAGTGAGGACGGAAGACGAATGATGACGGAGCTTAAGGAATACTGCGACAGACTCAAAACAGTCGGCTCTTACACTGTATTATAAAAATCGGAGTTAATTATGACGGTACTTAATATGAATCTCGGGGATGACTCATATCCCATTATAATAGAAAAAGGTTCCCTTACCCGTGCGAATGAATACTTCGGCTTAGACAGAAACGTATTCATAATAACCGATTCCGGCGTGCCGGATATTTATGCAAGAAAAGTTGCAGATTTATGCAAAAATGCCACCATATACACGGTGGACGAGGGCGAGGGCTCCAAGAGCTTATCTACGCTTGAAGCTGTTCTTACGGCTATGTCTCAAAGCAAACTCGACAGGGGGGACTGTGTCGTCGCCGTCGGAGGCGGAGTGGTCGGAGATCTCTCGGGCTTTGCCGCGTCGATATATATGAGAGGCATAGATTTTTACAACGTTCCGACGACGCTGCTCTCTCAGGTGGACTCATCAATCGGAGGCAAGACGGCGGTCAATCTCGGAGGCATCAAGAACATAGTCGGATCATTCAAGCAGCCTAAGGCAGTTCTCATAGACACGGACGTGCTCTCCACCCTATCACAAAGGCACCTTACAACCGGACTATGTGAGGCTATAAAAATGGCGGCGACCTCGGACCGGGACCTCTTTGAAAGACTCGAGAGCCTCGACAAGAACGGTATATACGATAATATAGAAGAAATCATAATCAAGGCGCTAAAGATCAAAAGGGGAGTTGTTGAGGAAGACGTGTGTGAAAAGGGGCCGAGAAGAATACTCAATTTCGGACACACTCTCGGTCACGGCATTGAAGCAGTCGAGGGGCTCGGAGGCCTTTATCACGGAGAGTGCGTGGCTCTCGGTATGCTACCCGTCATCAGCGGCGAGGCAAAATGCCGACTCATAAGCCTAATCAAAAAGGTAGGTCTGCCCACCGAATATAAGGGAGATATAAAGGCGGCATTAAGTTACGTTCTGCATGATAAAAAGTGCTCAGGCGGTCTCATATCGGTCGTTCTATGTGACAAAATAGGCACCTGCAAAATCGAGAAGATGAGCATCGATGAGTTTAGTAAAACAGTTTATAACCACTATAATTGACAATTATCATTTACAAATAAGTATGTTTCAGGAGTTAGTATGAAAAACACCTTTGGAAACAATATTTCCGTCACTCTCTTCGGAGAGAGTCACGGAGAAGTAATAGGAGCTGTCCTCGACGGTCTGGCACCCGGAGTCAGAATCGATGAGGAATATATTAAACACGAGCTCGAAAAAAGAAAGCCCCGGGGCAACATATCAACTGCAAGACGAGAAAGCGACGAAGCAAAAATAGTCAGCGGTGTATTTGAGGGTGTATCCACTGGCGCTCCGATTGCGGTGCTTATGGAAAACACGAATACAAAGAGCAAGGACTACTCGCTCTTCAAGGACGTACCGAGGCCATCGCACGCGGACTATACCGCCGAGATAAAATACGGAGGTTATCAGGACTACAGAGGAGGCGGCCACTTCTCCGCAAGGCTGACTGCGCCCCTTGTTGCTGTTGGCGCTATACTGAGGCTCGCCCTCAAGAACAAGGGTATATTGATCGGCACTCATATAAAGAGTCTGCACGGAATATACGACCGAGACTTTATGGATCTTGAGGCTGATATATCTATGCTTGACGACAAGATATTCCCTACTCTAAGCAATGAATCAGAAGAGCGTATGATCAAAGAGATCAGCGAAGCTAAGGAACGGGGCGACAGTGTCGGCGGTGTACTCGAATGCGCAGTTTACGGTCTTCCGGCCGGCGTAGGAGAGCCTTGGTTTGACTCCCTCGAAAGCACGCTCTCTCACGCCCTGTTCTCTGTTCCGGGTGTCAAGGGAGTGGAGTTTGGTCTTGGGTTCGGTTTTTCAGAAAAATTTGGAAGTGAGGCAAACGATCCCTTCTATACAAACGGTGAAAAAATATTCACTAAAACCAATAATAACGGCGGCATCAACGGAGGTATAAGTAACGGAATGCCCGTTGTATTCAGAGTTGCAATCAAGCCTACCCCATCCATCTATATTGAGCAGGAGTCAGTAAGTCTATCGAGGATGGAAAACACGGTGCTCAAGATCGACGGCAGACATGATCCGGCGATAATTCACAGGGCGCGCGCTGTTGTTGACTCGGTAACCGCTATCGCAATTGCAGACGCAATAGCTACTGCTTTCGGAACCCAGTTTTTTGGAGGATAATATGAAATACGGTCTTATCGGTGAGCGACTCCTCCACAGCTTTTCTAAAGAAGTTCACGGAATGCTCGCCGACTACGAATACAATCTGTGCGAAATTGCCAAGGACGAGCTCGACGGATTTATGACAAGGCGGAATTTCAAGGCAATAAACGTTACCATCCCGTACAAAGAGGCTGTCATCCCCTACCTTTCTTATATAAGTGAGGAGGCAAAAAGGATAGGCTCGGTAAACACTATAGTAAACCGTGGCGGAAGTCTCTACGGATACAACACCGACTTCTTTGGTATGAAGTCACAGATAGACAAAATGCGTCTGTCACTCAAGGGAAAGAAAACGGTAATCCTTGGTACCGGCGGCACATCTAAGACGGCATTTGCGGTAGCGGAGAGTCTCGGTGCTGATCCTATCATCAAGGTATCAAGAAGCGCTAAGGATGGAGCAATCAGCTACGAAGAGCTTTATAGAGATCACACGGATGCAAAAATTCTGATCAACACTACTCCCGTGGGAATGTACCCGGATAATTATTCAAGTCCTATCGATATTGACCCCTTCAAAGAGCTCGAGGGAGTTGTTGACGCGATATACAATCCAATAAGAACAAAGCTTGTAGTAGAAGCTCTTGAAAGAGGTATTGTCGCACAAGGCGGTCTATATATGCTTGTAGCTCAGGCTGTCTACGCATCAGAGATATTTCTCGAGACAAAATACACCGTGGAAAGGCTTACAAAAATATACAAAAAAATAAGGCGCAAGAAGGAAAACATAGTCCTTATCGGAATGCCCGCCTCGGGTAAATCCACGCTGGCAAATCTCTTATCAAAGGATCTATCGAGACCTGTAATGGATACCGACGCTATGATAGTAAGCTCGAGAAAGAAAAGTATATCCAACATCTTCAGTGAAGAGGGCGAAGACACCTTCAGAGATTATGAAACCGAAGAAATTGCAAACGTCAGTTTACTTAACAATTCAATAATCGCAACCGGAGGCGGAGCGATACTTAGAAAAGAAAACGTGAGAATGCTGAAACAAAACGGTGTACTCTTCTTCATCAACAGACCTTACGAAAAGCTGCTTCCAACCGTAGACAGACCTCTCGCAAGCAACAAAGAGGCAATAAAAAAGAGATACGAGGAAAGATACTGCCTGTATCTTGATGCGGCCGACGTCGTGATAGACGCCGACGATATACCAACCAAAATAGCGCAGAAAATAACCGGAGTATTTTACAAATGAAAAAGCTTTACTACATAATCAACGGACCTAATATAAACATGCTTGGTATCCGAGAGCCCGAGCTCTACGGAAGTGAAAGCTATGACGCCCTCATCGAGTCGGTAAAGGCGACCGCCGACAGACTCGGCGTGGACATTGTTACCTATCAGTCAAACCACGAGGGCGATCTTGTGGACAAGATCCAGGAGGCGTACTTCAAAGGTGCAAACGGAATAGTTATCAACCCCGCGGCTTACACACATACAAGTATCGCTCTGCTCGATGCAATAAAGTCGACGAGACTACCTACCGTTGAGGTCCATATTTCAAAGGTTGAGGAGCGAGAGGACTTCAGGCAGATAAGCTACGTATCTCTCGCCGCCGAGAAAAGAATAACCGGACACGGCATTAGCGGTTATTCCGAGGCCCTCGAGTACCTCGCCAATAAATGAGTATATTTGACAACTCTATTTTACATTTTATCAGTTTATCTTTCATTTAGAGAAGGAATTTGTAATGAACGTAAGGATATACAAAGGAGATCCCTCCGGGCGGGTAACTGCTCCGCCGTCAAAATCCATGGCACACAGACTCTTAATTTCGGCCGCCTTGGCTGAGGGTGTGAGTACGGTAAGAGGCGTTTCTGACTGTGAGGACGTGGCGGCGACTATTTCCTGTCTTCGTGCCCTCGGCGCCGAGATAACCCTTTCGGGAACGGAGGCAACAATTAAAGGCATAGATCCTCGCTCTGCCTCACCAACGGTATCTCTCGACTGCCGCGAAAGCGGAAGTACATTAAGGTTCTTTATCCCTATCGCTCTGTTATCGGGTAAGAACACTCTGTTTACCGGCTCACAGGGCCTTATGAGAAGACCTATGCAAGTCTATGAGCAGCTCTGCCTTGAAAAAGGTCTCTCCTACAATGCCGACGGCAACAGTATCGCAGTCAGAGGTCCGATAGTCTCAGGCGAGTACGAGGTCGTGGGTAATGTGAGCAGCCAATTTATTTCCGGCCTGATCTTCGCTCTGCCCCTGCTCAAAGGGGACAGCGTGATAAGGATTATACCACCCATAGAGAGTCGCTCATATATTGACCTTACCATAGAGGCGTTATCACTCTTCGGAGTCAAGGTCGTATGGCAGGACGACACTACCCTGTTTATCAAGGGAGGACAGAAATACCTGCCCACCGAGATAACCGTCGAGGGTGACTACTCCGGAGCAGCATTTATCGACGCCTTCACCCTCTTTGGTCACGACGTGTGCGTTGAGGGGCTCAATCCCGAGAGTACACAGGGCGACAAGGTATATAAGACGCTCTACGATATGATAAAAAAGGGCGTGCCCACGATACACATCGGCAACTGCCCCGACCTTGGTCCTATTCTCTTCGCATGCGCGGCGGCGAAGCACGGCGCAGTCTTCACAGGGACGAAGCGCCTTAAGATAAAGGAAAGCGACAGAGCCGCAGTAATGGCCGAGGAGTTAGCAAAATTCGGCGTTTCGGTAAACGTATACGAGGACAAGGTA
>JAFTIN010000031.1 GCA_017456895.1 Clostridia bacterium
ACAAATGCAGAAAGCTCAAGAGGATTTCTGTATCTCAAATATTTATCATTGTCAAGCGCAAAGAACAAAATATGATCCTCATCTACACCTTGCTCTTTCAGATAATTTCTAAATAAAACGTTCAAAAGATAGGACTTTCCCGAGCGTCTGATTCCGGTTACGACCTTTACCATTCCATCCCATTTGAATTGTATAAGTTGATTCAAGTATCGTTCTCTTTTGATTTCCATGCGTCCTCCTTCTGAAAACTTTGTGTTTTTGTGCAGTTACTTTTCAACAAGATTATATCATAGCTTTTAGCTCTTGTCAATATTATATTGAAAACTTGATGCACAAATGCATCTTTTCTTCAAACGTTCTCATTAAATTCTTGGAAATATAAACTTTTTGTTAAAAACTGTTGTCCCTACTTGACCACGCTACTGAGCGGCAGCCCCATAATTCAAGACGGCAAGCTCGTGGGGGCGGTAACGCACGTTATACTCCTTTGCGGTGCAAGCGTTGCCGCTTGGTGAGTTGCACTCCGCTCGTCTTTTGACGAGCCACCGCGGAGCAATCTGCGCTCACTCGCTGACAAGCGAGCTTGCCGACTCATTTTGCTTGATTATGTGTAGCAAATCCAACCGAGGGGTATGGTATATTTATTGAAAATATGCTGAGTGCTGCGAAAGCACAGATAGTTCCCAAAGCGGCGTAATATGATCAAAATAAAAAGTTGCCTTTATCACTTGGCCAAAGCTTTGTGTAAAGACAACTTTTTTGTTATTAATCCGAGACAAGGACGGTATATTCACCCGCCTTAAGGCTGACCGTATTTTCCGTACGGTTATCGAGCGCATTGCCGTATGGCAGACGTATCTCGATGGTAATATCGCACTTCGCCCTTGCGGCAAGATAGGTCACTCTGCCCTCCTCCCAACGGCAGTCAAATACTATGCCGCCGCGTGAAACAAGGCCGGAAAACTCACCACGCCCCCACTCCTCGGGGAGTGCGGGAAGGATAGAAACGAGTCCGTCGGCTCCGCCGAGAAGCATCTCACCGACGCCCGCAGTATAACCGAAGTTACCGTCTATCTGGAAGGGCGGATGTCTATCCCAAAGATTGTCCATAACGTTATTGCATATAAGCGAGCGAAGAAGATCCATAGCTCTCTTTCCGTTGCCACAGCGCGCCCACAGAAGCATGCGGTGAGCCACAGCCCAGCAGTGCGATCTGTCACCGCGGCGGTTGAGTGTCACCTCTGCCGCCCTAAGCCACTCGGGGTGTCTCTCGTTTATCACGGTGCCGGGGTAAAGTCCTACGAGGTGCGATACGTGACGGTGATTCGGCTCACCTATAGACGAATAGGTGGTCTCCTCGCGGTACTCCTTGATCTGTCCGTCGTCACCGATCAAAACAGGTGAAAGGTGCGGGAGCATTGATTCTATCTCGTCAATAAAAGGATCTTTAATACCGAGAATATTTGCCGAGTCTATCGTCCGCTTGAAGCACTCGTAGACCATCTGCTGGTCGAAGGCACAGCCCTCAGTGTGATAGTACTTGCCCTCGTGGACGTTCTCGGGCGATGCCGAGTGCTCTATCAGGTATTCACTACCCCTCTTGATAAGGAGCTTGGTGTACAGAACAGACATGGAGCGAAGCGCGGGATAGGCGAAATCGCGGAGGAAGTCTGTATCACGGGTATAGTCGTAGTGATCCCAGAACAAGAGAGCCGTGAAGGCGCCCGTACCGGGGCCGGAGTGACCTCCTAGGCCAAATCCGTCTATCGTAAAAGGCCAACCACCCGTACCGATTATCCACCCGTTCTCACCGGGAGGCGAGAGCTTGTCCGGGTAGTTCTTCTCAATCAGTATATCCGCATTGCGCTCCGCTAAAGGCATATACGCCTTGGCGTAATTTACGTAAGGAACGAACAGCTCGGAGAGGTTTGCCGATCCGACAGACCAATAATTCATCTGCAGGTTGATATTGTGCCAATATCCCGCCGACCAGGGTGAATCCGAAAACGCGTTCCATATTCCCTGAAGATGTGCGGGAAGGAGCGTACGCGAGGCGGATATCATAAGATATCTGCCGTAGTGGTAAAGGAGTAGCTCAAGGTACGATGAGCGCTCTCCGTTTTTATATTTTTCAATAAGAGTATCCGTGGTATCCGATGGCACATCCTCAAAGATGTTAAGTTTGACCCTGTCAAATAATGTGTGATAGTCATCGAGGTGAGCGCTAAGTAATGCGTCGTACCCCTTTTTCTCTGCAGAAGCAATAATACCGTCCACGAGGTCACACGGAGCCGGATTTCCCTCAAGCTTCTTTGCATGGTCAGGCTCGGTAAACGTGCGGCTCGAAAGTGTGTAGTTTGTGGCTGCAGTAAAGAGTAATACACAGGAATTTGCCGAGATAACCTCGATATTATCGTCGTTTTTCTCCACACGCCCCCCATCTATGAGAACCTTCAGCCTGTTCTCAAAGAGAATACCGTAGTACTCCATCCTACCGCTCGCCCTGACAGTATTACCCTCTGTAATGACCGTTCCGCTCTTCCCCATTCCGTCGCCGGGCTCAATATTATACTCCCCCGTAAAGGGAATAATATTCTTTAGCTTAAAGCTGACCAAAGCCGGCTTGTCCGCAGAAATGCGCATAGCGAAAATGCGATCGGGGTGAGAGGTAAAGCACTCGCGAAGGAAGCTAACGCCTCCAAGGTTGTACTTGACGGTATGTACCGCGTCGTCGATCGACAGCGCCATCTCATAATCCGTAGCACCTTCATGACCAAAGTCAATAAGGATCTCGGCCATACTGTTTACACCTGAAGCGCAGCTTGCCTTACGGGGCTGTTTTTTTGACCAATAATATGGATTGGTGAGAGTAGGATCGCTGATCTGTATTCTCTCGGTCGCAAGTCTGCCGAAAACGTTGGCTCCAAAGAAGCCGTTGCCGAGCGGCAAGGAGTATTTCTCCCACGCGCACTCGGGAGTAGAATAAGAAAGAAAGTCATCTACCACCGGCGCGGGTCTATCATAGACCAAGCGCATTTTATTTTGTTTCATATCGTTCGCCCCTTATACTGAGATGCGCAAATTTGCCTTTGTGACAAATTTGCGTTAAAGATTACCTTACCAAGGCATAAATTCCTCGCCGAGAAGCTTTAAGAGAGCCTCGGTGAAGAAGTAATCCGCGTAGATAATGCTGATGTGAACACCATTCCACTGCTGCTCGTTCTTGGGATAAAGCACGGTACCGTGTGTAATCATATCGTCTCTGTCGGGGTTGTAGTCGGCGAACTTTGCCTCAATAGCCTTAAGCATATTGACAGCCGCGTGCATATACATACCGCCCTCGTTCTCGGGCAGAGCCTTTGCAAGCTCGATAAGACCGCAAGCCGCGCAAACGCCCGCTGTGGAGTCATAAAGCACGGGCTCAGAGGGAGCGCGGAAGTCAACGCGAGGAAGCCAATCGTCACAGCAGTTTGCGATGAAGTAATTGGCAACAAGCTTTGCCGCGTCGAGGTATCTCTCCTCCTTAGTGTGGAGGTAGGAAAGCACAAAGCCGTAGAGTCCCCAAGCCTGACCGCGAGACCAGCTGGAGCCAACAGCGTATCCCTGACCGCCGTGAGTCGTCTCAACCTCGCCGGTATCTCTGTCGTGCTGAACTATATGTACGATAGAGCCGTCGGGACGAAGGTGATCCATAATAGCCATATCCGCGTGATCAATAGCAATCCTCTTGAATCTATCGTCACCGATAACGTCGCTCGCCCAATAAAGAATAGGAAGATTCATAAGGCAGTCGATAATAGAGAAATTCTCAACCGCGAGCCCCTGCCACGCGCTGTTCCACGCGCGGATAAATCCGCCGGGAGCGTCCTCGTATCTCACAAAGCGAGAGGAAAGGTTAGCCGCCATATGAAGGTTGCGGTTCATAGACTTCTCGCTGCCTGTCAAACGGTAGAGCGCGCCGGAGAGAATGTGCCACATAAAGCCTACGTCATGATAAAGTCCCTTGAAGTCCATCAGAGCCTCGTCAAGCATCTCCTCGGAGCGAAGCGCGGTCTTCAAGTACTCCTCATTCTTCGTGTAGTTGTAAAGAAGAACGTTAAGTCCACCCCAGAAGCCGCTGGTCCAAGTCGCCGCACGCACGCTCTTGTGCACGCCGTCCTTGTCAACTCCGTCAGCAAGCTTGTCGCGTGAGCGTAGTGTCACCTTGGACATTTTCTCGTTAACCTTAGCAAAGGTCTCGCGAGCCCACTCTTTGTTCTCGTTAAGTATTTCAGTATAATTCTTCATTTTCACCTCAAAATGAAAATAGTTATTTACAAATTCTTCTCTATTTCAAGAGGCTGAGTAAAAACTCAGCCTCTTGTTTTTAATAATAGTTGCCTATTGCGAGCTTAGTAGAATACATTGGAAATATCCTAAAGCCGGATTTTTTCGAGATAGTTGCCACGTACTTCTACCCAAAGCAATAGTTACCTATTGCAAGCTTGGTAGATTACATTGGAAATATCCTAAAGCTGAATTTTTTCGAGATAGTTGCCACGTACTTCTACCCGCAGCCGTATACACATACGGCAAGTTTGGTAGAATACGGGGGAAATATCCGAAAAAATCATGGCTGCTTGCCGAAGTAGGCTTGGATTCCTCCATCTACATAAAGTATCTGTCCGTTAACAAAATCAGATGCGGTAGAGGAAAGGAATACTGCGGGACCTGCGAGATCCTCGGGGTTGCCCCAACGGCCTGCGGGAGTCTTGGTCTCGGTGATGAAGATATCGAAGGGATGCTTGGAGCCGTCGGGCTGAGTCTCACGAAGAGGAGCAGTCTGAGGAGTAGCGATGTAGCCGGGGCCGATCGCGTTGCACTGAATGTTGTACTGACCGTACTCGGAGGCGATGTTTCTGGTGAGCATCTTAAGTCCGCCCTTTGCAGATGCATAAGCGGAAACGGTCTCACGGCCGAACTCACTCATCATAGAGCAGATGTTGATGATCTTGCCTGCGCCCTTCTTGATCATAGAAGGAATAACCGCTTTGGACACAATGAAGGGAGCGTTGAGGTCAACGTCGATAACCTGTCTGAACTCGGAGGCCTTCATCTCGATCATAGGAATTCTCTTGATAATACCCGCGTTGTTAACGAGAATGTCGATAACTCCGACTTCCTTCTCGATAGTTGCTACCATTGCGTTTACAGCATCCTCGTCGGTAACGTCACAAACGTAGCCGTGAGCCTTAATGCCGTCTGCCTCATAGGAAGCAAGGCCCTTGTCAACGAACTCCTGCTTGATGTCGTTGAAAACGATGGTTGCGCCTGCAGCAGCAAGTCCCTTTGCGATAGCGTAGCCGATACCGTAGGAGGCACCGGTGATGAGAGCTACCTTGCCCTCAAGGTTGAAGATCTGAGTGTTTGCCATTTTTCAGTTTCTCCTTTATATTTATTATCTTAATTCCTTAGTTTCGATATGGTCCATGTCGGTGAATTCCTGGTTTTCACCGCACATAGCCCAAATGAAGGAGTAGTTTCTCGTACCTACGCCGGAGTGGATAGACCAGGAGGGAGAGATAACAGCCTCTTCGTTGTGCATAATGATATGTCTTGTCTCCTTGGGTTCGCCCATCATATGGA
>JAFTIN010000032.1 GCA_017456895.1 Clostridia bacterium
CGAATTTTAAAGAGAATAAATTTTACGTAAGGCGAGGCTGAAAATTTGAGATAATATGAGAATATTATAAGAATTTTTGCCGATGGATTATGTGAAATTTATCTCTTTAAAACTAGTTCGTATTATTCTCTCTTGCCTAACGGTGAGCGAAAGCGAGCCTCATAACGAGTGCGAAAGCACTCTTATAACTGATAACTTATAACAAACGAGCCCGAGAATTTTGATGCAGATTGTGTGATCGGAGCCTGAGGCTGTAGTAACCTGATGCGAACGGTGACGATCGCGCAATATGCGCAAAATCGGTAAGGGCAGAAAGAGGATAATAAACATGCAGATGAAAATGTCTTTCAGATGGTACGGTGAATCCGATCCCATCTCGTTACAGTATATCTCCCAGATCCCCGGCATGCGCTCTATCGTTTCTGCGGTGTATGACGTAAAGCCCGGTGAGGTATGGGGCGAGGAGAGCCTCGCAAAAATGAAAAAGCAGTGCGAGGACAACGGCCTCGTGTTTGACGTCGTAGAGTCTATTCCCGTACACGAGGATATCAAGCTCGGCAGAAACAACGTGGACGAGCTGCTCGACGTGTACTGTGAGAATATCAGAAGATGCGCAAAGTACGGTGTAAAGTGTGTGACCTACAACTTCATGCCCGTATTTGACTGGACGAGAACCCAGCTCGATAAGGTAGCGAAGGACGGCTCGACCTCCCTCGTTATGTACTGGGATCAGATGAGAGGCCTCGATCCTCTCAAGGACGACATTCACCTTCCCGGTTGGGACTCCTCCTACTCCCAGGACGAGGTAAGAGAGATTATCTCGGCTTACGGCGAGCTCGGTGAGGAAGGCCTGTGGAAGAACCTCGAGAAATTCCTCAAGAAGGTTATTCCCGTAGCCGAGGAATGCGGCGTAAGAATGGCTATCCACCCTGACGATCCGCCATACCCCATCTTCGGTATTCCGAGAATCATCACCTGCGAGGAGAACCTCGACAGATTCCTCTCTATCGTTGACTCCCCTGCAAACAGCCTCTGTCTGTGCACAGGATCACTCGGCTGCGCGGCATCCAACGACGTCGTAGCTATGATAAAGAAATACGCGAAGGCTGACAGAATCGCCTTTATGCACATTCGTAACGTAAAGATCATGGAGGACGGCTCCTTCGAGGAAAGAGCGCACCTCTCCTCTTGCGGCTCACTTGACGTATACGAGATCGTAAGGGCACTCGTCGAGAACGGATATGACGGATACGTTCGTCCCGACCACGGCAGAATGATCTGGGGCGAGACCGGCAAGCCCGGCTACGGCCTCTTTGACAGAGCTCTCGGCGCGACCTATATCAACGGTCTTTTCGAGGCGCTGGAAAAGGAACTGAATAAGTAAAAATATAATAAATAATCCGCAACCGATTTGGTTGCGGATTTTCTTTTTTACCGTATTAAAACGATGATATGACAACTTACATTATCATTTAAGTATATTATAGTAATAGATCGGGATAGCCGACCAGCCGTGACAAAGAGAGCCTGCGTTATCAAAATCGCTCTCTCCGAGCACCGTCTCCCACACCGTACCGTTGCCTAAATTAAGCATCGGGGTATACACCCTCTCAATGTCGGAGAGGACGAAGGAGGAATATTTTTCACAGTCAACGAGAAGGAGCGCATCGTAGAAGAAGGCACGCATACTGAGGGAGGCGTCGATGAGAGTATTATCCGTGACAAGGCGCTCGGCTATGGCGCGGCACTCGTCAACGCTTGGTACACCCGCGAGGATAGAGAGCGAGTTTGCGAGGCGCGAGTAGTGAGCGGTAGCTTGACGTGTCTCAAAGAGACCGCGGCCACGGTTATAGAAGTGACTGTATATCGCGCGGTTAAGTTCTGTCTTTGTTACCTGTAAGTCGGACGAATCAAATCCAAGACGGTCGTTTATGCTGATCATACGCGAGATGGCAATCGAGAGGAAGGTGTTAAGAGCGAGATCGTAGGAGAGATCCTCCCTTTTCTTTTCCTCTGTGTCCCACACTCCGGCGCCGTCAAGCCCCGGCTCCCACTCGTAGAAGTTCCACATATCGGTACCGGAAAATGGCGGTATAAGGCCTACCGTGTCGAGTTTTCCGAGAAATACGTCGAGCGTCTTTTTTATTTTCGGGTAGATTCTGAGAATAAATTCCTCGTCACCTGAGTATCTGAGATACTCCTCGCACTCGGTGATAAAGTGAAGCGAGAATGAAGGGATGGCAAGATCGCGCTTGATGGGATAGCATATGGAAAGAAGGCCGTCCGGGCGGTCGTCCTCGGCTATCAACTCAAGGTTTGCTTTCGGGAAAAGAGTCTCACCGAAGGCGTAGTATCCGGCGAGCATCTGGTTGCGGCTATCCATGGTATAAAGCGCCTGCTCACGCCAGGGGCAGTCCTCATAGTGCTCATGCATACAGCACTCAAGAGTGTATACGCAGGCATCGTATATTCTCTGCTCGGTCAGGGTGAGGCCCTCGGGCGGATCAAGATGATCGAGCGGATATACCACGCTGCGCAGGGACACCTCCACGGCGGAAAGCGGCTCGTCCGAGATGAGCTCAACGTAGCGGCAGCCAAAACGACGGAAGGCGTTCATATAATAGTTCATCTCACCTTTCGTGGGGTGATAGATAAAGCTGAAGTCACGGCCTCCGACCTCCTTGCGCACGTGTCCGTCGACGATATGCTCGCCAAAGGCAACGGTGACGGGAGCGGCCGACTCGGTATAGAATTTCAGACAAATAAAGCCTACTGCCTCCTTGCCGAGGTCAAAGATGCGGCCGTGCCTTGACAAGGGATGAACTCCATTTCCCGACACTTCCCTGCCCTTGTGCGTTTCTCCGAGCTCACACCTAAGGCAGGTACGGGGGCAGAGAGCGGTTTCAACATCAAGCACATGGCTCTTAGCAAACGGATACTTGATATCCGGCGTTGCAAACAACCAAGCGTCAGCCCTTGTTGAGTCGTACTCAAAGGTGAGACCGAGCTGACCGGTGATCTGTTTACACTTATAGGGAACAAAGGAGGGAGAGAGGCGCGAGGGGGTGGAGGCGGAGGAATAATCCTTCAAACTACCGTCAATGAAGATAGAATAAAGAAGTCCGCCCTTGCCGGGGTAGTAGGTAGACGCAGTATCAATGCCGTAATACCACACGCGGAAGGCGATAACATTCTTTCCCTGCCTCATATAGCGAGAAAGATCTATCCTGTCATATACCTTACTGTATGGAAAGTCGGCATACTGTCCGAAGGCGGCAAGCATACCGTTTACATAGACCGTATAGTTACTGTCAGATGATATACAGACCTCGCACTCACGGCCGAAAAAGTCGATCTCGGAGATAAACTCCGCGTATTCGTCAGGCCTTGGCGTTGCGGTCGGCCATATCCAACTTGATTTTTCAAAAGCGTTCATATCGCACCTCTCGTGTTTACTATGATTATTCTATCACATAAAAAACATAAAATCAATATTGAAGATAAAATAAACCGCATTATTGACATAGGCAGACAAATATGGTAAAATAATAGTGCAAAAATGTAACAAAACAAAGATTATCACGTGCAAAGGATAGATAAAATATAATGTCTATAGAAAAACAGAGCTTTATATCGAGGCTTACCAAGGTTTTCGGTGATAACGGATTTTCAAAATACCTCTCGCTCGAGGTGAGCGAAAAGTTCTTAAAGCTGACCGAGAGAATGCTCGAGGAAAACGAGAAATACAACCTCACGGCTATCACCGATCCCGATAAGATAATACTCAACCACTATGCAGACTGCGCGGCGTTGGCTGTAAGACTGCCTAAAAACGTTAAGGTAGCCGATGTCGGCTGTGGAGCGGGATTCCCTACTCTTCCCGTAGCGATACTTCGCCCGGACGTCAAGATCCTGGCCATCGACTCGACCGCGAAGCGTATAGGCTACGTTAATGAAACTGCGGCGCTTCTCGGTCTTGAAAACGTGACGGCCATAGCTATGAGAGCCGAGGACGGCGGCAAGAACCCCGAGTACCGCGAGAAATTTGACGTGGTTACAGCGCGTGCTGTCGCCGAGATGCGAGTACTCACCGAGCTGTGCCTCCCCTATGCAAGGGTTGGCGGTCAGTTTATCGCGATGAAGGGCAAGAATGCGGAATTTGAGCTTCAGGGAGCGAAAAAAGCGATCTCTATGCTCGGCGGACGCGACGTCAAGGTGGAAGATATCACCCTTAAGGGTAACGGCGAGGTCTTAAGTCACCCGCTTATCGTCATAGCGAAGAAGGAGAGGACACCGGCAAGCTATCCCCGCCCCTTCGCGCAGATAAGTAAAAAGCCGCTCTGACGCGTATATTATATTAAGGAAGAAAACATGGAGATCTGGGACGGATATAACAAGGACGGCTCGCTCGCGGGAGTGGATCTCGTAAGAGGAGAGCCGATACCCGACGGAATATACTTTATGACCGTGGAGATACTGGTCAGGCACAAGGACGGCGACTATCTCTTGATGAAGAGAGATGAAGGAAAGCCCGCCTTCCCCGGTTATCTTGAGGCTACGGCAGGCGGAGCTGCCCAAAAGGGCGAGGATCCATTGACCGCGGCGTACAGAGAGCTAAGAGAGGAGACAGGCATTGTAGCGGACAGGCTCGAGCCTATCGCAAGCATGGTCTACCGCCGTATGATAAACTATCAGTATCTATGCGTAACCGACTGTGACAAGGACTCCGTCACCCTACAGAGGGGTGAGACGGTCGGATACAAGTGGGTGACGGAAAACGAGTTTATAAGCTTTATTGACTCCGGGGATATGATACCCACACAGAGGGAGAGATACGACGGCTACTTTAGGTCGCTCGGGTATATAAAGTAAGCTAAGCGCCCGCGCCACCCGGTGGGAGCTTCGCGCGAGCGAAAGCGATACGTACACTGCGTAGGCAAGAGAGATAAGTGCCGAAAGCGCTGAAAATTCACGCTTTAGAGCTGGTTCGTATTATTTTCTCTTGCCTAAACACGAATAAATAAGAAGATCTGTAGGACTGACTGATCGGTCTTGCAGATCTTTTTTTATTTTCCCGAAAAAATTCAAAATTAATAAAACTTAAACATTTCATAAGCAAATCGTAAAAACAGAGGCGGTATAATAGGCTCACAAAACACGAAAACAGATTTTTAGAAAAGGAAAAAGAAAAAATGGAAAACGTACAGAACTTCAACTACAACTACTCCGCCAAGAGAAACAAAGAGGTGGAAACAATCAGAAATAAGTATATAGTGAATGAGGAAACAAAGCTCGAAAGACTCCAGCACCTCGACAGAAAGGTGAGCGAGGCAGGTGTGATCCAGTCGCTCGCGGTTGGAATTATCGGCTCTCTCATCTTCGGCACGGGAATGTGCTTTGGCCTTGATGCCTTAGCAGGCGCTGACTGGCTCACTCTCGCATTTGCGATTCCCGGAGCACTCGTAATGCTCGCCGCTTACCCTATCTATAAGCTCATCCACGGTAAGGCAAAGGCGAGGCTGGTGCCCGAGATACTCAAGCTCACAGACGAGCTATCGGCAGAATAACCAAGAAAAAGGTAAACTATACTAAACAAAATTATTATTTAATTAAAGTAGGTATTAAAAATGGGAATTAAGGAATTTTTCAAGAAGGCATTCAGCGATATGAAGAAGAGCGCGAAATATTAATATAACAAACGATCAATAAAACATAAAGAGCAAGAAACAAGGCATATATTAACCTTACTCTTGCTCTTTTATTTAATTCAAATTACCACAGCATATACCAAGGATATTTACGATTTTTTCACCTTATCTATACACGCTCTGCACAGACGGACACGTGACTCACTTTGAATAGCCTCACCGCAAAGAGCGCATACCCCCTTCATAGGTGAGATTGTAATTACACCGCGGTCAACGTCAACGATAACCTTGTCGTTCGAGCATATACCAAGTCTTTTTCTGTATTTGATCGGCAGAACTATTCTGCCAAGATCGTCAACACTTCTCTCAATTCCGCTCATATATATCTCCTTACCGTTTCTTTCTTATATATTAGCACGTATGTTGGGCAAAGTCAACCCTTTTGAGTTAATCTTTTTAATTCAAAAGAGTTAAAATATATCCGAAAGGATGTGTTTTCTATGACCATAGGCGAGGCTTGCAGAATAAGAATACAGGAGCTGTGTGACGAGAGAGGAATAACGCTCAACAAGTTGGCGATAACCTCGGGTATCACTCAATCTACTCTCAACAATATAATCAGCGGTAGGAATAAGAGCACTACCGTCTCAACCTTGAAGAAGGTGTGCGACGGAATAGATATTTCAATACGGGAGTTCTTCGCTTCAGAGATCTTTGACGAGCTCGAGCAGGAAAGAAAATAATAAAGATCCCCCCGTCAAACGGGGGGATATTTCAGTTTCGGGTAAAACCCTAAATGTTACCGGCGACGCACAAGTGCGTTTAAGATTGGCCTGCCAGCCATGCAATTGTTACTTGCTACCCGTAAACGGGTTCAAGATTAAGCGCGCACTACCACCCACAATCGAGATTGGCGAAGCACAGCTATACACTCCCCTTTGGGGAGGGGGGACCGTCGTAGACGGTGGGTGAGGTTGCGAGACACTAACTTTTAATAAACCTCATCCACCACTGTGTGGTCCCCCCAGTCTCGCCTGCGGGCTCGGTCACCTCGGGGGAAAACGATATTCAATCGTTTTCTAACACCCTCGGTTTCACTACGTTACCCAAGGGGGAAGGTTGGAA
>JAFTIN010000033.1 GCA_017456895.1 Clostridia bacterium
ACGAATTTTAAAGAGAATAAATTTTACGTAAGGCGAGGCTGAAAATTTGAGATAATATGAGAATATTATAAGAATTTTTGCCGATGGATTATGTGAAATTTATCTCTTTAAAACTAGTTCGTATTATTCTCTCTTGCCTACGTATTTTTCTTCAGACGTTGCTCACATTTGCAGATACCGATAAGCTCGTCACCCTTTTTGAAGTGGTGACAGGCAAAGCAGCTGTCCTCCCCCTCCTTGCCAAGGAAGTGAGAGCAGATATCCTGCATCTCGGTCGCAAACGGATAACCGTCTGCAGTATATACAGGCTCGTCAATGAAGCTCGGATATATCGGGATCGGCTCGGTGTATGGGCTCTTTCTCTCAATCTCGTCGTAATACCCGTAATATAGCTCGAAGGTTCTGCCGTAAACGTTGACTATCTTGTAAAGATCTCCGTCGCGTATCTTTGTCATATTACCTCCAAAAATAAAAATCCTGCATACCGTTTTTTTGATGCCGTAAACAGTATACAGGATTATTTTAATTTTGTGAACGACCGGGAAGGTCTAATTTAGCCATTTGTTTTTGTCCGTTTTTGCCCGTAAAAGAGACAGCAGTCTGCCCTTAAAGTATCAGATAAAGATCCTTCTTTTCTGTAAGACCTGTCTTGTTGAGAACTCTTGTGACAGTCTGCTTGATAGTGGATTCGGAAAGATAAAGCATACCGGCTATCTCATGAGTTTTGAAGCCGAATGCGGTGAGCTTTGCGACCTCGCGCTCTCGCTCCGTAAGATTGGTCGCGATAAATCTGTTTCTTATCTTACCCGAGAGCGCCGACCAGCCTATGCTGTAGCTCGCGTACAGAGCTCTTATTATTTCGAGTGCGGAAGGATCGACAAGAGCTATCCTATCCTCGAGAAGACCGTGGAAGTGGCGCACATACTCGGTCAAGGTTCCGTAGAGCTTATCCTTAAGTGCCATGGCAACAGCCTTGTCTATATGAGCTATCGCCTGCTCCTTCATGCCCGAGTTGTGATAGGCTACGGCACAGGACATACGGAGCAAGATCTCGGGCAGCACAGTCTTATCCACCACTGCCTGAGTGATAAGCGGCTCGATAGCATTGGGTATTATACGCATCAGGGCAAGGCCCTCGACTCCCTCGAGCTTGAACTGCTTGGTCGCAATGCCGTGTGCAGCCATATAAAGGTACTTGACGTAAAAGACCTTGGCAGCAGGATGAGAATCGGGCGGCAAAGCCTCAAAATTACCTGTAGAAAACCACACGGGGTAGGACTTGTTATCATAAACCGAGCTGTCGATGATAGCAAGCGAGAGTGAGATTATCTCCCTTTCCTCCTCGGTAGAATGGGGTGCGTCAAGTATATGTCTTTTAGCCTCGTTCCATAGCTCAAGGTCGCCTCTCCACATAGCGCAGAAGGCGAGCAGCATGCCTCCTCCGAGTATAGCATAGAAGCCCGAACGCGACGAGAGGAAGTACCTGGCGCGGTCGTACACCTTATTTATCTCACCGCGGCGATAGGCAATCTCCGCCTCGAAAAGCGCGTGAGCCTCGGGGTTATTTACGAGCATCTCCGCGCACTCATCCGCGCCTCCCACTCTGTTATACAGATTAGTCATGGCAAGGAAAGGGCTCTTTCTCGGCATCGGAAGCCTCGGCTCCTCAGCCCTTTTTCTCGCGTTCGGCAGGACTGCCCCCGACGGTATCATCCAGGACCTGCCGAAGCGATATGCTCCCTTTATCCTCTGCTCCTGGCAGAGTATCTGTACACGGCGCGCAGTAACGCCCCATTTTTCCGCCGCTTCCTTGACGGTTATGTAATTCATATTCCTACCTCGTTTTTTCGTTAAGATTGATGATTCGACGTACCGCAAAAGGCACATCAAGCTTCGTTTTAGCGAACTCTTGTTATCTATTTTTATTCGCTTTTGCGAACACTAATTCCTGTTCTATATTCGCTAAAACGAATTTTCACTCTATTATACAATATATTTCTCGCTCTGTCAATACAAAAATCATGATCTTTATTGCCGGATACTACATACTTTCGCTTATTCGCGCTCAGCCATGCATTTGTTAAGTACACCCCGAAGAAGCGGGATTAAACCAAAGCCTCCCTTGTGTAAAGGGAGGCTTTTAAACGCTAGCATATCGCAACCTCATCCGTCACTCGCTTTGCTCGTGCCACCTGTCTCGCTTCGGCTCGGTCACGTTTTGGCTCTTGCATTATCAATGCAATTCACTACCAAAACGCCGTTTCACTACCCAAAGGGGAAGGTTGGGTTCTTAGGCTCCCCTGTGTAAGGTAGCGAAGCGAAACCGAGGGTGTTGAATAACAGTCCGGTGGACAATTCGGGGTTCCCCAAAACGAGCGAAGTCGAGTTTAGGGGGTTCTTGAGAGATCCCGAGGTGACCGAGCCCGCAGGCGAGACAGCTCCGCATAGCGGTGAGGGGTTGTCCAAGCCTCCCTCCGAGAGGGAGGTGGCACCGAAGGTGACGGAAGGAGCCTGCGTGCCGTTCAG
>JAFTIN010000034.1 GCA_017456895.1 Clostridia bacterium
ATCCATCCATTCCAAGATGGCAACGGCAGAGTAGGTAGGCTCATAGCATTTAAAGAATGCTTGCGGTTTAATATCGTACCGTTTATTATCGAGGACAGTAAAAAGATGTTTTATTATCGCGGTTTGAAGGAATGGAATAGTGAACAGGGCTTCCTTGTGGATACCTGCCTTGACGGTCAGGATACCTATAAAGCACTTTTGAATTATTTTGATATTGATTATAACGAATAATCTTCTGCCGCAAGGTGGGTATCCCACTTCGCGAAGCTCGCGGTGAGGGCTCGGTCACACATAGCCTTCCCTTGTGAGGGAAGGTGGATTTTGCGGAGCAAAAGACGGATGAGTAGTTTGTAAGGCTTTGTACGTGGGACACCTCATCCACCACTTCGTGGTCCCCCTTCCCCAAAGGGGAAGGCTTGGACAACCCCTCACCGCTATGCGGAGCTCCCCTTACACAGGGGAGCCTATGTAAGCCTTGCCAAAGATCATTTTTGTGTTTTGGGTTGACAAAGCGGGGTTGTAATGGTAGAATTATATAGCGGTCGGAGAATGCGGATATTCAGACTGCGAGTGTGGGCGGTTACAAAGAAAGCATACCAAACTCGCGGCGCGGATCAAAGCAATCTATATAGCGGACTATGTAAAAACGAGTCACCCACAAAGCGGGGACTACGAGATAGACAGATTTTATATATAGTGGAGGTTGTTATGTCAGAGATTTTAGAAATTGCGATGGTGCTGGCGTTTGGAGCGTCCTGGCCGATGAACGTAATGAAGTCGTACAAGGCGAGGAGCGCCAAGGGAAAGAGCCTCAGCTTTCTCCTTTTGATATTTGTCGGTTACGTGGCAGGCATAGCCTCCAAGTTCACCAACGAGGCCTATATGGCGGCCTTTGCGCAGAAGTGGTACGTGCTTGTGTTCTACTTTATCAACATAGCTATGGTATCGGCGGATATACTGCTCTACTTCAGAAATCGCGCGCTCGATAAGAAGGCGGAAAATGCCGAGGGCTGATATTTAAAGCGTTTTTTGAGAATATTGATTAGCAAAAGGGCTCCCGAGTTAGCGCGTTTTCCGTTAAGGAGAACACGCTAAAACTAAGTTTGCCCTTCGGGCAAGTGAAGTTATCTTCGATAGTGAAGTTCACTTTGTGAGTGAAGTTTCGCCTGACGGCGAAGTGATGGGCAAACTTAACTTCACTTGTGATCAACACAAACTTCACTGCGTAGCAACTTCACTTTTGCTATACCAAAAACTTCACTAACAGAAAAAGAGAGGACATTACGGCTCAAACCGTTTTGACGGGGGGATCTTTATTTTTGATATCAAATATTAAAAATGCACTTAACTTGGCTTTCGCCTTGTTAAGTGCATTTTCTTTACACTATTAATTTAAGTTAATAGCGGTGATTTTTTAGAGTTTGAGTTAAAGTGTTTATTTATCAGTTCTCGAAATAAACAATTTCTATACTCTTAATGTGAACCTGAGTAGTAGCTCCAGTTACTACATTCTTAAGAGTGAAAGAATCAGCATTTATCTCATACTCAACAGTCGTATTCTTATCTGTCGATGTAGTAAGTACATTTTCACCGGCAATAACCTTACAACCGCCATTAGTTCCAGAAAATACAATCTTTATAGACTTGATTGAATATCCTTCTGCAACGCTGATAATCAATTCATTACCATTTCCGTCGGATTTGTTTGCATAAAGACGCGTTGTTCCGTCTTTGTTCAAGCCAACCGCATTAGTGTTGCCGCCTTTATTCACAGTAACTGTGAATATTTCCGAATCCAAACCGAGAATGGTAGCATTGCTATCAGCACTACCAGCCGTCATATTAGTAGTTGTTGTTCCGCTATATTTTGCGGTTGTAGTTATGTAAGAAACGCCTTTAACTGCACCACACTCGCACTTTCCATCTACATAAACATGATCAATTGTAGTGCCTTCAGTAGCTCCACAATTTTTACAAGTCTTAGGAGTGGTGCATGTTGCTTCAGAATAATCGTGGCCATTAGCACAAGGATCTACCACAGAAACAGCATATACATAAACACCATTATTCGATGCCATTTCGATAGTGCCCTTATAGTTCTTAATATATCCGTATGCAATGATTATATCCCCCTTCTTAAAGCTTGTTACACCATCGCCCATGCTAATTGTGTAAATCAGAAGAGTTTTATTACCATCAGTAATGTATACATTTTGATAGTAGGAACCTTTATTTGTTCCTGCATCTGTAACGCGACCAACTACATAGAACTTATCAGCAGACACTTTTCCATCAGTAAAATCGCCACAAGCACCAAGTGCATCAGATACGCTTACAGGATTCTCAAGAGTACCATAGTTGATTGCGCCGCAAGTGGAACAAAGTCCATTTACATAGCTGTGACCAGTAGTAGGAAGCTTAACCGACATCATATTAAGGGGCATGCCGGTTGCATTTGCATTATCCCAGCAGCTGCCGCAGTAAGTGCAGGACCAGTACTCTACGTTACCGAGTTCGGTACAGGTAGGAGCCTTTGCTGCAACGTGAGTGAGGGAGTGAGCTGCCTCGGGATTGGTGATCTCATAGCAAACCATACATACGGGATCACACTCGTAGAAGTAGAGGTGAGGACCGTAGCCGAGCTTAACGCTCTTGAAGTTGGAAAGCTGGGTAAGAGCTGCATCAGTGAATACTGCGTTACATTCTGCGCAGTACCAGTGCTCAACGTTACCCATAGTCTGGCAGTCAACTGCCTCAACAGCGTCAACGTGCTTGATCTCTGCGGTGCAAGGAGTTACAACGCTCTTTCTGTTGGAGATCTTGGTAAGAGCTGCGTCGGTGAATACTGCGTCACACTCGGTGCAGAACCAGAACTCAACGTTACCGGTCTGGTGGCAAGCAGCCTCAACAGCGTCAACGTGGCCGATCTCTGCGGTGTAAGGAGTTACAACGCTCTTTCTGTTAGAGAGCTTGGTAAGAGCTGCATCGGTGAATACTGCATCACAGTCGGAGCAGTACCAGAACTCAACGTTACCGGTCTGGTGGCAACCAGCCTCAACTGCATCAACGTGAACGATCTCTGCGGTGTAAACGAGAGTGAGGTTCTTAACATTGGTGAGGTAGATGCCCTGTGCGTCAGCAAATACTGCTTGGCACTCCTCGCAGTACCAGTACTCCTGGCAACCGTTCTGGTGGCAGGTGGGAGCAACCTCTGCAACGTAGGTAAGACCTACGGTTGCGGGGATAACTACGCTCTTAAGGTTAGTCTGATATCTGAAGGTCTCATCAGCCCATGCGATACCGCAGTCGGTGCAGTACCAGTACTCGATGTTACCGTCCTGGTGGCAACCTGCCTCAAGTGCATCAACGTGAGCGATGTCGTGAGTAGCGTTGGGATTGGTCTCCTCGTAGCAGTACATACAAACCTTGTCACAGTCGTAGAAGTACTCGTGAGTATTCTCGGGTCTGGACATGATCTGACATACGGAGCATACGGAGTCACACTCGTAGATGTAGGTGTGCTCGCCCTTGGTGGGGATCATAGCCTCTGCCTTACGGATAGACTGGGTAAGAGCCTCATCCTTCCAGGTGAGCTGACAAACGGAGCAGTACCAGTGCTCGATGCAACCAGCCTCGAGACAGGTCTTGTCCTTAGCTGCTACGTGAACGATCTGGTGACCGGTAGCGCCCTCGATGGGGTTGAAGCACCACTTACACTCGGGGTAGCAGGGATCAAGGGGCTCACAAGCAACCTTTGCGATTCTAACCATCATCTTGTTGAGAGGCATGCCGAGGCCGTCCGCGTTATCCCAGCAAGCTGCGCAGTAAGTACAGCTATAGTGCTCGATGTTACCGAAGGAGATACAGGTAGGATCCTTAGCAGCAACGAAAACGATGTTGTGAGCAGCAGACTCGTTGGTGAGCTCGTAGCAGTTCATGCACCAAGCGTCACATTCATAACGGTATGCGTGAGGAAGAAGAGGAAGAGTTACCTCGTTCTTGGAGATAGACTTGGTAAGAGCCTTGTCATCCCAAAGGTTACCGCAGTACTCACAGGTGTAGTGAGCGGTGTTACCGTTCTTAGTACAGGTAGAAGCTACAGCAGGAACAAGAACGGACTTATGAGTAGCGTTAGGATTTACAGTCTCGAAGCAAACGGAGCACTTCTTGTCGCACTCATATGCGAGGGTGTGGCCGAGCTCGGGAAGGATAACGCTCTTGAAGTTGGAAAGGTGGATAAGAGCCGCGTCGGTGAATACTGCGTTACAGTCTGCGCAGTACCAGTACTCTACGTTACCGGTAGCGGTACAAGTAGGAGCAACAGCCTTAACGTACTTGATCTCTGCGGTGTAAACGAGAGTGAGGTTCTTAACATTGGTGAGGTAGATGCCCTGTGCGTCAGCAAATACTGCCTCGCACTCCTCGCAGTACCAGTACTCCTGAGTACCGTTCTGGTGGCAGGAAGCCTCAACCTCGGGAACGTAGGTGAGACCTACGGTTGCGGGATCAACAACGTTCTTGAAGTTGGAGAGCTGAGTGAGAGCTGCATCGGTGAATACTGCAAGACAGTCGTTGCAGTACCAGTACTCTACGTTACCGTTCTGGTGGCAGGTAGGAGCAACAGCCTCAACATGAGTGATCTCTGCGGTGTAAGGAACGGTAAGGTTCTTAACATTGGTGAGGTAACGGCCTGCAGCGTCAGCGAATACTGCGTCACAGTCTGCGCAGTACCAGTACTCCTGAGAGCCGTTCTGGTGGCAGGAAGCCTCAACTGCGGGAACGTATGTAAGCTCGGTAACTGCAGGAGTGGTAACGCTCTTGAAGTTGGAGAGCTGGGTAAGAGCCGCGTCGGTGAATACTGCAAGACAGTCAGAGCAGTACCAGTACTCTACGTTACCGGTCTGGTGGCAAACAGCCTCTACAGCCTCTACGTGAACGATCTCAGCCTTATAGCCGGTGATAACGCTCTTGAAGTTGGTGAGCTGGGTAAGAGCAGCATCCTGCCATACCTGCTCGCACTTGTCACAGTACCAGTACTCGATGTTACCGTTCTGGTGACAGTTAGCTGCAACAGCATTTACGTGGTTAACCTCGCCGCCGGTAGCGGGAAGAACAACGCTCTTGATGTTGGTGAGCTCAGTGAGAGCCGCGTCGGTCCAAACCTGCTCACAGTTCTTGCAGAACCAGTACTCAACGTTACCGGTGTAGTGGCAAGCGGGAGCAACTGCGTCGAAGTGAACAACATCAGTGTGGCCGGTAGCGGGAAGAATAACGTTCTTTACGTTGGTGAGCTGAGTAAGAGCCTCATCCTGCCATACTCTCTCGCAGTCGTAGCAGATCCAGTACTCGATGTTACCCTCGTAGTGGCAGCCGGGCTCAACAGCCTCAACGTGTACTACGGGACAAGCAAGCTGGGGAACTACGATGCTCATAAGGTTGGTAAGCTGAGTGCAGTCAGCATCAGTCCAAGCGGTGCCACAGTCGGTGCAGTACCAGTACTCTACGTTACCGGGTGCAGCGCAGGTAGCATCCTTAGCAGCAACGTGCTCGATGGTGTGAGCAGCATTACCGTTGGTGAACTCACCGCAGTGCATACAGTGAGCGTCACAGCCGAACATGTACTCGTGCTCAAGCTGAGGAAGAACAGTGTCCTTCTTATCGATCTGGTTCTCGAGAGCGGAGTCGGTCCATACGGAGCCGCAGCCCTTACAAGTCCAATACTCGATGTTACCGTCAGCGGTACATGTAGCGTCCTTTGCTTCAACATGCTCGATGGTGTGAGAACCGAAGAGCTCTACGCAACCGGGAAGGTTGGAGCCGCCGGGAATCTCAGGGAGCTGAGAGCAGGAAGCAAGGCAGATTGCTATCATTGCCACAAGGCAAAGAAGCAAAAGATGTGTCCTTTTCATTTCAAAGGCCTCCTTTAAAAAATTTGTATAATACCTAAAATATCAAAGAAACAGGCCAAAAACGGATTTGGCCAAAATGCATTATATATTAAAAAAAGTGAAATGTCAATGTTTTTCTTAGTTTTATTTAAGTAAAAGACAAAATTTGCCGTTTAGGACAAATTATATTAAATTTATTAGAGGTATTTGTCTAAAACGACGATGTTTTTTTCAAGGTTTTTTAATATTTTCACCTTCTGCGCGTAGGGTGAAAACGAGGCGTCCCAGCCTCGTCCGAGAAGGACGGAAAAGTTAATTTACACCTTGCAGTCAACTGTTACGAAAGAGAAAAACTCTACCATAATGTAGTAAAACGCGTGAAATAACTTTTTATTAGTAAGACGGATCTTGATGGACAGAGGGAAAAGGTCGGGGGGGAAGATGAGCAAAAAGAGAGCGCGGCAGAGCGTGAAGCTCGGCTTTTAAAACAAAATAACGTAACTCACGGCCGCGGCATTTTTCACACTTTTATTGCCTTAACCCTGTAATATGACTATTTTAGTTGTCATATTTTGCGCTTACGGATACGACGTGGCCAAGCGCCCCGGAGCAATGCGTTCGATAGGATAAATCCCTTTTCTTCATAAAAAGCTTTTACGCTTAAGTTTCTCTAACCGATTGACAAGCACTAAGAAATAGTGTATAATTGGTATATAATAGAAAAACGCGGAGGTCTTATGATAAAGAACGAATATTACGTGCTTGATGGCGGAATAAGGATACCCAAGATAGGCTTTGGCACCTGGCAGGTGAAGGACGGAAACGAGGCGTACGAGTCCACTCTGTGGGCTATTGAAGCGGGATACAGACATATAGACACCGCGCACGCCTACGGCAACGAGGAGAGTGTGGGACGGGCTATCCGCGACTCGGGTATTGACCGCGCCGAGATCTTCGTAACAACTAAGCTCCCATCTCATATCAAGACATACGACGGAGCGAGAGAGCACTTTGAGGAATCGCTGGCCGCTCTGGGCACCGGATATATCGACCTTTATCTCATTCACGCTCCCTGGCCGTGGAGCAATATCGGCGAGGACTGCACCGAGGGAAATATCGAGGCTTGGCGCGCTATGATAGATATACAAAAGGAAGGAAAGACGAGGGCTATCGGCGTCTCCAACTTCGCGGTCAAGGACATAGAGGCTTTGATCAAGGCGACGGGTGTCAAGCCTGCGGCTAACCAGATAAGATACTTTATCGGCAACCGCCAGGACTCCATCACCGACTACTGCCAGGCAAACGATATACTTATCGAGGCCTACTCTCCCTTAGCCACCGGCGAGATCGCCGACCACGAAAAGCTACGTCCTATAGCAAAAAAGTACGGAGTGTCCGTCGCGCAGCTCTGCATCAGATACTGTATAGAGAAAAACACCCTCCCCTTGCCCAAATCGGTGCATAAGGAGAGGATAATAGCGAATATTGACGTTGATTTTACCATCGAGAAAGAGGATATCGACCTTCTCGACTCTATCGGAAGGATAGGAGCAGTAAAGGATCTGAGAAGCTAAGCACTTTTGAAAATGAAGCGGACCGGCGTCCGTGAAGCGTGGCTGCGCCACACGGAGAAGGCAGTGATGCTATTTGCTCAATGGGTGCGAAGTGCTTCATATCGCTATGCGATGCTTCATGGAAGCTTCTGCTTCCGCTTCATTTTTCATGCGCCGGATGGCGCGCTTCATTTAAATAAAATAATGCCGCACCCACAAGGGCTGCGGCATTATTTTTTTATTTAGTCAGCGTCCTTCATGGAGAGGTTCTCTCTGCCCTTCTCGTCCTTACCGAGATACTTAACTCTTACGGTATCACCGAGAGAAACAGCGTCCTCAACCTTTTCGGTTCTCTGCTTCTGGAGCTTGGAGATGTGTACCATACCCTCCTTGCCGGGAGCGTACTCAACGAACGCGCCGATAGGAATGATTCTGGTAACGGTACCCTCGTAGGTCTCGCCTACAACGGGCTCAAATACGATAGCGTCGATGATAGCCTTTGCTGCCTCTGCGCTCTTCTTGTCAACTGCTGCGATGAATACGGAGCCGTCATCCTCGATATCGATCTTAGCGCCGGTGTCGGCAACGATCTTCTGGATAACCTTTCCGCCGGAGCCGATAACCTCACGGATCTTGTCGGGGTTGATCTTCATAGAGATCATCTTGGGAGCGTACTCGGAAACCTCTGCTCTGGGAGCGGGGATAGCCGCGAGAATGACCTTGTCTATGATCTCGTCTCTGCCCTGGTGAGTGGTCTCAAGCGCGCGCTTGATGATCTCGGGGGTAAGACCGTCAACCTTGAGGTCCATCTGGATAGAGGTGATACCCTTCTTGGTACCTGCAACCTTGAAGTCCATGTCGCCATAGAAGTCCTCAAGGCCCTGGATATCGATCATGGTATCCCAAGAGCCGTCCTCTGCGGTGATAAGGCCGCAGGAAATACCTGCAACGGGAGCCTTGATCGGAACACCTGCGTCCATAAGAGCAAGTGTGGAGCCGCAAACCGAGCCCTGGGAGGTAGAGCCATTAGAGCTTACAACCTCGGAAACAAGTCGGATAGCGTAGGGGAACTCCTCCTCGGAGGGAAGAACGGGGATAAGAGAACGCTCTGCGAGAGCGCCGTGTCCGATCTCACGACGGCCGGGAGAACGGAGCGCCTTTGCCTCACCGGTGGAGTAACCGGGCATGTTGTAGTGGTGCATATATCTCTTGCCGGTCTCGTCGTCAAGGCCCTCAAGCTTCTGGCCCTCGGAGAGAGTGCCGAGAGTAGCGATGGTGAGAACCTGAGTCTGTCCTCTGGTGAAGAGACCGGAGCCGTGAACTCTCGGAATTACGCCAACCTCGGATGCAAGAGGTCTGATCTCGTCCATTCTTCTGCCGTCAACACGCTTCTTGTCAACGAGGAGCCAACGACGGACGATCTTCTTCTGTATCTTGTAGATGAGCTCGGGGAGAATGGTCTTGATGTCCTCATACTTCTCCTCGAAGGTAGCTACGATGTCGTCCATGATGGGCTGCATCTTTGCATCTCTTACGTTCTTGTCATCGGTATCGAGAGCCTCCATAACCGCCTTTTCGCAGTATGCGAAGATCTCGTCGAACATATCGTGGTCGAGCTCGCCGGATGCGTACTCGAACTTGGGCTTACCAATCTCGGCAACAATGCCGTCGATGAAGTCTACAAGGCCCTTGATCTCCTCGTGAGCCTTCATGATAGCCTCGTACATAACCTCGTCGGAAACCTCGTTTGCGCCTGCCTCGATCATTACGACCTTCTCCTTGGAGGCAGCAACGGTGAGCTCAAGGTCAGAGACCTTTCTCTGCTCGAAGGTGGGGTTAACAACGATCTCGCCGTCAACAAGGCCCATGAAAACACCGCCGATAGGTCCGTTCCACGGAATGTCGGAGATAGAGAGCGCGATGGACGCGCCGATCATAGCGGTGATCTCGGGAGAGCAGTCGGGGTCAACCGACATGATAGTGAGAAGAAGGGATATGTCGTTTCTGAGATCCTTGGGGAACAGAGGTCTTACGGGACGGTCGATAACACGGCCTGCAAGAACTGCCTTCTCGGAGGGCTTACCCTCACGCTTGAGGAAGCCGCCGGGGATCTTACCTACAGCGTACATCTTCTCATCATAGTCAACCGAGAGAGGAAGGAAATCAATTCCGTCACGGGGCGCCTTAGATGCGGTTGCGGTAGCGAGCACGGTGGTCTCGCCGTAGTGGATAAGAGCTGCGCCGTTTGCAAGGCCTGCGACCTTACCGGTCTTTACTACAAGGGGTCTGCCTGCGAGCTCATAAGTGAATACTTTTTCATCAAATGTCTTGAAGTTTTCTACCATTTTTCTTTTCCTCCGTTTGTCTTTTTTCTGACGTCGGGGCGAAGATAACACTTAAATATATGCTTGAAGACTTCAAACGCATATTTAAATGCTACTTCCGCGCCCGAGTACTTAATAAAAGTTTTTTGCTAATAATTATTTACATAATTTGATTTTAGGCTAAGCTCCGCGCCACTTATTTGAACAAGGGAGCAGCCTGTGGATTGCCGAGAAAAACGGGAACGAACAGCAAAAAACGCTTCGTTCCCGTCTCGTATTCCCGGCGGGAAAGTAAGAAAATTACTTTCTGAGACCGAGTCTCTTGATAACTGCTCTGTATCTCTCGATATCCTTCTTTGCAAGGTATGCGAGGAGCTGCTTTCTGTGACCAACCATCTTGGAGAGGCCTCTCTGAGAGTGGAAGTCCTTGGGGTTCTTCTTCATATGCTCGGTGAGCTCGTTGATTCTTGTAGTAAGAATAGCGATCTGTACCTCGGGAGAACCTGTGTCTCTCTCATTGATCTTGTACTCTTCGATAAGAGCGGTCTTTGTTTCCTTTGCGATCATTGTTTCTTCACCTTTCTTAATATTTTTATCCGTAAAACCGAGTGAGGTGCGGGTGAAATGCAAAGGCTACGTAGAAGTCTATAACTAAAACGGAGCGAGTGCCATACACGTCACACAGTATTAGGCCGTCGTTTAGTATACCACATTTTTCGGAGTTTGTAAATACTTTTTTTATATTTTAATCAAAATTTGAAGTATTTTATTGAAATTCTACTCAAATATGATATATTTTTGCCCTATTTTATTTATTTTAACAAGGCATCTTGCTTATTTTCAACCTCTTCCTCCCTGATCTTTGAGAAGATTATTGCCTTCGGGAGGTTCCACTTAAGCTTTGTCGCGAGTATTCTTATAACGACAACTATAGCTATACACACTACCTCGCTGACCACCTCAAGGATCTCTGGGCTGCCGAGTCTCGGAACAACGTATTCAACCGACAGATAGTACAAGGACGCGCCGATAAGAGCCGCGAGGGCGTATACTCTCTTGCGAAGTATAAAGGGGATGTCGCGCAGGATAAGGTCACGTATCATACCGCCTCCGACCGCGCTCATCATACCGAGGACGGCGCAAAGGAGAAAGCCCGCCCCCTCGCCACGCTCCGCGAAGAACTCTATGCAGGTCTTGGCGCCCGAGACCGAGAAAATGCCGATCGCAAGGGCGTCTATGTAGTTATTAATGATAAGGACTCGCTCCTCGTTCTTTACGTACTGTTTTTTAAACACACGCGCGAGGAGAAATACGGTAAGCGCGACCGCCGTACCGATAAGCACCTGGTAGGACAGCTCCCTGAAAAAGGCGGTAGGGTGTCTGCCGATGGTGATGTCGCGTATTATTCCTCCGCCGAAGCAGGTCATGAGCGAGAGGAAGACAACACCGAAGAGGTCGGTCTCCTTGTCTATAGCGACGATGGCGCCCGCAACCGCGAAGGAGATAACTCCGATTATTTCAATAGATAAAAGTATCGTTTCTATCATAATTAACCCAGCTTTTCAAGAAGGAGTGAAAGAGCGTTTGCTCTGTGGCTGATGGCATTCTTCTCCTCATCGGTGAGCTCCGCGACCGTCCTTGTCTCACCGTCGGGAACGAACAGAGGATCGTAGCCAAAGCCTCTCTCCCCGCGGCGCTGATGAGTAATCGTACCGTACATATACCCCTCAGCCAGAACCTGCTCGCCTGTGGGAGAAACAAGAGCCATGGCGCAGGTGTAATGAGCCCTTTTGTTCGGCTCATCCTTCAGTTTTTCAAGAAGGAGGTTATTGTTGTCCTCATCCGTGCCGCCCGAGAAGCGCGCGGAATAGATACCGGGAGCTCCTCCGAGAGCGTCAACACAGATACCGCTGTCATCGGCAAGGGCAAAGGAGCCCGAGAGCTCGGCGATCTCCTTAGCCTTCTTTATCGCGTTCTCCATAAAGGTGGTGCCGTCCTCAACGGTCTCGTGGTCAATGCCCGCCTCCTTTAGGGAGAGTATCTCGTCAAACTTGCCGCCGAGGATCTTCTTTATCTCGTAGATCTTGTGCTTATTGTTAGATGCAATTATAAGCTTCATACCGTCTTAACTCCGTAAATATGTTAATTAAAGTTGCTATTTTTCGTCATTTTCCATTTTCGTCCTTCCCTATCCTTCAAGAGCGTCGTTCGCATTTACACTCACAAGATGGCGGAAAGGCTGCGGCTCCCTCACCCTATTGGGGTTTGGCGATGGATGGAAAGGGGCGCATTTTCATTACGGTTAGATTATATACCAACGCCTCCCAAAAGTCAATCCAATTTTGAAAAATGGCGTACAAATTAAATATGCAAATATTTTCATAAAAAAAACGAAAAAAGCACTTGACAAAAGACAGAAAAGGTTATATAATATGGTGTACGACTATGGGACAGACATAGCCTAAACTATGCCCATTTGTCGAAAACGCATAGGGAGGATACAGTGAAGCTTGATCTTAGACCTCTGTTGGCAGGCGAAAGACTGCTGACCTTTGATTACGAGTTACCACTTGATATTGATCCCGAAGATACCTCGAGCTTTCTTTACGGCGTGAGTTTTCCTTCTCCCATGAAGGTCACCGGAGAGATTACCAACACCGCGGGATATATGCGGATGACACTTACCATGTCGGTCGACTACCAAGCCGAATGCGCAAGATGTCTGGACACCGTAACCGGGTGCTTTTCGCTCGACCTTGAGAAAACGGTCGCTCCGAAGAAACTACTTGAGAATCTTGATGAAAACAGACTCGACGATTACGCTATCATAGAGGACGGCTTCCTCGATATGGACGAGCCGCTCAGAGAGCAGATCGAGATGGAGTTCCCCGTCAGATTCCTGTGCAAGGACGATTGCAAGGGACTGTGCTCAAGGTGCGGGCAGAATCTTAACAGAGGCGAGTGTGGCTGCAGCAAGAAGGAGATAGATCCCCGTCTGGCCCCGCTGGCAAAGATTCTTGAGCAAATGAAAAAAGAAGAAAATAATAATAAATAATATCCGAGAATGCGTTTGCGCATGCTCATACAGGAGGTAATCAACAATGGCAGTTCCTAAGAGAAAAACATCTCATGCGAGAAAGATGAAGAGAAGATCCAACGTTTGGAAGCTCGAGACTCCCACCAACCTTGTTAAGTGCCCTCAGTGCGGCGAGTATAACCTTGCTTTCCGCGTTTGCAAGGCTTGTGGCTACTACAAGGGCGAGCAGGTTATCGCTCACAAGGAAGAGGCAGCTAACTAATTCTTTCTCTATACAAAACACCGATTCACAGAGGATCGGTGTTTTGTTTTTTTGCTTGTATAACGAAAACCACGCGATAGTCGCGTGGTTCAAAAGAGGCTCTGCAGATGAACAGAAAGCAAATAAAAAGCAAGGGCTTGTGTCAAAGGCTCCCTTGTGTAAAGGGAGCTGTCAGTGAAGCTGACTGAGGGATTGTCAAATGCTACGGAAATAACAAAAAAGGGGAAGGGGAAGTAAGTAACAATCCCTCCGTCATTTTCTTACGAAAATGCCACCTCCCTTTACACAAGGGAGGCTTATGGTGAAACCCGTTTATGGGTAGCAAGTAACAATTGTATGGCTGGCAGACCAATCTTAAACGCACTTGTGCGTCGCCAGTAACATTTAGGGTTTTACCCGAAAATGAAATACCCCCGGTTTTCGGGCGAGCGGGTTCACGCAAAGTCGATTTACATTTTTCTTTACAATTAATTATAAGCGTGATATAATGGTATCAAAGACTTTTATATGAAGGTGACACTACCCCGTTATGAAAAGCAATGAAAACAAGCGTTTCCCGATATGGGAATATATTTTTATACTTTTAGGAAGCGTTTTATATGCGCTCAGCACCGTTACATTTATTTTCCCGCTTGGGCTCCTGCTCGGAGGAACGAGCGGTATATCGGTAATACTGACGAGCTTTCTCCCGTTTTCTCCGGGAATTATCCTTATGATCATCAACTTTTCCCTGATAGTTCTTGCCTTTTTGGTGCTTGGCAGAGGGATGGCGGTAAAAACTCTGGTAGGCTCGGTACTGACCACCGCCTTTGTAGGTCTTTTTGAAAGATTGATAGATCCTACGCGCCCCTTGATCCCGAATCCCTATATCTCCGCTACCGCAGGCGCTGTAATAATCGCCGTTGCAAGCGGTATAATGTTCTACGTGGATTCAAGCTCTGGCGGAACTGATATTATCGCCCTGATAGTGAAGAAGTTCTCCGGTATTAAGATAGGAAAGGCTCTCTTGATCACCGACGTTCTCATAGTTCTGGTCGGCGGATTTTTGTCGGGAGTTACCGTGCTTATCAGCTCAACAATAGGTCTATTGATAAAAACGCTGGGTATAGATCTCGTAATATACCTGATAAGAAAAAGAATAAAAGATAATCAATAAAAAATAAAGGACAGAGATCGCATTTGCTTTCTCTGTCCTTTTCCTGTCGGTAGGTAGCTTTTTGTTAGTGAAAAACTCTTATCCCTCGAGGTCGCCGAATCTCGGGTTATCGTCTGCGAAGTCCTTCATCAGCTGCTTCAGCGCCTCGATACCCTCGATGGGCATGGAGTTATAGATAGCGGCGCGCATACCGCCGATATTCTTCTCTGCCCTGAGGTTGTACAGACCGCGTTTTTCCGCCTCGGCAAGGAACTTCTCGTCGAGCTCTCTGTCGCCGGTGAAGAATCTGACGACCATCATGGAACGGCACTTGTTGTCCACGGGGGTGGTATAGTAGAGCGAGCGGTCGAGCTCGTCGTAGAGGATACTCGCCTTATGCTCGTTGCGACGCTTGAGCTCGTCAAGGCCACCGATAGAGAGCATCCAGTCGACCATCAGCTTCATCATATAGATGTTGTAGATGGGCGGTGTGTTGTACATCGAGCGGTTGTCGGCGAGGAGCTTATAGTTAAGCATCGAGGGAGTCAAGGGATTGACTCTGCCGATAAGATCGTCTCTGACGATAACAAGGGTGAGGCCGGCGATACCGAAGTTTGCCTCAGCGGAGGCAAATATGACGCCGAACTTGGATACGTCGATGGGCTCGGAGAACAAGAATCCCGTCATATCCGCGACAAGGGGAATGTTTCCCGTATCGGGCACGTAGTTAAACTTGGTGCCGCAGGTCGCGTTTGTGTAGCACATATAGACGTAGTCCGCGTCGGGTCGGAAGTTGGCCTTTGTGGTCTCGGGAATGGTATTGTATACGGGTCCTGCGCCTCCGGAGGACGCGGCTATAACTATGTCACCGTACTTCTTCGCCTCGAGGTAAGCGTTCCTCGAGCGCTGTCCGGAAATGATATAGTCGGCGCACTTTCTCTCGGAGAGAAGGTTCAGGGGTATGGCGGCGTACTGCTGTGTCGCGCCTCCCTGAAGAAAGAGGACCTTATAATTTTTAGGGATCTCAAGAAGCTTTCTTACCGACTTCTCAAGCGAGGTGATTATCCTATCAAAATGCGGCGAATCCTTGGGGATCTCCATCACGGACATACCGGAATTTCTATAGTTGGTAAGCTCACTTTTTGCCTTCTCAAGCACCGCGATAGGTAGCATCGAGGGGCCAGAGGAAAAGTTAAATACTCTATCCATTTTCCGTCCTTTCGGGTGGTGGTTTAGGTTAAGTTTGCGTATTGATTACGACATTTTTTATTTTTTACCGTTCTGAGAAAATATCAGTCCTCAACGGTTACAGTACCGTCTATGTCAACAGTTATTGTCATTCCGTCCTTTACATACTCAAGGAACTCGTCACCGAGAGAATCGATAACCGGCATGGTTACGTCATCTACCCACACGTCGGCAAGCACAGCGCCTGCGGCCGCGAGGGAGTCGATGGGCTTTGAGAAAAGCATGCAGGCGGGCTGACGCTTCATAGCGCAGGCGCAATAGAGCACGAGGCCGCCGGTGGTGGAGCCGATGGTCTGGGGGAGGCAAAGAGCCGTGCCCACCATCTGCTTGCCGTAGAGGTCGGGATTGTTCTGGTCGCCGCAGGTAGCCTTCTTGTCGCCGAACTGGAGCGCCTTCTGGAAGGAGGCGAGTGTGTTGAGGCCTCCGTGAGAAACGAGAGCGGGAGCCTTTACCTCGCCCTCTGCGATAACTCTGCCTTTAAACTGCTTCATTAGTTGTTACCTCCTTTGGTGATCTCGGAAAGGATCTCGTCATCTGTGTAGTATCTCGCGCTGGTGTAGGTGCGGAGCTTGTTGGACGAGGTGATAACGGGCATGCTCTTGCAGAGCGGATTGTTCATATACATAAGAGGACAGATGTAGGAGGTAATGACACCGGTAGCCTTAAGTCTGTCCGCGAACTCGGTCTTGGAAAAAGCCTCAAGAACCGCGGGAGATGCGGTGAATACGGTGGGGATAACGACCTTCTTGTTGCCGCTCGCCTTGAGTCCCTCCTCAACTCGGACGGTCCAGGTCTTGAGCTGCTCAAGAGACATATGAGGACAGCCCATAAAGCAGAGCTTGGGCTTAGCATTCTTGTTTTTCCAGATGACGGGATAGGACGCCTTAACTCTCTCGAGCTCTGCGTCGTCGATCACGTACTCCTCTGCTCCCTCGAGAATGAGGTCATGGCCGAAGTTCTTGGCCTCGGGAGTGAGGCCGTCTATGTGGTACAGACCAACCGCGCCGTTGGATGCGGTAGCCGCGCCGAAGTCCTTAAGGTAGGTGCAGGCAGCGTCGTCAAGCTCGTTGCCGAGCCACTTGTCAAGGCCGATAACGTAGGGGACGTCCTCCATAACCTTCATACCGATGGCGGAGCCGAGAAGCTGCGCCTCGGGCTTCTTTTCGGTGTTTATTCTGACTACCCACTTTGCCCTTCTTCCCTCGTCGGTGAGAAGTCCGAACTCGGGAACGTAGCCAACGATAGATCCCATAAGGTCGATGATACCGGAGTTACGGTTACATCTTGCGCCGAGCACGGAGTTGGCGTACACTACCGCGGAGGACTCTGCCCAGGAGAGGACCTCACCGTATTGTGGCTTGTTGCCTACCTCGTCCATATAACAGGTACAGGTGAAGGAGGAGTCGGAGAGGAGTCCGAGCTTCTTGAGCTGCTCCTCGTATTCCTCCTGCTTTGTATACATAGCAAGATTGAAGATAGCCTTCTGAAGAAGGTTTGCGGGTACGTTCTTGTCGATGGGACGGGGGTCGACCGTGAACTTCTGTCCGGAGGCGACGCCGGCCTCAAGGAGCTGATCCATAAGCTCGTATACCGCGGTCATAGCCTTAAGACCGAAGGAGGTAACGAGGTGATTATATTTCGAAGTAACGGGAACCATTCTTTCTGCTCCGAAGATCTCGCCGTACTTGACCATGGTCTTCATGACCTTGGCCATAGTCTCGCCCTTTGAGCCGTTAAGAATAGCCTGCTGTTCTTCGTTAAGTAGCATTGCCATAGCAGTATCTCCTTATTTAAAAGTTTTATTTTCTCTATTTTAGCACATCTTTTTGAAATATGCAACCCTTATTTTATTTCGAGGAGCACGGGACAGTGGTCGCTGCCCATAATATCGGTGAGTATCTCTGCGGAGGCGATACTGTCACGGAGCCTGTCCGAGACGAGGAAGTAGTCTATACGCCAGCCCGCGTTGTTCTCCCTTGCCCTGAAGCGATAGGACCACCAGGAATATTTTATCTCATCCGGGTGTAGATGGCGGAAGGTATCGGTAAAGCCTGCAGAAATGAGCTCCTCAAGCTTTCCTCTCTCCTCGTATGAGAAGCCCGCGTTGCCTATATTGGCCTTGGCATTCTTGAGGTCTATCTCACACCTTGCGACGTTAAGGTCTCCGCAATACACGACGGGCTTTTTCTTATCCAGCAAGGAGAGATACTCTCGCATATCGTCCTCAAACTCCATACGGTAGTCTATCCTCTTAAGGCCGTCCTGCGCGTTGGGTACGTAAGCGCACACAAGGTAGAAGTCCTCATACTCAAGCGTGATGACTCTGCCCTCGTCGGTATGCTTACCGTCAAGGCCGTAGGCTACCGAGATGGGCTCGTGCCTTGTGAAGACTGCGGTACCTGAGTAGCCCTTTTTCTCCGCGCTGAACCAATAGGACCTATAGCCCTCGGCCTCAAAGTCTGCCTGCCCGGGCTGCATCTTGGTCTCCTGAAGACAGAAGAAGTCTGCGTCAAGCTCGTTAAATATATCTGCAAAGCCCTTACCGAGCACGGCGCGAAAGCCGTTTACATTCCAGGAAATGAATTTCATATGTTTTCCTCTTTTCGTTTTATCAGTAATTCCAATTTCTTAGATACTCAACACTCCACGGATGGTTTTATTCTATTCGTTACGTTTCGCAACCTCATCCGTCAGCCGTTGGCTGCCACCTTCCCGGGGAGGGGAAGGCTTATAACCCTGCGCCTCTTTCCTATATATTTTAGCATAAATATCCGTTTTTTTCAATAGAGGGTGGACTTTTTACTTTATTTATGCTAAAATTATCTCAATAAAAAAGATGTGGAGATCAACGTGAAGATAATTGCAAGAATATATACCGAGTTTGACGAGAAATTCGGCATACCGAGGCAGAGCGGCCTGGTGGGTGAGACGGTCGGCAGAATAGTTTTTGAGCCCGAGTACAGAATACCCGAGGCATTAAGGGGGATCGACGGATACTCTCACCTATGGATACTGTGGCAGTTCTCCGAGGCGGTACGCGACACCTGGTCACCGACGGTAAGACCTCCGCGGCTCGGCGGCAACAAGAGAATGGGCGTTTTCGCAACCCGCTCGCCCTACAGACCTAACCCTATAGGTCTCTCGTCGGTAAGGCTGCTCGGAGTCGAGCGCACCGAGAGTGAGGGCGACGTGCTTATCGTCGGCGGAGCGGATATACTCTCGGGAACACCTATCTACGACGTGAAGCCCTACCTCGCCTTCACCGACAGTCACCCGGAGGCGGTCGGCGGCTTTGCAGACGAGGTGTACGGCTACGAAATCGAGGTCGTAATACCCGAGGATATGATGGCAAGGCTCTCCAAGGATGAGGCAAAAAAACTCGCGGCCATACTCCGTGAGGACCCGCGTCCCTCCTACAAGAGCGAGGACGAGCGAGAATACGGAATGAAGTTCTTGGGTAAGGAAATTAAGTTTAAGTACGAAAACAGTAAACTTATAGTTACAAATATCGATTAAATACTCTCGCAACCAAAAGTTGCCTAAATTGACAAGCAGAATGTATAGACTGAAACATATCCCTTATGCTATTATAAAGGCACAGAAAGGCGGTACACTATGAACAAGACTAATTTACCTAACAACTTATATGAGCTCAGAAGAAGGGCCAACCTCTCCCAAGAGGAATTTGCAGAAAGGCTCGGAGTCTCTCGCCAGGCGGTATCCAAATGGGAAAGGGGCGAGGCCTACCCCGACACAGATAACCTTATCACTATATCGGGAATGTTTGGCGTTACTATCGACGAGCTGTTGAACTCTGAAACGATCTATACCGATACAAACACCGAGAGCGCCGAAGAGAATACGGCCGATGGCGGCTTGCACGTAAACGTAGGCAACAAGGTCAAGGTCGATCTCGGCGGATCGATAACCGTAGAGGACGAGGACGGCAAGGTCAATATCGACCTTGATAACGGGAACATCATAGTTAACGACGAGGACGGACAGGTCAGAGTTGGCCTTGGAAATGACGGCATTACCGTCAACGGCGACGACGGCGTAAAGGTCAAACTCGGCAAGAGACACATACATATCGGCAGTGGCGATGATGACGACGATGACGAT
>JAFTIN010000035.1 GCA_017456895.1 Clostridia bacterium
ACACTCAACATCTTCTTAGAGCTTTTTACTAGCTATCTTTTTTACTTATGAGTTTCTTTTTTCAAAGTGTATTAACGAGATCTCTGCACTTTTCAGTGCTCGAAATTTCATGTTGTTCAATTTTCAATGAGCAATTTGTGCGCTACGAAGTCGCCCTCGTTTTACGCGCTTGTCTATTATACCTCAACGCTAATAAAAAGTCAAGCGGTTTTTTTAATTTTTTTCGAACTTTTTTCAAAAATGGCAGTTTGCACAAATAGACAAGAAAGTTTTCGGTTAATTGTGCATTTTTCATATAATTTTTGTCGACGTATACATATTTTGGGGCAGACAATAATCTTTTTAAGATCTTTCTTTGTCTTAGTTTACTAAATTAATACTTTTTATTAACAATTTGTTCTTGACATACCCAATAGGGGATGATATAATAGATTAGCACTCGCGAGACGTGAGTGCTAAACGCAATAAAATAAGAAAGAGATGAGATAATGAGAAAAAAACAATTTAAAACAGAGTCGAAAAAACTGCTCGACATGATGATAAACTCGATATATACCCACAAAGAGATCTTTCTCCGCGAGTTGATCTCCAATGCAAGTGACGCTATCGATAAGCTATACTTCCGTTCCCTGACCGACGAGACGGTAACCCTCGGCCGCTCAGATTATTCAATCTTTATTAATATTAATAAGGAAGAAAAAACGCTGAAAATCAGCGATAACGGATGCGGTATGACCGCTGATGAGCTCGAGAATAATCTCGGTACTATAGCCAAGAGCGGCTCCTTTGACTTCAAGCGTGATGGAAACAATACAGAGGACGTGGACATTATCGGTCAGTTTGGCGTTGGCTTCTACTCAGCGTTTATGGTGGCGGACAAAATAGAGGTTATTTCTCGTCCATTTGGTGCGGAAGCAGCTTACAGATGGGTTTCTGAAGGCGCAGACGGCTACACCATAGATGAGTGCAAAAAGGAAAGCTTCGGCACGGAGATAACCCTGCACATCAAGGACGATACCGACGATGAGAAATATTCCGAGTTTCTCGAGGAATACAGAATACGCGGTCTTGTAAGAAAGTACTCCGACTACATAAGATATCCCATCAAGATGCCTGTATCAAGACGCGAGAAGGTAGAGGGCGAGGAGGATAAATACGAAACGGTAACCACCGTCGAGACCCTCAACAGTATGGTGCCAATCTGGAAGAGATCCGAGAGCGAGGTTTCCGATGAAGAGTACAAAAGCTTCTATGCCGAGAAGTTCTACGACTTTGAAGGACCGGCAAAGGTCATCACCCAGAAGAGCGAAGGAACTGCAACCTACACCGCCCTTCTCTTTATCCCGAAGCGCCCTCCCTTCAACTACTACACCAAGGAGTATGAAAAGGGCCTGGAGCTCTACTCGTCTGGCGTAATGATCATGGAAAAGTGTCAGGAGCTCCTTCCCGATCACTTCGGCTTTGTGCGCGGAATCGTCGATTCCTCGGATCTGTCTCTGAACATCTCGCGTGAGATACTCCAGCACGACAGACAGTTGAAGGTCATGGCTAAGGCTATAGAGAAGAAGATAAAGAACGAGCTCGAAAAGATGATGAGAACGGACAGAGAGGCGTACGAGAAATTCTTCGATGCGTTCGGTATCCAGCTCAAGTACGGAATGTATGCCGATTACGGTATGAACAAAGACAACCTTAAAGACCTCATACTCTTCCATTCTTCCGGTGATGGACACAAGTACCTCTCCTTAAAGGAATACGTTGAGGGAATGAAGAGCGAGCAGAAGGCCATATACTACGCCGCCGGCGAAAGCATCGAGAAGATAGAGATGCTCCCGCAGGTGTCGACTGTGAAAGCAAAGGGCTACGAGGTGCTGTACCTCACCGACGACGTTGACGAGTTTGCCTTAAAGCTGCTCGATAAATACGACGAAAAGGAATTCAAAAACGTCACAGCAGAGGCTCTCGACCTGCTCACCGACGAGGAAAAGGCGGCCGAAAAAACAAAGAACGAGAGCTCCGAGGAGCTGCTCGGATTCATGAAGGAAGTTATCGGTAAAGTAAGCGCTGTTAGGTGGACAGGATCTCTGACCGAACACGCAGTATGCCTATCGAGTGAAGGTGATCTGTCCATTGAGATGGCAAAGACTCTCAAGAGAATGCCGGGCGCAGAGACGGGTATTCCTAACGCAAGTGTGGTACTCGAGATCAATATGAACCACCCCATAGCGGAAAGACTCACCGAACTGTACGAAAACGATAAAGAAAAACTCACAAAGTACGCGAAAGTACTCTTTGGAGAAGCGTGTCTTATCGGCGGAATCACACTTGATGACCCAAAGGAATTCACCTCGCTCGTAAGCGAATTAATGATATAAAAGAAAAGAGCAAGGACTCGTTCCTTGCTCTTTTGCATTTATTTGCAAATATATATTTGCTTTTTATAAGTTTATTATTGTAAACCGTCTATAATTTCAAGATACTCATCATAGGTTTTGTTATACTCAACCGTGGCCGTCCGGTTTGTCGCTACTCCGTTCCACCACCTGCCGAAGCCGTGGGGTAGGCTACCTCCAAGCACTATATACAATCCATCCAAACCGAAGAACGGCGAGTTCTCCGCATAGGCGTCTGCAGGTATTTCTACTACCGAAGCGGGAAGATATATAGACTTAAGCGACGTTCCGGCAAAGGCACTGTTGCCAATAAACGCAACCTTGCTTCCAAGCGTAATTTCCTTAAGCGAGCCCACACCGTAGAATGCAAATGCGGGAATACGGTCCGCACTGTCAGTCAGCGTTACCGAGCACAAGGAATCAGGAACAAGTGCTGCATTTCCCGTATACGACGTAGCGCCAAATACATATCCAAGATATGCATTAGAACTTCTTCTGCTACCTCCGACAAATGGTAAGGTCATTCTCTCAAGCTCGGTGTTCATAAAAGCACCCTGCCCTATCGATACAAGAGAATCCGGAAGGACAATCTCGGTAATAGCGGTACCGGCGAATGCTCCGTATCCTATGACCTCTAAGGAATCGCCAAGCGTGACCGACTTAAGCGATGAGCAGTCCATAAAGGCCTTGTTTCCTATATTTGTAACGTTGGATGAAATGAGAGCGGAGGTGATCGTATCGTTGCCCATAAAGGCGGACGAGCCAATCGAGGTTACTATTCTTCCGTTGTAGAAGGAAGGAACAATAAGCTGCGAATGGTCTCCGATACAGCCCACCACCTCATACGTGCCGGTTGCGGTAAGCTCGTAAATCAGCTCAACCGCATCGACCTTCTCGGGTAGAATAATAATTGATGAGATCAGCGGAGCAGGATCCAAGTAATTGGGATCGGTAGAGATAAATATCGCCTTCACCGAATGCTCGCCAAGCATCACTGCACCGTTACCTACGTATTCAACCTCAACCCAATCCGGAAGATCGCCTTCAATAAAGATGCTGTGAGGCTCTCCGTCGTACTCAAACATTGACGTGTTGAAGTTGATTCCGTTAAGCTCACGCACAGCCTTGTTGACCGTGTAAATGGAAAGCATATCCGGGATCGGCTCATAATTCTTGGTATCTCCGGAAAACCTTGCGGTAACGGTGTATGAGCCCGCATTTCTTATCTCACGATCGCAAACGAACTCCACCGTAACTCCCGTAGGGATAATTCCGGATATAGAAGGCGTATACACCTCTCCCGTGTAGTCAAAGGTCGCGCGGGGAAATCTTGTGCCGCTCATATCATACTTACCCTTATTTATCGTAAGGGTGGCAGTCATATCCTTACCCTCAAGGTAAACTCCGTTTTTATAGAATTTAGCAGTAACGGTATATACTCCGGCATCTGTCTTGTCGTTGCCCTCGTATTCTACGGTAACCCCCTTCGGGAGCTTTCCTCTGACCGCCATGCGCTTTACAACTCCGTTATAGTCGGTCGTAAGATCAAGGAACTTAATATTGCTAAGGTCAACCTCACCGTCAGTATCGGGCGCGCCCGTGCTGTCGGAGTTGTCCGTATCCTTGCCCGTAATATTCTCTATGAAGCCGTTGACCGTATCACAGGAGAAGAAAGCCGTAGCAAGAATCAGAAGCAGAATAAATAAACATATTCTTTTCACCGTTGCCACCTCCTTAGACCTCGCGTTCAAAGACGCAAAGAGGAGCGCCGGTAACACTCGTTACGTTCCCGGGAATACACGACCTGATCACCTTTCCCGAATCCTTGTTAATAGTGTGGACGACTCCCGCCGTATCCTTGAAAACAATGTAACTGTCAGTCATGCTGCCTCCGGAGCCCTGGCCATATCCGTTCTCGGGACGAACTATCTGTCCGTCATTATACTCAATAAAGAAATCACCGAAGCCATATCTGACCTTGGCGGGAGATGAAACTCCGCTTGCAGACAAGATAACGGTATTTCCCTCAATCGTTGCATCAGCCGGCACGTAGGAGCCATAGGCGGATGATATCTCAAAGCCCTTTACCGTAGCACCGCCCGCAGTCACATCACAAGAGAAGGTAACAACGATCTTATCCCCTACTCTCTTTGCGGAAACCACCGCAAGAGTCTTGGGTGCATTCTCATGCTTATATATCTTATCCAGTATAACATTTGCAGCGTTGAAGCCTATGGGCGACTTCCTCGATGTGTGCACAAATATCAAGGAAAGATCACTATTGTTTACAAATTCGGGCGAATTGAACACCGCTCCCTCAGTTGCCGTTGCAACGAGATGCGTGTAATCATCAGTCCGCACCAAGGTCTCCTGCATAACTCTGAAGGCACTTATCATATTGCTCGAATACGGTGCGAGCTGAATAATCACGAATGGAAGATCACTCTTATTAAAGGTCTTTCTAAAGCTGTCGGTCAAAGCCTTGTACATTGCAGGATAGAGACTGACACGGCCCAGATCTCCCTCTCCCTGATACCATACGACCGCCTTTGCCGAATAGTCCTGCATAAAGGCTATCATCGAATCGTAGCAGGAGGCGACGACCTGCTGATACGACTTACCTACCCAGGCAGAAATCTCTGATGCGGACGCGGGGCATCTACCATTCTTTTCATAGAAGTCAAGATATGCATTATAGGTCGTAACGTCGGTGTGAGTAGCGCCAAAATGCTCCTTATATGTGTCGATATCTATCCACGTCCTTATGGTAGATCCCGGATATGTGGCATCTACTATAGCCACTGTGACGTCATCTCCAACCTCCGCTGCAAGCTTGGTAGCCATAACGTAACCGATGGCGCTAAAGCGTCCTATGCTCTCCTTGGTCAGATCCTGCCATGTGCCTGCGCCCATCTCATCCTTGCCGTGCCTGTATTTGTTGGGAACGAGGAATCCGCGCAAATTCTTATAGTTATCCGCATTGGCATAAAACTCTTCATAGTCCTCAAGATACCTTGTCTCATAGTCCATATTGCTCTGCCCCGAGAGAATAAACACGTCGCCGATAGCCACATCATCAAAGCGATAAGCAACGTTTCCGTCACACTCTACCGTAAGGGTTAAGTCTTGCGCAGCATACATAGGGTCAAAGGTGACGCTCCACCTTCCGTCAGTAACGACCGAGGTTTTTTTACTATCCGCAAGAGTAACTTCTACAACCTCCAAAGCGCCCTCAGCGGTGCCGCGAACGGTTATAGGTTCGCCGCGCTGGAAGACCATACCCGACTGATATATAGCCGAGAGAGTTATCCCTCCACCCTGCTTTTGTACCGGAGTCGCAATGCTGTCTGCAAGGCTATCCAAGAGTGCGCTCCCCACCTCTTGCCCGGAGATGACCGCCTTGCCGTCATTACTCGATATATAGTTGGCCGAGCAGGCGCACGCCAATATCATAAAAGCGAATAAAACCAGGCCAAGTGCAAGACTAAGCCATTTTTCTCTTTTTACCACTATATCACCGTCCTTTCTTATTAATTCAATAATATCACATACTGCGAATTAAGTCAACGTATGCTCCGCTTTTTCGTACGGTCAGGCAAAGTGCGCATACCTTTTCAGTAAATATGACCTATGGAAATAATTTGTAAAACGGTGAGTGAAGATTACTTTCCCGATTTTGAAACAAAATAGAAATATAATGAAAACGGGAGTTAATTATGATAAAAAACTACACACGCCCCTTTGGTATCCGCGACAAGCTCGGATATTTGTTTGGAGATTTCGGAAACGACTTCACATTCATACTCTCATCAAGCTTCCTATTAAAATTTTATACCGACGTCATGGGACTTAAACCGTGGATAATTGGCCTCGTCATCACACTGGCAAGATTCATCGACGGTTTTACAGACGTTACGATGGGCAGGATTGCTGATAGATCCAGGATCACAAAGGCAGGAAAATTTAAGCCGTGGATAAGAAGAATGGCGGCTCCTGTCGCGATAGCCTCGTTCCTCATATACCAAAGTGCATTCGCAAACTCAGAGACGTGGTTCAAGGTTGTTTGGCTGGTTGTGACATATATACTCTGGGGATCGATCTTTTACACATCGATCAATATTCCCTATGGCTCGATGGCATCGTCGATCTCTGCAGATCCCAATGATAGACAGTCACTGTCAACGTTCAGAACAATGGGAAGCACATTGGCAGGAGTAATCGTCGGTGCCGGAATACCGCTCTTTGCATACGACAAGGTAGGTGAAAACACAGTCCTTAACGGGCCGAGATTTACACTGATAGCCGGTGTGTTTTCTATCCTTTCAATAGTGTGCTATATGCTATGCTACGTTCTGACAACCGAACGCATAGTGAGCGAAAATTCGCGCAGAGAACAACCGAGTGTCGGCGTACTACTGAAGAATGCAATAAGCAACAGGGCTCTGATATCCATTATAGTTGGCTCTATATTAATGCTGCTCGCACAACTAACAATGCAGTCAATGTCCAACTATATCTACCCAAATTACTACGGAAACGTAGCAGCGCAATCGGTATCCACACTCGCTATGATGGGAGGTATGGTAATAGCCGCTGCAGTAGCAAAACCACTGTCGAATAAATTCGGAAAAGCTGAGATAAGTGCGGCCACAAACCTTCTTTCTGCTATTATTTGTATACTTCTATTTGCAATTAGACCAAATAATGTGTGGGTTTACGTATCGATAAATATAATAAGTTGGTTCGGTCTCGGCGTATTCGCAATGGTATCATGGGCGCTCATCACCGACGTCATTGACGACGCTGAAATAAGAAGCGGCAGAAGAGAGGACGGTTCTATATACGCGCTCTACTCTTTCGCAAGAAAGCTCGGGCAGGCTGCCTCCGCAGGCCTCACAGGCGCCCTGCTCTCTGCTATTGGATACTCTGATTCCACGGCCTTTGACCCGGGTGTTCTCAGCGGAATATACGATATATCCACTCTCGTCCCTGCACTCGGATTTGGTCTTTTGGCAGTGATACTGTGGTTCTGGTACCCCCTCAACAAGAAAAAGGTTGAAGAAAACGTAAGGATACTCGAAAAAAAGCACAATTTTTAACAAATATTTGGCCGTCCCAAGGCATATATCATTAGGGCGGCCTTTTTTATTTTCGTTTATGAATATTTGACAAATTGATTTATAAAAAATAAACAATTACTATTTGACAACTGTAGAAAAGTATGATACAATATTATGAGAAGTAAAGTTGTTTTCTTTAATGAAAATTATGGGGAGGTGTGACACAAGTTGAACTCGGTTTTGATGAAAAAGCTAAAGGAATCGCTTATTTCAGTAGCTCCTATCGTAGCCATCGTATTTGTATTAAACTTGACACCGCTGATTAATTTTACAACGCTCGAAATGGCCTTATTTCTCATATCCGCGGTTTTTTTAATAATCGGAATAGCACTCTTCAATCTCGGAGCTGATCTCTCCATGACTCCTATGGGTGAGCACATAGGCTCCGGCCTGACGAAGCTCAAGAGTCTCGCCCTTCTGCTTGGTGTATGCTTTACAATGGGTATACTCATAACGGTAGCAGAGCCCGACCTAACCGTCTTAGCCAATCAGGTATCAACCATTATGAACCCAAAGGCGCTTATCTTTACCGTAGGAGCGGGCGTAGGCCTTCTGTTGGTTATATCAATACTTAAGATAGTTACGAGAAGGTCACTCTCGAAGATACTTATGTTCTTCTATATGATGCTGTTTGCTGTAACCGCAATACTTATTGAGAGCGGAAACAGCGATCTCATCCCTATGGGCTTTGACTCCGGTGGAGTGACAACCGGCCCCATCACGGTTCCGTTTATTATGGCTTTGGGCGTCGGTATAGCAACGACAATAGGCGGAAAGGACGCCAGCGAGAACTCCTTCGGTCTTATCGCGCTGTGTTCCGTAGGTCCTATCCTCGCGGTGCTTATCCTCGGTTGTACGGTTTCCGGAGAGATGGAGGCATACGACCTCTCGCAATATGTTTTAAATTACGGATTTATACATGTTATCGAGGTCTTTCTTGATACTGCAAAGGAAGTACTTATAGCGCTTGGCCTCATAGTAGCATTTTTCGTTGTACTCCAGATCGTGGTGTTGAAGCTGCCGAAAAAAAGGCTGATCCAGATCGCTGTAGGCATCGCATATACTTTCTTTGGCCTGGTTATTTTCCTCTCTGCGGTGAAGATAGGATTTATGCCAATTGGATATAAGCTCGGCAATGAGATAGCCGGAAATAAAGTCGTAGCGATCATCTTCAGCCTCGTTATAGGAATGGTTGTCGTTCTCGCCGAGCCTGCGGTCCACGTCCTAAACAAGCAGGTTGAGGAGATCACAGAAGGCACGGTGAGCAAGAGATCTATGATGATAGCTCTGTCTATCGGTGTCGGTCTATCTATCTGTCTATCCATTGTCAGAATCATTTTTGACTTCAATATACTGTTTTATCTAATCCCGGGGTACATGATATCCTTAGGGCTATCCTTCTTTGTGCCCGGTCTTTATACAGCGATCGCCTTCGACTCAGGCGGAGTTGCCTCCGGTCCCCTTACCTCGAGCTTTATTCTCCCCTTTGCAGTAGGTGTATGCTCGAGTATCACCGGCGGCGTTGACAGCATACTCTCAAACGCTTTCGGAATCGTGGCAATGGTTGCTATGGCTCCTCTTATCACCATCCAGCTTCTCGGCTTCAGATCCATCATCTCAAAAAAGATAAGCGACGGTATCGCTATGAAGAAGATACTCAGCGCTGAAGACGAGCAGATCATAGACTTTATGTAAAAGGGGGAGGCACTATGGCAAGAGCTTATAAAATTAAAAAAAGCGCTAATCCGTCTAAGGAGAGCACGGGACGGTCTGCAGGCATGACCGCACCGAAAAAGCTGATGCTTCTTTTCACCATTGTAAATAGAAACAAAGCTGAATTCTACGCGGATGTGCTGCAAAAATTTGAGATAAACATGCAAATAATACTCGCGGCAAACGGAACCGCGGACACCAAAATACAAAGTTTGCTCGGCCTGACAGACTTGCAAAAATCGGTAATTATCAGCGTGATAAGACGTGATAAAAGTCGCGCCGCTCTCTCGGAGCTCGACGAGAAGTTCAGGACGGTAAAGGGTGGTAAGGGAATCGCCTACACCGTACCGATGACGAGCACTATCGGTGTCGCAATATACCAATTCCTCAGCAATACAACGAGTGGAGGTCTGATATGAAAAATAACAAATACGAAGTAATAATGTGTATAGTTAACTCAGGATTCTCCGAGTCTGTAATGGACGTCGCGCGTGAGCTTGGCGCACGAGGCGGAACAGTAATAAGAGGCCGAGGAACCGCAAATCAAGAGGCAGAAAGGCTCTACGGTATCGCTATCCAGCCGGAGAAGGAGATCGTGATTATTCTCGTCGACTCCTCGCTCAAAAACGATATTCTCCATGCTCTCTACAAAAATGTAGGGCTCAAGACTCCCGGCCAGGGTATTGCATTCGCACTGCCCGTAGAAGACGTTGTTGGCCTTAATGCGGAAAAACTTGAGAGCTTCGATCAAAACGAGGGATAAGCGCTTTTTTGTCGAGCATAGTTTACATATTTACCATTTAGCACATAAGACCGCCTCAATTTTTGAGACGGTCTTTTTTTATTAAAGAAAAAACAAAGCCTACCGAGAGATCGGTAGGCTTTTTTATTATTAAACTAAAATTAGTTCTCAGAAGTCTCTTCGGTAGCCGCAACTGCTACAAGTCTAACGATAGCAGTCTCTGCTCCGTCGCCACGACGGGGACCCATCTTAAGGATCTGGGTGTAACCGCCCTCTACCTCAGCGTACTGAGGAGCGATCGTGGAGAATACCTTCTTAGCAACGTCTTCCTTGGTGATATACTCAAGAGCTGCTCTGTAGTTTGCGAGACCGCCCTTCTTACCGAGGGTGATCATCTCGTCCGCCTTAGCGGCAACTTCCTGAGCTCTTGTGTAAGTGGTCTCGATCTTTCCACATTCAAGAAGAAGAGTTACCATACCTCTGAGCATAGCTTTACGCTGTGCAGTAGTTCTGCCAAGCTTTCTCATTTGTTATGTCCTCCTAATATCTTATTCTTCGTCTTTCTTCAGGCTAAGGCCCAAAGAGCTAAGCTTTTGGATAACTTCCTCGAGGGACTTACGGCCAAGGTTACGAACCTTGATCATATCCTCTTCGGTGCGGTTGATCAAATCTTCAACTGTGTCAATGCCGGCACGCTTCAAGCAATTGAAGCTTCTGACAGACAAGAAAAGCTCCTCAATGGTCATCTCGAGAACCTTATCCCTCTTAACCTCCGGTCGATCTACGAGCGTCTCGGCAGTCTTAGCCTCGTCGGACATATCGATGAAGAGTTTGAGGTGATCATTGAGAACCTTAGCAGCAAGCGAAACCGCTTCCTTAGCTGTAATGGTTCCGTTTGTAAGAACCTTTATAGTGAGTTTGTCATAATCCGTGATATTTCCTACACGGGTATTTTCTACATTGAACTCCACCTTATATACGGGGGTGAATATAGAATCAATGAAGATAAGACCGATAGGAGCACCAACGTTTACACCAACGGTTGCAAGATAGTTCTGCTTGTTCGCCTCGGAGAGGTGGTAACCACGTCCCTTATCAAAGGTGATCTCCATATAGAAACGAGCATTCTCGCTAACGGTGCAGATGTGATGGTCTGGGTTGAGGATGTCAACCTCAGCATCGGGTGTAATGTCGCCGGCTGTTACGTTGCAGGGACCGGTAACGTCGATAACGACGGTCTTGGGCTCCTGGGAATGAAGCTTAGCGATGATGCCCTTAACGTTAAGAACGATCTCGGGAACATCTTCCTTTACACCGTTGCATGCAGAAATCTCATGCAATACGCCATCGATTCTGATGCTGGTAGCCGCGTAACCGGGAATTGTAGAGAGAAGAACTCTACGAAGCGAGTTTCCGATAGTGATACCGTAGCCCGAAACGAGGGGCTCAACTACGAATATCGCTTCCTTACCGTCCTCGGTAAGCTCGGTCGCGGTTATATTAAACTTCTCCATTTCTTTCATCTTAACAATAGCCTCCTGTTTTTATTTGATTTAAACTTCTAATAAAACCTGTAACCGTATGCGAAAATATGAAAACCAATAGGCTCTCATATTTATTTCGCACGGCACCGGAGGGATTACTTGGAATAGAGCTCGACGATGAGCTGCTCCTCAAACTCGAAGTCGATATCCTCTCTTGCGGGAAGAGATACGACCTTGGTGAGGTGATTTGCTGCATCGTTCTCAAGCCACTTGGGGGTCACTGCAGTTGCAAGACCGTCGCAGAGTGCCTTGATCTTTACGCTTTCCTTGCTGGATTCCTTAACAGCGATAACGTCACCTGCCTTAACAAGGAGAGAAGGAATAGTAACCTTCTTGCCGTTAAGAGTGAAGTGAGCGTGGAGAACAAGCTGACGAGCTTCCTTTCTGGATGCTGCCATACCCATTCTGTATACTACGTTATCAAGTCTTCTCTCAAGAAGGATAAGAAGGTTTGCACCTGTGATACCTTCCTGCTTTTCAGCAAGCTCATAGTAGTGCTTGAACTGACCCTCAAGAACGCCGTAGTAACGTCTAGCCTTCTGCTTCTCACGAAGCTGCTTGCCGTATTCGCCTACCTTCTTGCGAGCTGCGCCGTGCTGACCGGGAGCAGTGCTTCTGTGGTCGAATGCGCACTTGCCGTTGGTACATCTCTCACCCTTGAGGTAGAGCTTGCAACCCTCGCGGCGGCACATTTTACAGTTAGGACCTGTATATCTAGCCATTTTTCATTTACCTCCCTTTTGATTAAACGCGTCTGCGCTTAGGAGGACGACAACCATTGTGAGGAATAGGTGTAACGTCCTTGATCATTGTGATTTCGAGACCTGCGGTAGCGAGAGCACGGATTGCGGACTCTCTGCCTGCTCCGGGACCTCTAACGAGAACCTCAACGGTCTTCATACCGTTGTCAACAGCGATCTTTGCAGCGTGCTCTGCTGCAGTCTGAGCTGCGTAAGGAGTAGACTTCTTGGAACCCTTGAAGCCCATCTCACCGGAAGTTCCCCATGCGATTGCATTACCCTGTACGTCGGTAATAGTAACGATTGTATTGTTGAAAGTAGAACGGATATGAGCAACGCCCTTTTCCACGTTCTTGCGCTCGCGGCGCTTCTTGACAACCTTCTTTACTGCCATCCTAGGTTCACTCCTTTACTTCTTCTTGTTAGCAATGGTCTTTGCGGGACCTTTTCTTGTTCTTGCATTAGTCTTGGTACGCTGACCTCTTACAGGGAGACCCTTTCTGTGTCTGATACCGCGATAGCAATTGATTTCTACCAAGCTCTTGATGTTAAGAGCAACTTCACGTCTGAGGTCACCCTCAACGTTGTAGTTCGCTTCGATCTCATCTCTGAGAGATGCAACCTCAGCCTCGGTAAGGTCCTTAGCACGAGTGTCAGGGTTAACGCCAGTCTTGGCGAGAATGTCCTGAGAGCTCTTAAGACCGATACCGTAAATGTATGTGAGCGCGATTTCTATGCGCTTGTTATTGGGAATATCAACACCAGCTATACGAGCCATTTCGATATATACTCCTTTTTAAATTTAATGTCGTCCGAATTGCGTAAATCTCTGCGAATCAGCCCTGACGCTGCTTGTGCTTGGGATTCTCGCAGATAACCATTATTTTGCCGTGTCTTTTAATGATTTTACACTTTTCGCAAATTCTTTTGACGGAAGGCTTAACTTTCATTCTTAATACCTTTCCTTTCAGATGTTATTACTTCTTTCTCCAGGTGATCCGTCCTTTAGAGATGTCATATGGTGAAACCTCTACCGTTACCGTATCTCCCACGAGAATCTTAATATAATTCATTCTAAGCTTGCCCGAAATAGTTGCGGTCACAATGTGTCCGTTCGGGAGCTTTACCTTAAAGACGGTGTTGGGAAGTGCTTCCACTACCACGCAATCTTCAAATTCGATAAGATCGTTCTTTGGCAAAACAATATCTCCTCTGCCTTGCGGCATTTAATTTTCAGCTTACTACCGTAAGCAAAATCGGGTCTCCGTCGGTTATGGCAATACTGTTTTCATAGTGAGCTGAAAGCTGACCGTCAAGAGTAGTTACCGTCCAACCGTCCTTTTGCACCCTTACCTCATGTCCTCCCGCATTTACCATAGGTTCAACAGCAAGAGTCATTCCGGAATAGAGCCGCGCGCCTCTGCCCGCACGTCCGAAATTCGGAACTTCGGGTTCTTCGTGAAGCTCTGCTCCAACTCCGTGACCAACAAAATCTCGCACAACCGAGAAGCCATTTGAAATGACGAAATTCTCAACCGCCGATCCGATGTCCCCGATGCGATTGCCTGCTTTCGCAAACTTCATCGCCTCATAGAAGCTCTGTTCAGTGACCGAAATGAGCCTCAGGGCCTCATCGCTTACCTTGCCGACAGGAAATGTTCTTGCACTGTCGCCATTATAGCCGCGGTAGCGAGCCCCGACGTCGATCTTAACGATATCACCTTCGGAGAGAATTCTTCTGTCCGTAGGTATTCCGTGTATGACCTCCGAATTAAGCGAAATACACGCGCTCGCCGGGAATCCGCCGTATCCGAGGAATGACGGTGTTGCACCGCATTTACAGATAAAGTCGTGTATTTTCTTGTCGATGTCCTTGGTGGAGATGCCGGGACGTATCATATCTGCCGCTAAAAGCAAAGCTTCCGCAGTGATACGTCCGGCTTTTCTCATAAGCGAGAGCTGCTCGGAGTTTTTGATAATAATCATACTCCGATAGCCTCCAAGGTGCGTTTGGATGTTTGTTCTACACTGCCGTTACCGTCAACGGTTTTCAGTATACCTCTTTTGAGGTAATATTCCTTGAGCGGCTCGGTAGTTTCGTGATATACCGCAAGACGCGAGAGAACTACATCCGGAGCATCGTCTGCTCTTACTGTAAGCTCGGTCTTGCACTTGTCGCAATTCACACCGTCAAGCGAAGGATTATCGCTTACGTGATATGATGCGCCGCATGTTGCGCAAACTCTTCTTCCGGTCATTCTTTCAGAGATAACCTCATCCGGAACCTCAATAGAAATAACACGGTCAAGGGTTACGCCCATTTTATCAAGTGCTTCTGCCTGCGGTACAGTGCGCGGAAATCCATCGAGGATAAATCCGTCTTTGCAGTCAGATTTTTGCAGGCGCTCCTTTATGATTCCGATGACAACATCATCCTCAACGAGAGCTCCTTTGTCAATAAATTCTTTGGCCTTCAATCCCATTTCAGTACCGCACTTAACAGCCTCGCGGATGATAACACCGGTAGAGATGGTGGGAATGCCGAGTTTACGTGAAACCTTTTCTGCCTGAGTGCCTTTGCCGGCACCCGGTGCGCCAAGAAAAATTATTTTCATAATTCTTTACCTCAATGCGAAATTTTTATCAAAGGAATCCCTTGTAGTTACGCATTGTGAGCTGTGCTTCAAGTTCTCTGAAGGTTTCGAGAACGACACCGACTATAATCAGAAGAGTCGTACCACCGAAGGTGAATATACTTGCCATTCCCTCTATTGTGGAGTCAAGTCCGAAGATGCTTGCATAGGTTGCAGCATCAAGGCCGACACTCGGAGGAATAGAGCCGTAAACGAGCCATTTGATTATAGGCTGAAGTATGTGAGGTCCTGCCACAACGGGAAGAACCGCAACGATACCAAGGAAGAGCGCGCCGACAAGAGTGATCTTGCCAAGGATCTTCTTGATATCTTCAGCAGTGGGTCTGCCCTGTCTGATACCGGGAATGATACCGCCCTGTCTCTTAATATTGTTAGATACTTCGATAGGATCAAAGGAGATCTGAGTATAGAAGTATGCAAATGCAATAATAAGAATGAAGAGGGATACGGGGTAGATTACACCGTCTGCTGCGAGAAGTCTCGAAACAGTTCCCCAGAAGCCTGTGTCAGCCTCGGTAACTCCGCAGAGTGCGAGGATGGTAGGAATAAGGGAAACGATCGAGCTTGCGAAAATAACAGGCATAACGCCGGTCATATTAAGCTTAATAGGAAGGTTTGAGCTCTGGCCGCCGTACATCTTACGTCCTACAACTCTCTTTGCGTACTGGATGGGAATTCTTCTTTCAGAACCGGTTACCCAGATAACAAACATGAAGAGTGCAACGATCGCTGCAATAAGAAGGATCGCGAACACGGTAGAAACAAGAGCATAAGCCCAGGTGTTATTCGTATAAGAATAAGTTGATACTACGAGAGAGATGAGATTGTAGAAGAAGGAAGGAATGGAAGAGATGATATTTGCGAAAAGTATCATCGAAATACCGTTACCGATACCCTTTTCATTAATTCTCTCACCAAGCCACATAATCATCGATGCACCTGCACAGTAGCATGCGATTATTACGATAGCGTACAGCCACCAAACAGGACCTTCTCCGCTAGTTGCCGCGTTCGTAAGAGCGCCGCCGTTCTTAAGAAGGAAGTAGTAGCCGATTGAAGTAATGAGTGCGAGGACTATAGTTACTATTCTCGTAATGAAATTCATCTTCTCTTTGTCGTTCTTTGCTATTTCACCGAGTCTCGGGAAAACGACTGCAAGAAGCTGAAGTATAATTGATGCGTTGATGTAAGGTGATACGCCGAGTGCAAACAGCGTAGCCGTTCCAAGAGAACCACCCGAAAGGATGTTCATCTGGTCAAGGATTGTACCGCTGAAAGTGTTGGCAAAATCGTTAGCCTCGACGAAAGGAACGGGAATAACAGTACCTATACGGTAGATCAAAAGGATGAAGAGTGTGAAAATTATCTTGCTCTTCAATTCTTTTGTTTTCCATGCGTTCTTTAAAGTCTGAAGCATTTATACCACCTCAGTCTTTCCACCTACTGCCTCAATCTTCTCC
>JAFTIN010000036.1 GCA_017456895.1 Clostridia bacterium
AAATCAATATGACAAATACACTAAAATGCAATGGAGAATTCGTAACAATAAACGAGCATAAAATCCACGTATATAGAGCAGGAAACGCAAATGCTCCTGCAATCGTATTTATGTCAGGCCATTGTACAGTAGCACCCGTTTATGATTTCAAAGTTCTTTATGAAAAATTGTTGCATAATTTCAGAGTCATTGTTATCGAAAAATTCGGATATGGCTATTCGGATATTTGTGATTCTCCTTGTGATATAGACACGCTTGTTTCCATACAAAGACAGGCATTGACGGCCCTCGGAGAATCGGGTCCATATATTTTAGCACCGCATTCTATGTCAGGAATTGAAGCAATTAGATGGAAACAAAAGTTTCCTGATGAGGTTTCTGCTATTGTTGGAATTGATATGGCAACGCCTTTATCATTTAGTGTTTGGACAGAACAGCAAATTAAAAAAACGGTACGTCTTATGCGGGTATTAAGAACGTTGAAATTGGCAAGCATTCTGTCTTTGGTAAGCACGCTTTCTTTAACAGAGGACGAAATTAAGCAACATAAACTTTTAAAGAAAAGAAATGTATTTAATATATGCTGTGTTAACGAAGCACGCGAAGTTTTGAAGAACGCAAGAATAGTAGGTGAGGGCGGAAACATTCAATGTCCCACCTTACTGTTTTCCTCCAATGGCGAGGACCAAGAACAGGATTGGGTTGAAAATCAACAAAAGTTTGCTATGAGTATGGGAGCAAAGTTGATTGGCTATGATTGTGGACATTATATTCATCATTTCAAAAGTGATGAAATGTGCGAAGAAATCATCAAATTTATAAATTCGTTAGAAAGATAAATTCCAATTTATCGAACTGAAACAGGTGCAAAGCCTTTCAGCGAAATGCGCCCATAACTCTAAAAAAAGCACCCACCCGAAAATGATATCAAAATTTAGGCTACTAACAAAACAGACCTTACCTTTTAAAGCGGTTTACCAGAGCTTTTTACACTATTTTAAAGCATTTTTTGGGCTGACGATGTTTCGTCAGCCCTTACTTTTATCTGTTTTTATAAACTATGAGCTCGGGATCTTCCCCGTTTGCCTCATATGAGCAGATGATTATGCACTCCATATTTGCGGCTATACCAAAGCATCTATCCGAGAGCTCACTCTCAAGCTGGCTTCCAAGGTACGTCTGCCTATCGTCAAGGAACTTAACCTTCTGTCCGCTCGGTAAAGTGTACTCCATATTAACGTATTCTCCGGGTAGGACGTTCAACTCCTTTACCCCCGGCAGGCCTTCCATGCTCAAAAGCTCGTTTATCTCACGGATAAGCTGTGCTTTAAACTCGTTGAGCTTTTCCCTTCCGCCGATTTCGGCGTATTTTTTCCAAATATCAAGCGTGTAATCACCGTCTGCATAACACCATCTACAGTAATCCTCGTTGAAAAAGCCGTCAGGCTCCTTGCTTATACTACTGTCCTCAAGTGTCATGCCGCAGCACTCGCATACAAGCCTCCGCGGTGATCCGAGAAGTGTGTTTATAGAGACGTCAAGCTCTTTTGAAAGAAGCTTCAACGTTTCGGTATTTGGGATTGTCTCTCCGGTCTCCCAGCGGGAAACTGCCTGTCTTGTAACAAATACTCTCTCTGCAAGTTCTTCCTGAGACAAGCCTTTTTTAGTCCTGAGATCAAAAATTATTCTTTTTGTTTCCATATTCTGCTTCGCCCTCCCTGTGTAAATAGATTATATCACACCTTAAAGCACTTGACAAGCAACCTTCTGTTGCGTGTAAAAGGGGCTGACCGATCGGTCAGCCCTTTGTTTTACCATATAAACGGTATCAGTCTGTATTTGACTCGCTTTTTGTAGTCAGCGTAACCTTCAAGCCCTTCGCAAAGCACCTTCTCCTCGTTTATGATACGTATAACGATCACGGGAACGTACGGAAGGAAGCATAAAAGCGACCACCAGGATCCGAGGATGAGCGGTATAGACAGGAAAAGCCATACCGTAACGGCGTACATAGGGTGACGGACTATACCGTAGAGTCCGGTGTCTATAACACTCTGCCCCTCCTGTACCTCCACAGTTCTTGAAAGATAGGCATTCCCCCTCATCACCTCACCGTAAAGAGCATAGGAAATAAGAAGCACTGCGGCGGCAATAACAACTACTCCCGTGGGAACGTACGACCAGCAGTAACGGAAGTCAAGGCCGGCCACGACAAATCCAAGCACGAAAAGAAGCCCGGAGGCGGCAACAACGCCCTTCTGCGCCCCTTCCTTCTCCTTTGCTCCAAGACGCTTTTCAAGAAGGGTTGGCGCCTTGACGAAGAGGACTATGCCGAGTATAAGCATAGGAACAAACAACAGAGCGATAAACAACCAACCGCCTACGTAATTGAAGGTGCCGGCGGGGATAAACAGGAGCGCGCCCACAAGCACAAGTCCTAAAGAAAGCTTTGTAAGAGCGTTAATCAAAAGCTTCATAATTACTTACCCTAAAGTCAATCGACCTTTTCCATAAAGTACATACGTGATGCAAAGTCACTGAAGAAGCGCGTATTCTCATCAAATCCGGTGCCTGCAAACGCGGCCTTAAGCTTTACTCCCTTCATAAGCACGGAGCCGCGAGCAGTATAATCCTCTACCTCTCCGGGCATCTTAACAAACTTGTCGATTATGTTATGCACGAGAGAGTCGTACTTGATATGTATAGGAGAAATCATATTCACAAGGTCTCCAAACGGCTTCACTCTAACCTTGCGCTCTATGTTGTAGAAGTGATATCTCGTAGCCTTATCAAGTCCTCTCGGGAAGAACTGGGTGAAGGCGGTGTTAGGCTCAGCAAGCACCTGAAGGAGCATTCCGACCGCCTTTGAGCCATCGGAGCTGACGCAGGTCCACTCATATACATTGTCGCTTCTGCCACGATAAAAATTGCCAAATTGAAGAATTTCACGCCATTGCTTGTAAAGAGCAATCTGTTTTCTAATTTCCTTCTTCTCCTCGCGACTCATATCACAGAGATTGCACTCGTATCCAAGCAAACCGAATGCTGCAACGTCAAACCTGGTGTTTAGAGGAGTTACGCGGAGCGTCTGATGATTAGGGCACGCGGAGACGTGAGCGCCGACCGTAGACATAGGGTAGCCGTAGCTATAGCCCGTCTGCCCCTTAACACGGTAGATAGCGTCGGTATCGTCACTTGCCCATATCTGCGGGAAGTAGCAAAGAATACCGAGGTCAAAGCGATTGCCACCCGATGCGCAGCCCTCAAAAAGTATATGCGGGAATCTCTCGGTAAGAGTGCGCATCATGTGGTAAAGGCCGATTATATAGCGATGTGAAACCTCTCCCTGCCTTTCCGACGGTAAACTCTTTGAGAAGTAGTCGGTAAATATGCGGTTCATATCCCACTTTACGTAGGAAATATTAGCCGATGAGAAGATCGCACTCATTTTATCAATGAGATAGTTTACTACCTCGGGATTAGTTAGATCGAGAATACGCTGTGTTCTGCCCTCCGAATGAGGCATGTCCGGTACTTCAAGCACCCACTCGGGATGGGTGCGGTAAAGTTCACTGTTGACGTTGACCATCTCAGGCTCAACCCAAATGCCAAAATCAAGACCAAGAGCGTTTACCTTATCACAAAGCCTGGAGATACCGCCGGGGAGCTTTTTCTCATTTACGTACCAATCCCCGAGCGAGCGAGTATCATCCTTTCTCTCACCGAACCATCCGTCGTCCATAACGAACAGCTCAATTCCGACATCCTTTCCCTCCTTGGCAAGCTTCAAAAGCTTATGCTCGTTTATGTCAAAATAGGAGGCCTCCCAACTGTTGAGGAGCACGGGACGCGGCTTCTTCTTCCACTCGCCTCTCACTATACACTCTCTTACGAAGGCGTGCATACGCTGACTCATACCGTTAAATCCAGAGTTCGATACGGTCATAACCGCCTCGGGAGCCTCAAAAAACTCACCTGCGGAAAGGAGTATTGAGAAGCTCTGAGGATTGATACCGGTTAGAAATCTCGTCTTGCCGTGACTGTTTACCTCAGCGCACTCGTAGTGATTACCGCTGTAAACGAGGTTGATGCCGTAGCAAAGGCCGTCGTCCTCGGTAGTACTCGGACGGGAAAGCATTACGAAGGGGTTCGCCCTATTTGAGGAGGTGCCGGTGTAAGAAGAATTGATCAACCTTCCGGATACGACATCGGTATCGTTGCGATACATTTCCCTTGCCCAGCTACCGTTGAAGGTAGAAAACCTATAGCCCGAGTCCTCAAAATCGAGTTGTGCGCTCATAAGCCTGGATAGTCTGATAGGTTCCTTGGAGGTGTTGAGAAGCCTTGCAGAGCGAGTAATAACGTCTCTGTCCTCAAATACTCCGTATACGAGCTCAAGAGTGAGCCCATAGCCAACGTCCTTGAGAGTAACAACGAGCTCATGTACGACACCGTTGTCCTCATATGCCGAGGGAAGCGTTACAAGGGGAGTCTTTCCCTCCTTGATCTTAGCAGAAGAATAAAGGAAATCAGATGTGTAGCTACCGTCAGCGTGCGAAAGCTCAACGAAAGGATCACGTATATCACTCTTGCCTAAGGAAGACGTCTCAAGGCGCAGATTCTCAAGCGAGAGTCCTGGGTACTTATCACTGTATACTGTGGAATTTCCCGGAGCAAACGCCTGCTTCTCGGTAAGGGAAAGCACATCCTCCGGTGAGTCGATCTCGATCCTCTCACCGTAGTAAAGATGCTCAAGATGGCCACTCTCCATCACGCGGAAAGTGTAGGTAGTATTTTTCGTATCAAGGACAAAAACCGTATCAAGCTGTCTGATCATGGGATTTCCCTTTCAAAGATGTTTTTTTAAATAAATTATATCACACGTCAGACAAAAAATCAACCCGATAATAAAACCGAGTATTTCAGCGTATTTTTTCACTCATCAGGGGCAAAATAACGACACAGAAAAAGGAGAATAAAAAAATGATAGAACAAGATACAATACGACTGCTCCGCGAATGCGACTCCGGAATAAAAATGGGTGTACAGTCAATAAGTGACGTAGCAAGACACGTAAAAAACAGAGAGATGAAAAAGAAGCTCGCAGTCTGCAAGGGCGAGCACAAAATGCTGGAAAATGAGATAGACACGCTCCTTAGAAGCTACGGTGACAGGGGCAAGGAGCCAAACGCGCTGGTGACGGGCATGTCAAGGATGAAAACCAATATGCGCATAGCAATGAACAAGACCGATAGTACTATAGCAGGGCTGATGACGGACGGATGTAATATGGGAGTTAAATCTCTCTCGGGCTATCTTAACAAATACAAGGCTGCCGACGAGGAGTCGAAGGATATTGCCAAGAGACTTATCTTGCTCGAGGATCAGTTAGCTACTGATATGCGGGCATATCTTTAATTTTCCTTGAATACAGCATTTATTATCTGGCAGTTTAGCTCATCTATAAAAATATGAACAATGGGTAAAATTTGATCGAGAGGCGATTTTACCCATATTTTTCGTTGACAATAACTTACTCTTATGATATACTATTACTATAATCCTTACTACCCCGGAGGAATACTATGCACTGGATCTGGTGGTGCCTTATTGCCATTTTGGGAATAGGCATTCTGGCACTTTTAACTTCATTCATATGCTTTATGAAGGTGTTTTACTCACCTAAAAAAAAGCCGCTCGGCCCCGACGAATACGAGATACCGGACGGTGAGATATACGAGGTCTATCGAGATGATATGATAGGCTGGACCAAGCAAATCAGATCTATGCCCCACGAGGATATGGAGATAAAATCTTTTGACGGTCTTTCCCTCAGAGCAAAATACTTTGAGTGTGAAAAGGGCGCTCCGATCGAGCTTTTATTCCACGGCTATAAAGGTAACGCGGAAAGAGATCTGTGTGGCGGTGTCGAAAGATGCTTTCGTCTCGGAAGAAACGTTATGATAATCAATCAAAGAGCGAGCGGTGATAGTGAAGGGCGGGTAATCTCCTTCGGTATCAATGAAAGACGCGACTGCCACGCCTGGGTAAAGTATGTAATAGAACGCTTTGGCGATGACGTCAAAATAATAATAGGCGGAGTATCAATGGGTGCGGCAACGGTAATGATGGCTGCGGGTGAGCCCCTACCAAAGAACGTGATCTCGGTACTTGCAGACTGTGGTTATTCCTCCGCAGAGGAGATCATCAAGAAGGTGGTCAAGGAAATGCACCTTCCCGTTGCTCCTCTGTATCCCTTTATCAAGCTCGGCGCAAAAATATTCGGCAGGTTTGACCTCGAAGAGACCTCTCCGATGGAGGCGATGAAGAGATGCACCCTGCCCGTCGTATTCGTTCACGGTGATACGGACGATTTTGTACCTTATGAAATGAGTGTAAGACTATACGATGCGTGCGCGTCTGATAAAAAGGAACTCATCACTATCCACGGAGCGGGTCACGGCTTAGCCTTCCCTGCCGATCAGGACGGCTACGTCAATCGACTCAAGGAAATAAAGGAAAAGTGGAATCTAAAATAAATGAAAAGGAAGCCTTGGCGCACAGCCTCGGCTTCCTCTTTTTTTATTTGTCTTTCTTCAGATTTCTTTTCTTCTCAAGGTTGATCCTATATATCTCCTCGGTCGCGAAGGCAAGCTTGGTAATAACGTCCTTCTTGGATGTGTAGCAATAGAAGGAATCATTCTCCGTAGAGATGTCCACAAGGTCAAAGGGCTTGATACGTAAGAAGTCGTACTCTACGTGAAGACTGTTGGTCTGTAGGGGTGTACGCTGAATGCGGTAATCCTTGCCCCTGTAATGTCCCGTGAGGATAAAGCCCTCCTCGGGATTATGAGTAAGCTTGGCAAAGCCGAGGGGCTCGTACTTGTAGCATCTGGGGAGTGAATAGACCTCAACATCGTCCTCAAAGGAATATTCACCGCTCTCAACCTCGCGACGCACCTCGCTCCTCTCCCACTCAAACCAATCGGGAATATGAGAGAACTCGGTCTCTCCCTCTGTAGCGGAAAGTGTTCCGTCTTCGTTAAGATACCATCTTTTGCCGCACTCCTCACAGAAAAGCTCAGCACCGGCTGAGGACATCTTGTGCTCGGTCCTGCAGTTAGGACACTTATAAAGTATCTTATTAAGTCCCTCTGCTCTGTATGGCTCGGTAATAAGTATACCGTTGTCCTTCTGATATTTATAATCGTCGTAGGTAAGCGCTTCCTTAAGTCCTGCATTTATCTGCTCGACCGAGAGCTTCTCAAGATCCTCCGGATCCCAAAGCTTGGTGAAGGTGGTATAGAGAGGAACCTTTCTCTTTTTTCTGAAATTCCAGAAGGGAGAGTGGAGATAGTTACCATGATGGAGTGCTATGACGACCGGTACCTTTGCCCTCTTTACGAGCATGCCGAGAGACTCGGGAAGGTATGAGGTCGTTCCGACCGGAGAATACCTTGCCTCGGGATACATACAGAGAACGTCACCCCTCTCAAGCACCTTGCGAATAGACTTAATAAGGTGGAGGTCTGTGGTAAACTTTCTCGTGCAGATAGCGCCGATCCACTCAAGGAGCCATGCTCTCATATAAAAGCCGTCGATGTTAACGACGTTATTTACTCTATGGGGATAGGTACCGAGGGATACCATCTCAAAGTCGACGAAGGACATATGGTTTGAAAGAAGGAGATACGGAGGCTTGAGTCCCTCCATATTGAACTTCTCAACCTTGTGCTCCTTGCCGATGAGCATTATTTTTGATAACACCTGGATAAGCCAGGTGAGGTAGATGGGCTGGCGTATGGGATACTTTGCGGTCTTGTACTTTTTCGGATTTTTGTAATTTACGTCAAAATTATTGTCCATTTTGCCTCACTGTTTACAGTTTTAAGTCTTTTGTCAATTTATTATACACTATAGCAACGAAAAAGGCAATAGTTTTTTTTACTAACTGTAAAATTTATGTTTTATTATGAATTTGCGCCTACCATTCTTGACTAATAAACGTATCGGTAGTAAAATAATGTAAAAAGGGGTTAAGGAGGACGAGTATGACTAAATATCCGATTGTTTTAGTGCATGGAACCGCTATACGCGAGGGTAAATTTATGCGCGCCTTCGGCAGGATCGAAAAAACGCTGAAAGAAGCGGGCTTTGATGCATATACCTCCACTCACGATGCATTTGGCTCTATTGAGAATAACGCTGAGCAGCTTAAGGCAGTTATAGAAGATATACTCTCAAGGACAGGTGCGGATAAGGTAAATATTATCGGCCACTCGAAGGGCGGGCTTGACGCTAAGTATATGATAACCAAGCTCGGTATGGTGGACAAGGTAGCCTCACTGACTACCCTATGCACTCCGCATAAGGGCTCGGCAATTGCGACACGTCTTTGGAGTCTGCCAAGCTTCATAAAACGGATACTTACCTTTTTTATCGACACCTTCTACAAGCTGATAGGTGATAAAAATCCGGACTCTATGAAGGTGTGCGAGCAACTAAAGGAAAGCGGGGAGAGTGAGGAAGAAAGCTTCTCTGACAAGGTATACTGCCAGAGTTACTCTACGAAGCTGAAGAGCGGCAAGGACTGCATACTGATGGCAGTACCCATGTATATATACACAAAGACCGACGGATCCGAAAATGACGGTGTAGTCTCGGAGCAATCCGCAAGATATGAAAACTATCGTGGAGAGTGTCTTGACGACTCTGTCTCACACACTCAAATAGTAGATATTTTGGCAAAAAGAAAAAATAGAAAAAAGATACTCGCCTTCTACGTAAAGCTCTGCAAGGAGCTCGGAGAAATGGGTTACTGATAAACAAAAAGAGCCTTAATTTTCACATCAAGGCTCTTTTTTGAATACTTTTATTTACATATCTTGCGTGAAAGCTTACTCAACAATTCGGCAAGCGGTACGACAAGCAGCCCGAGTCCAAGATTCGAGAAGCCGTGGATGAGGTCAAACGGAATGCCGGATATGATCCAAGCGACAGTCTGCTCAAAGTTAAGGCCAAACATAAGAGCCTGCGCCGGTGCATAGAGTACGCCGTAAAGAAAGCCGTGAATAGCACATACGACAGAATAGACCACATAGGCCACTCTTTTAGGCATCCGCCTTGGTAAAATCATGGTAACGCCCCAAAGGATCGTCCATATATACGTATACGGAATCCACCAGAAATTGAAGCCTGCAAACAGTCCGTTAAGCATAACGTAGACGTATATAGGGATAAGCGCCTTCTTACGATACACAACGGTGTAGGTTACGGTCAACATACCAAGCAGGTGAATGTTTGGCAAAGCCTCCATAATGACCTTTGAGGCAAACATCACGGCGCTGAGCATCGCAAAGATACACATTTCTCTTACGTTTACCGAGCCGTGTCTGACGTTCTTTCTTTTCATTTATTCCTTTACCAACTCGTAGTGCTCACCGTCCGCGATTACCGCACTGTCAACGCCTACCATCATCATCTCACCGTTCTTGTAAAAGCCCCAGTAGGTACCGTCCTTGTCATAGTCTGCCTCGATACCGTTAACGAACTTAATATAGAGTCCAAAGGGTCCATCTTCACCCGAGATGAGCTCGTGCTCAAGAAGGGCTGCACCAAGTGTCTCCTTGTCGGTGTGAATGGTGAAGGTAATAGACTGATCCTCCGCTTTCACTTCAACCTCAACGGTCTTTGCGCCCTCGCCAAGCTCCATGTCGCGACGATAGGTCGCGCTCTCCCAGGCTCCGGTCTTTTCAGCAGTGTTGCAGGACACTAAGAGAAGACAAACGATCACTACAGATAACGCAAGTGATAAAATCTTTTTCATTTTTTCATTCCTTTCTTTTTACTTATAAAGTAATATACAAAAGGACAAAATAAAAAGCCCTTCTACGGAAAGAAGGACGAGCGAAAAAGGATACCCTGCCGTATCCTCGGTACTCCCTTCCCTTCCTTTGCCCAAGAGATTTTTACGAGTCACGTCCCGATAAGCATTCCGACTTATGAGCATGGCTCAGATACGGTAATGGCTGTTGCTGCAGATTCACACTGCGATTTCCTTATCCCCGAGCGGCGTCGTATTTCGACTCACCCGACAAAGAGCACGTAAGCTCTATGAGACGCGTTTATTCCTTTGTTCGGTTAAGTATAACACATTTTCATAATTTTTTCAAGTAGAAAGAATAAAAAAGGAGCCTAATCAGCTCCTTTTTTATATTATTCGGTCTTCTCTTTTCTGCATCTAAAGATGGTGAGATACAGAGGAATTGCAACGAGGGCGAAGATAGCACCGACGAATAGACCGCACTTCATACCAAGCTGCTCACCACTCATACCGAGCTCTAGAGCAAGCTCAAGCATGCGGGGACTCGCGGCAACAGTATCGGTAATTATACCGACGAGCTCCGGTCCTATCGAGGCGCCAAGGTCACCGCCTGCCGCCATAAGCGCGAACATAACTACACCGCCCGTGGGAATACGGTCCGAAACAGCAATAAGGTTGCCCGGCCAGAGCATGGATACCGAGAAGCCCGTAAGAGCGCAGGCTATAAGACCTACTATCGGATTTGATGAAAGTACCGCAGTAAGATAGCAGATAGCAGCACCTATTACTCCTGCAATGAGTATACCGTCTATTCTCTTTCCGTACTTAGTATACAAGGTTCTGCCAAGGCCGAGAGTAAGCGCGAAGAGAGCCGCTCCGAATACGTCACCGTAGATCTTCGGTATACCGAGAGCGACCTCGGAGAAGCCGGATGCCCACTGCGCCATGGTACACTCGAGCGCACCGCCAAGGAAAATGGCGAGAACTGAGAGCCACATAACCTTGTTCTTATATAGCGTGGAGGAGCCCTCCGTCTTGCCGCCTACCTTAAGCTCGGGAAGTTTTGCACCGAGATACAGTATAAACGAAAGAAGCGGAATAAGTGCGAATATCAAGGTAAGTATCTGCCAGGAGTCGCTTGAGAACACAAGGAGAAATATCGAGCCAAGAGAGATGACACCAACTGCACCCCAAGCATAGATTGAATGCAGAGCGCTCATATCCCTGTCCGGGTTGTCCGACGGAAGGGCGGCGATAACTGCACTAAGCAGAACCTCTGCAAGTCCTGATGACGCAGAGAAAATTACAGTTCCTATAACAAGTCCGATATACGCACTTGACGGAAGGAAGGTCGGCCAGGCGACGAAGATAACAAGACCGATAACGCTAATAAGAGGTGTCAGCTTTACCGTCAGGGGTATGTTGAATTTATGAGAGAAAAAGCTGAAAACCAGATCGACGAGAAGCTGTGTCGAGAAGTTGAAAAGCACAAGAAGTCCGAGAAGAGAAAAGGAGATCCCGAACTTATTGTGGAAGGTGAGAAAAAGTATGGGTGGCAGGTTGCCTATAACCGCCATGGCTACGTTCATAGAATAGCAGGCGGATCTAATGCGCTTTGCGTTAATCATTTTTCTAAAGTCTGTCCTTGAATTATTTCTTGTATTTTAAAAGCAGGATTCCGTTCTTCTCTTCCGAGCTGACAAGTTGGATATCCGTGACGGTTGAGTTCATAAATATAGGCTTATCCTCGCCCGAGGCAAGTACGGGTGCGACAACAAGGCTGATCTCGTCAACAGCTCCTGCTCTCAGAAAGGCGCCGTTAAGTATACTGCCGCCTTCCAGTAAAAGCGTCTGAATACCAAAGATGTCATATAGCTTTTCAAGAGCTAACTGCACGTCGACAGAATCCTTACCGGCATAGATATAGGAAACGCCGACGTCTTCAAGATATTGTGGAAACCTCGGATCAATATCCTCGGTGAGAACCTCGATAATGTGTGCTCCGCCGTACCCCGTATCCTCGTCCTCTATAGTGCTCGTTTTCCAACCGAGTCGCGCGTGAGGATCAAATGATATGGCAAAAAACTTTTTGTCATATTTCGCTACAAAGTCGCGTTTTTGACTATATAAGTTGTCATATTTTGATAAATTTGGAAAATATCCGCCTGTAAAGCTACCCTCCATAGTGATTCTGCCACAGGCGAATGCATCCGCAACGTAATCTCTGTTTATCTCATTATAAAGCTCGGTTGCTAAAGAACATTAATCTCTAAATAGAAAGTCGCCCGTGACCTTACCGTCTAAAGAAGATAGCATGTGGCATATAACGTACGGTCTGTTCATTTTATCTCCTGCCTGAAGGTAATACACAAAATCAATGTGGCAAAGAATGATATTACAACCACAAGGTAAGCTGTGCAAAAATAACTTCAAAAAGCATTATACCACTCAGTCGAGAAGAATGCAATACCATATTCAAAGTTTTACGAGATAATATTTTCCTCCTGCTATAGTTGACAAGGATAGTTTCACATAGTAAAATCAGAATGAAGTTCAATTAATTATTCATAGTGAGGAGACGGTTATGTCATTCTCCGATATTTTCAGAAAAAAACTAAAGAGCGACTCGCAAAACACGTCGCTCTACAGGGCAGAACAAGCGCTAAAAAATTAAAAAAGGCCCCTTGGGGTGCCTGCGATAAAGCAGTATTTTGTTTAGAATGCAAAATGCTGCTTTATTCCTTCTTCGAGATACAACCAACGGTTGAAATAAATCCAAATAATCGTATCTGGATTTTGAAAGAAATTATGATATAATATAATCAGAACCGGTTCAGAAAATAATTACTGGAGGTCTTTTATGGGCAATCGTTTTTCTAATAATTTTAAGGAACTTCGCAAATTGCATGAATTAACGCAAGAGCAGATCGCAGAAATGCTTGGTGTGACGTCTCAAGCAATCAGCAAATGGGAGTGCGGAACGTCGTATCCCGATATTGAAATGCTCCCCATTATCGCTAATATTTTTAAGGTATCCACCGATTATCTTTTGGGGGTGGATATAACGAAACAAGAAAAGGATATTCTTGAAACTGTTGAGAAAGCCAAAGCGTTACGTAATAATAACAAATATAATGATGCCGTTACCATGCTTCGCAATGCTTTGATTCAGTACCCGTCAAGCTGCGATATTATGTATTGGCTGGCTTGGAGCTTGAGGGGAACAATTAAAGAGCATCCCGAGCACGAGCAGGAAGCAATCAATATTTACCGCCGCATTTTGAATATTTCCAAAGATTCCGAACTTATATGCAAGGTAACACGAGATTTGGCATATTGCTGTTATACGCTCGGAGATGTGCAGACTGCCAAAGCTCATATTGATATGCTTCCATCCTTTGATGTGTGTCGTGAATACAATCTTGGCAGAAGCAACGTTTTAAGTGGTAAAGAACTGGCTGAAGTCCTTCAAAGTAACATCCGAATGTATGCAACAGCCATTCAAGAGTGTCTTGAATATTTTTCTGATGAAATAATTTTGAAAGAAGATGAAATGTTTCCGTATTCTACGCAGAGAGCATCAAAGAATTTGGAAAGCATCAAAGAATTCCTTAAATAAATCCCGCCCTGCCTTATGGGTGGTGTCGCTTTTGTGTCCACAAAAGCAGTGCTTCGTATGCCTTAAATAAAGACATACGAAGCACTGCATTGTTTTATATTCAGTTAAAATTCGATTTTGCCTATGAAGCGGTAGAAGATTTCAACCTCTTGGTCTTTGAAGCCGTCGGGGCTTGTTACACCTTGATGGATAACGATCTTCTCAATCAGCTCGTGAAGCAACGGGGCGGTCAG
>JAFTIN010000020.1 GCA_017456895.1 Clostridia bacterium
ACATAACCGGTATTATAAGAATGGTAAAAATTCCTGTAAATTAATGGCTTGTATTATCTGGAAGAAGGGTGGAAATGCTGAACAAAAGCCCCTCTCGGGGGCTATTAATTTTCCTATTTTTGGCGAGTGAAAGCTTTTTCCACTTACGTGTAATTTCGCTATTTTTCGGCAATAATAACCTCACAGAAAAGTATGCGAGGTTGTAATGTCGTTTAACAAGGTGGAAATAAGCAATGTTGACACATCTACGTTAAAGACTCTGACAGAGGACGAGAAGCAGGAGCTTTTGAGGAGGACGCGCGAGGGTGATCTTAAGGCGAGGGAGGAGCTGATCCTCGGTAATTTACGGCTGGTGCTGAGTGTGGTCGGTCGATTTAATCCAAAGCGCGACTCGGCAGACGACCTTTTTCAAGTGGGGTGCGTAGGGCTGATCAAGGCTATCGACAATTTCAACCCCGGTTTTGCCGTGAGATTCTCGACCTATGCGGTGCCGATGATCATCGGAGAGCTACGTCGCTACCAGCGAGACAACAACGCCGTGAGGGTGAGCCGAGGCCTAAGGGATCTGGCATACCGTGCCCTGCAGGTCAAGGAGGACGTCTCGCTGAAGGAGGGGCGCGACGCGACCTTGTCTGAGATCGCTGAGAGGCTCGGTGAGAGCGAGCGCGCGGTCGGTGAGGCTATGGAGGCTATTGTGGAGCCGGTGTCGCTCTACGACAGTGTTTTCGGCGAGGATGACGACAAGATGTACGTCATAGACAAGTTAGCCGATGAGAATGAGGAGAGCGAGAGCTGGATCGAGAATATGGCGCTCAAGGAGGCTCTCGGGAAGCTTGTAGGCCGCGAGAGAGATATTATACGCCTCCGCTACTATAAAGGCAAGACGCAGATGGAGATTGCCGCCGAGATAGGCATAAGCCAGGCGCAGGTGTCCCGTATCGAGAAGACCGCTATAGAAAAAATGAGAAAGTATATGTAGCCGGGGTGCGCCCTCGCGCAAATCATGAAGCGACAGCTTCAATTCATGACCGCAGGTCAATTCATGCGCCCCGCGCAATTCATGGCGCAGCCTTTTCATCTCGTTTCCGTGCCCGCAGGCGAGACCGCTCCGCATAGCGGTGAGGGGTTGTCCAAGCCTCCCTCCGAGAGGGAGGTGGCACCGAAGGTGACGGAAGGAGTCTGCGTGCCGTTCAGGGGATGAAAAAGCCGCCGATAGATAAACAAACTAGCGCGTGCTCCCTCCGCTTCGCTTTGCTCAGCACCTCCCTCCCGGAGGGAGGCTCCTTCAACCTTCCCCCTTGGGGAAGGTGGCACGAGTCATGCGAGTGACGGATGAGGTTGCGATATGCTAACTTTTAAAAACCTCATCCACCACTTCGTGGTCCCCCTTCCCCAAAGGGGAAGGTTGCTCACTGCGGCTCGCCCTCGGAGCGCACTGAAAGCAACGAAAAACGCCCTTGTGCCGGAGCACAAGGGCGTATGAGCTTTAATTAATTTTTTAAATTAATACTCGCCTTCGTTGAACTGGATGCTGGAAAGGATGATACCAACGATAGTACCTACGCCTGCGCCTGCGAGGGTAGCGTATACGGTGAAGTCGGTGGTAGCGAATGCGAACATTGCAGCAAGGCCGAGAGCAGCAGCTGCAGCGCCAACAGAAGTTACAACGATGTAGATGGGTCTGAAGAACTTGTTAACAAGGAACGCACATACAAGCATGCAAAGTACGCCTACGAGAATGCCTACGATGGAAACGATGGTGCGGTCGGTGTTCTCAACGATGCTGGTAACGAAGTCGAAGGAAAGGATGAAGTCCTTAGCTACTCTGCCAAGAAGAACATAACCTGCGCTCGCGCCAAGAAGGAGAACGGTGAAGTTAGTGAACTTGAAGCAGAAGATCGCAAGAATGATTGCGATAACAATACCTGCAAGGAAGAGGGGGTTGATAAACTGGCCAACAACAGCGTTTACGGACTCCATAACGTTGCCGAGATTCTGCTTTACAAGGTCGGTCTCAAGAACGGTCTGAATTAAGCTTACGCCAAAAGTAGAGCCAAGAATGATCGCTGCTACGGGGAGCACGATCTTGAAGCACTTGTAGCTGTATCTCGAGAATACAAGAAGTGCGATAGCGCCAAGGATAACGGCAGGGATAAGGAATGCTTCAAGCTTTGCGCCGTAAAGCATAATCTGATTGCCAAGAGCCATGGCCTTTTCAATGTACTGCTCAAACATTTAAGGTATACCTCCAAAAAAATTTTATACGCGTATATTATAGCACCTTATTTCAAAAATTTCAATACATTATTCAAAAATTATTAAAAAAAATTAAAAATTTGTTTCGGGATATCCCAAAAAGTGACATTATCTATATTATTGTGCTCTGAAAAGCAACAGCCTTGCCTATGATTTTGACTCCGTCAAGCTCTCTGCCGACAAAAACGAGAGGTGCGTAGCGCGGATTTTCCGGCGAGAGGACGAGTTTTCCTTCATTAGGATAATAATATACTCTCTTAAGAGTGGCCTCGTCACCGAGGATGACCGCGGCGATCTCACCGTTTTCCACAGCGCTCTGCGAACGGATAAATACAACGTCACCGTCGTGTATTCTCGCACCTATCATAGAGTCGCCGTGCGCCTTGAGACAGAAGTCTGCATCCAGTCCATCCGCCACAGCTACAAAGCTCTCGTGTCTCTCCTCGGCGTAGATGGGCATACCGCAGGCTATATCTCCGAGCACGGGCAGCTGCTTTACCGCCACGGGCATCACGTTTTTATAGCCGACTGCGGGCTCCTCGTCCCAGCCCATAAGCTCCGAGGGCGTAGTACCGAGCGCCACGGCCAGGCTCTCCACCTTCTCGGGCGGTACGTTGGTGATCACTCCGTTCTCGTATCTGTGTATGGTCTGCTTGCTCGTGCCTACCCTCTCGGCCAGCTCGTCGAGTGTAAGCCCCGCCTGTTTTCTAAGCTCCTTAAGCTTGATGGATTTCATTATTTCACCTTCCTTATTTATAGATAAAACAGAAATATGCCAATTATTATGTACAATTATCCATAAAAATGAACTGTATTCCTCAAAAAGATCCCGCACGTACATAAAGATTTTTACAAGAGTGTTTCTTTTACGACCTAAGCTAACACGCTTTCACTTAATGCGAGTTTTTTTGACAAAATAATTGTAGCACAAAGTCACCTAAAATGCAATACCTTTGGAAAAAACTTAAAAAATCACTTGACAAGTGACTTTTGCTGTGTTAAAATGGTCACGTAACAGGTTACTTTACGTTTTTTCTCTTGCGTAAAGGGTGACTTTGGCGCTGTATATTTCCACCTTTTTCGACTCGGCACTGTCTATGCCGCCTACCGTACCGCGCCTTTGTCACCGCCTCTTACAGTCGGCCGCACTCGGCTGTTAATTTTCCCACCCGAGCCCCCGGGCGGAAGGATGTCAAAAATAAGGAAAGGAGAGAGTGACTGTGTTTTTCAGAAACTACAGCACGTATGAGGGCGAGCCTGCGAGGATATACCGCTCACCCGAAAGAATAAGAGAAGACATCTTTGATATAAAGACGAAAATTAAGTCTGTTGATTCAATGCTGAACGTCAGAAGCGTTTTGACCGAAATGATGGACAGGCTTGCCGACGGTGACACGTCGGATTGGGTAGCTGCCCTCTCGGAGCTTGTCGCCGAAGCGGAATCGACTCTCGCCCTCTTAAAGGGCTTAAACGAGAGCCTCGATATCCTGACCGAGGAGCTGGAGGATACGAAATGGGCGTTGGGTATTTAGACTGTGCGAGCTTCAGAAAAACGCTCGATATGCTCGTCATCGCCTTCTGCAGTGACTACGCGGCGAGAAAGCGGCTTATTGAGACGGGCGAATGTACCAGGCGCACCGTGATGGAATACAAATACTTAAACGGCATTATCCTGGAGGCAGCAGAGGAGGTCGTAGGCAGGTATGCCGAAACCTACATCGACGAGATCGGCAAGAGCGTCGGCTACGCTTACAGCGAGGTTGACGATATCTCGGAAACTACATACAAAAAGATCAAAAGGGAGGTCAAGATAAATATAGCGAGAAGGCTGCACTTGATCGACTGAAAAAATATTTTTATCCCCTAAGTAACGACAAAATTCTCGAAAACCGTTTGATATAATACCGCTAAAGGATAGCGCCTCCGTGATCCGCGGGGCGCATCGGACGTAAAAAAAGGAGACAGAAATGGATAACGAACTCGTAACATTCTCGCGCGCGGGAACAACGCTTATCGCGAGGATATGCTGTGAGATTGACCATCACACGGCGGCAAGGATCCGCACACGGATAGACAGGGCCATCTTTCTCGAGAGGCCGAAGGCTGTGTGCTTGAATTTCAAGGACGTGAGATTTATGGATAGCTCGGGCATAGCTTTGATACTCGGACGTGTGGAGACCTCGTCCGCGGTTGGAGCAAGCGTTCACCTCGACGGGCTCAGCCCCTCTCTGTACAAGCTTGTCAGACTCTCGGGCATCGAGAGGGTGAAAAATCTGACCGTCCTGCCATAAAAAGAGAAAACCGGGGATAAAAAAATGAAAAGAATAATAAATGAAATGAAATTGCGTCTGCCCGCGGATAGCCGTAACGAGGCGGTCGCAAGATCCTGCATCTCCGCCTTTGTCGCGGAGGCAAACCCTACGGTAGAGGAGCTCTGCGACCTGAGGTGCGCCCTGTCCGAGGCGGTGACGAACTGCATCGTGCACGCGTATCGCGGCCGCGAGGGACTGTGCTACGTCTACATATCGGCAAGACTGTACGAAACACGCGAGGTCACTCTTGAGATCTCGGACAACGGCTGCGGCATCGAGGATATCGAGCGTGCACGCGCCCCAATGTTTACGACAGGCGATCCGACAGAGAGATGCGGCATGGGATTCCTCGTTATGGACAGCTTTACCGACTCGCTCACGGTCAAGTCAAGACCGGGCAAGGGTACGACCGTCCTGATGAGGAAAATTTTAGCGCCCGTCCAAGGGGAAAAATGAGAGAGCTACAAAAAACAGACGTCTACGACACTAATCCGGAGCTTATCGAAAGATACAGAGAGGGGGATGAAGCGGCAGGCGACAGGCTCGTCGAGATCAATCTGCCTCTCGTCTACAGCATAGCCTCAAGATTCAGGGAGAGGTGCGATGATATGAGCGACCTTGTCGAATGCGGCACAATAGGTCTGGTAAAGGCCTTCAAGACCTTCGACCTCTCGCGCGGCTGTGCCTTCTCAACCTACGCCGTACCGCTCATTTTCGGTGAGATACGCAGATTCCTGCGCGACGACGGAATAATCAAGGTCTCAAGAGAGGAAAAGCGAGTGCTCGCCCTCATTAACAAGGAGAGAGACAGAAGACAGAATCTCGGTCTCGCGACCGATGTCCATTCACTCGCCGAGGCGCTCGGAATCACTCCGCAGGACGTGGCGTCGGCCATGTTCTCGGACGCGCACCCGCGCTCGCTCGAGGAGAATGTCTTTGACGACGGTGACTCCACCACCCTCGGCAGTATGATAGCCGACGAGTCAGAGTCGATCTCCGCCTTTGATAAGCTCGCGCTCCGCATGGCGATAGAGTCTCTCGACGTGCGTATGCAGAGAATAGTGTACCTAAGGTACTTCAAGGACTACTCACAGGCAGAGACTGCCAGGGTACTCGGCCTCTCGCAGGTGAAAATATCAAGAGAGGAAAAGAAGATAATGGCCCTGCTTGAGAGTAAGCTGAGGTGATGGCGGCACTTGAGGCTGTGAGGCTATCCACCACCGATAGGGAGTCTACGCAAAGGGGCGAGAGAGCCTACGCTCTTACCTCTGACAGAGAGCTCAAACGTATGCGCAGAAGACACGCGCAAAATTAATTAAATATTTTATTTGTTAACAAATTGTGAAGTTTTATTAAAGCTATTGATTTTTATATTTCTATAGAGTAGAATATATCGTAGCAAAAAGTTAGCACTCCGACGTGACGAGTGCTAAAATGAACGGAGGAAAAATTATGAAGCTTAAGCCCTTACTTGACAAGGTCGTACTTAAGAAGGTTGAGGCCGAGGAGACCACCAAGACAGGTATCCTTCTTCCCGGCTCCGCCCAGGAAAAGCCCCAGATGTCCGAGATCGTGGCAGTAGGCCCCGGCGGACTCGTTGACGGCAAGGAGGTCGTAATGACTCTCAAGGTCGGTGACAAGGTCATCATCGGTAAGTACACCGGCACCGAGGTAAAGATCGGCGGCGTTGAGTACACTATAGTAAGTCAGTCCGATATACTCGCAGTAGTTGAGGACTAAGATACAGTTGCTTTTTAGCAACATTAGTTTACAATTAGCCGTTTTAACGGCGGAATGGAGTAATTATGGCAAAAGAAATAATTTACGGTATGGAAGCGAGAAGCGCCCTTCTTCGCGGTGTGGATAAGCTCGCCGATACCGTCAAGATCACCCTCGGTCCTAAGGGTAGAAACGTTGTGCTCGACAAGAAGTTTGGCGCTCCCCTTATCACCAACGACGGCGTTACCATCGCTAAAGAGATTGAGCTTGAGTGCGCTGCCGAGAATATGGGCGCGCAGCTTGTACGTGAGGTAGCAACCAAGACCAACGACGCGGCAGGCGACGGTACTACTACCGCAACCCTTCTCGCGCAGGCCCTTATCCACGAAGGTATGAAGAACGTTACCGCGGGCGCAAACCCCATGGTACTCAGAAAAGGTATCTTTAAGGCGGTTGACGCCGCTGTGGCAGAGCTCGCAAAGCAGTCCAAGGCGGTCTCCTGCAACGAGGATATCGCGAGAGTCGGCTCTGTAAGTGCGGGCGACGAGGAGATCGGCAGACTTATTGCCGACGCTATGAAGAAGGTTACCGCAGACGGCGTTATCACCGTCGAGGAGTCGAAGAGCGCCGAGACCTATTCCGAGGTCGTTGAGGGTATGCAGTTCGACCGCGGCTACCTCTCTCCCTATATGGTTACAGATTCGGATAAGATGGAGGCTATTCTCGATGATTGCCTTATCCTTATCACAGATAAGAAGATCTCGTCTATCCAGGACCTCCTCCCCCTCCTTGAGCAGATCGTCCAGTCGGGCAGAAAGCTGCTTATAGTTGCTGAGGACGTTGAGGGCGAGGCTCTCACCACGCTTGTACTCAACAAGCTGCGCGGCACCTTCACCGTTGCCGCAGTAAAGGCTCCCGGCTTTGGCGACAGACGTAAGGAGATGCTCCGAGACATCGCCACCCTCACCGGCGGCCAGGTCATTACCGACGAGCTCGGCCTTGACCTCAAGGACACCACCCTCGCAGATCTCGGCCGCGCAAGACAGGTCAAGATCACCAAGGAGAACACCATTATCGTTGACGGCGCAGGCGACAAGTCCGCTATCGCTGACAGAGTTAGCCAGATCCGCATTGCGCTCGAGAATACCACCAGCGAGTTCGATAAGGAAAAGCTTATGGAAAGACTCGCAAAGCTTGCCGGCGGCGTAGCGGTCATCAAGGTCGGCGCAGCTACCGAGGTCGAGATGAAGGAGAAGAAGCTCCGCATCGAGGACGCGCTCAACGCTACTAAGGCTGCAGTTGAGGAAGGTATTGTAGCAGGCGGCGGTACCGCTCTGATCAACGTTATCCCCGCAGTCGAGAACGTTGTCGCTACCCTCGAGGGCGACGAGAAGACCGGCGCGGCCATAGTCGCAAAGGCGCTCACCTCCCCCATGAAGCAGATCGCCGATAACGCAGGTCTCGACGGCGCAGTCATCATCGCCAAGATCCGCGAGTCCGGTAAGGTCGGCTACGGCTTTGACGCCTATAACGAGACCTACTGCGATATGCTCGAGTGCGGCATCGTAGACCCCGCAAAGGTTACCAGATGTGCCCTGCAAAACGCGGCCTCCATCGCATCCACAGTCCTCACCACCGAGGCCGTCGTGTCGGATAAGAAGGAGCCCACTCCCCCCATGCCTCCCCAGGCCGGCGGAATGGACGGAATGTATTGATTTTTAGCAAAAACAAAGGCGTGTGCTCACGACACACGCCTTTTTCTATTAGCGGATTTATCAGCCCCCGAGAGGGGCTTTTGTTCAGCATCTCCACCCTTCTTCCAGATAATACAAGCCATTAATTTACAGGAATTTTTACCATTCTTATAATACCGGTTATGTCCAGATAAAAACCAGTATAACTATCAATTCCGGAGTCACTGTTATACTTCCTTACGACAACAACGGAGCTACCGATGGCGGCGTAGGAAGTAACACAATTGCATCGGATGGCACCATCGTATCTA